>JBKPLI010000100.1:0-13795 GCA_046731555.1 Actinomycetota bacterium | reverse complement strand
GCCGTGTACTCGTCGTACTGCACCGTCGCCGGGACGACGTTGTTCGCGGAGTCGCGGATCTGCCACGCGGCGGCGAGCGACGCCTGGTCGATCGGCTCGCTGAACTTGGCGGTCGGCTGCAGGCCGACCGGCTGGTCGGGGGACCCGGTCGCCGGGGTCGACTGCGTCACGGTCGGCGCGGTCGTGTCGTTCGCGACGCCGAGGTTCATGTCGCTCTGGATCTCGGTCGCGCTCAATGCGCGGTTGTAGATCCGGACCTCGTCGATCTTCCCGTTGAACCACTCGGAGAAGAGGTTGTTGCCGCCGATCGTGAGGACGCCGCTCGAGACCTGGATGTTGCCGGTCGCGGACGTCGACGCCGCCTGCGTGCCGTTCACGAAGAGGCGCAGGTTCGAGCCGTCGTAGGTCGCGGCGAGGTGCGTCCACACACCCGGCGTCAGCGAGCTGCCGCCCTTCGCGGTGCGCTGCGTGCCGCCGGTGACGGCGTCGCCGCTCGGGACGTTCGCGTTCGTGCTCGCGTACATGCCGTACACGAGGTCGGACGAGCCGGTCTTGAAGATCACGCTGCGCCAGTCGAGCGCCGTGTTCGGCAGCACCCACGCCTCGAGCGTCATCGCCGACGTCAGGTCGAGCGACGCCGAGTCCGGGACGGTGACCATGTCGTTGAGACCGTCGAGCGTCACGGCGTTGCCGAACTTGCCCAGCGCCCAGCCCGCGCCGCCCACGAGCGTTCCGTTGTTGGTGCCGGCCGAGTCGGCTGCGCTCGTCCCCGTGCCCGCGTCGAAGCCGTAGCCGGCGACGAGGCCGACCGGCGGCGGGTTCGTCGCGACGCCGTTCACCTCGGTCGAGGCAGCGCCCACGTTGCCGGCCGCGTCCTCGGCGGTGACCTTGTAGTAGTAGGTGCCCGCCGCGAGGTTCGTGTCCGTGAAGCTCGTCCCGGTCGGCTGGCCGACGCGGTTCGCGGCCGACGGCGTGAAGCCCGACGTCTGCGAGCGGTGCACGTTGTAGCGCGCGACGCCGACGTTGTCGGTCGCGGCCGTCCAGCTCAGCGCCACCTGCCGCTGACCGCCCGTCGCGCTCAGGCCGGTGACCTGCGACGGCGCCGTCGTGTCGGCGAGCACGGTCGCGGACGCCTCGTTCGAGACGGGCCCGACGTTCGCCTGCGAGTCCTCGGCGGTGACCTTGTAGAAGTACGTGCCCGGCGACGTCACGTCCTGATAGGTCGTGCCGGTCGGCTGCGCGATGCGGTTCGCTGCGGTGGGCGTGAAGCCGGCGGTCGTGCCGCGGTGGACGTTGTAACGGACGACGCCCACGTTGTCGGTTGCGGCGCCCCAGCTGAGGTTCGCGCGGCCGATCTGGCCCGTCGCGGTCAGCGTGCCCGGCGCGCTCGGCGGCGTGGTGTCGCAGTCGTCCGTCGACGCGTTCAGCTGTGCGCGCGGGGAAACGTTGCCGGCGAAGTCGCGTGCCTCGACCTCGAACAGCGAGCTCGTGCTGCACGTCATGCCGACGAACGTGAAGGTCGTGCCGGTGATCGTCCCCTGCAGGACGTTGTTGCGGTACACGCGGTAGTCCGTGACGCCGACGCTGTCGCTCGAGGCCGACCACGACGTCGAGACGGTGCCGGCCGTGCTGCCCGTCTTCACGAAGTTGCCGGGCGTCGTGGGCGGCGTGGTGTCGGGCGCGGTGACCGACTTGTTCATGTCGGTCGTGATCTCGGCGGCGCTCAGCGCGCGGTTGTAGACGCGTACCTCGTCGATGAGGCCGTTGTAGTACTCGCCCCAGATCGTGTTGCCGCCGATCCGCAGCGCGCCGGTGTTCGAGACGATCCCACCGCTCACGAGCAGCGTCGCGGCCTGCGTGCCGTTGACGTAGATCGCGAGCACGGTGCCGTTGTAGGTCGCCGCGAGGTGCGTCCACACGCCGGTCGCGACCGCCGCGGTGCCGCGCACGTCGTTGTCGCCGTTCGTGAAGGTGTTGGCGGACGGCCGGTTGGTTCCTGTGTTCGCGTACAGCGCGTAGGCGTAGTAGTTGCTGCGCTCCTTGAAGAGCACCGTGTTCCAGCCGCCGAGCGACGTCGGCTTGACCCACGCTTCGAGCGTCATCCCGTTCGTCAGCTGCAGGCCCGCCGAGTTCGCGACGTTCACGATGCTGTTCGTGCCGTTGAAGCTGAGCGCGTTGCCGAACTTCCCGCCCGTGTTCCACGTCGCGTTCGAGAGCGTCCCGGTGTTGCCGTTGCCGGAGCCGTCGGCCGTGGTGGTGCCGCTGCCCTCGTCGAAGCCGTAGGCCGCGACGAGCCCGGTGACCGGCGGCGCGGAGACCGTCGCGCTCGCCTCGTTCGAGGCGGCGCCGACGTTCCCGGCCGCGTCCTCGGCGGTGACCTTGTAGAAGTAGGTGCCCGCCGCGACGTTGTCGGTGTAGCTCGTGCCGGTCGGCTGCGCGATGCGGTTCGCGGCGCTCGGCGTGAAGCCGGAGGTCGTCGCGCGGTGGACGTTGTAGCGGACGACGCCCACGTTGTCGGTCGCCGCCGACCAGCTCAGCGTCGCCTGGCCTGCGCCGCCCGTCGCGCCGAGCCCGCCCGGCGCGCCCGGGGCCGTCGTGTCGGCGACGGTCGCGCTCGCGGTGTTCGAGACCGCGCCGACGTTGCCCGCGGCGTCCTCGGCGGTGACCTTGTAGAAGTACGCGCCCGGTGCGACGCCGGTGTCGGCGAACGACGTGCCCGCCGGCTGGCCGACGCGGTTCGCCGCGCTCGGCGTGAAGCCGGAGGTGGTGCCGCGGTGGACGTTGTACCGCACGACGCCCACGTTGTCGGTCGCCGCGGTCCAGGTGAGGTTGACCGTGCTGCCGGCGACGTTCGCCGCGAGGCCGCTCGGCGCGGACGGCGCGGTCGCGTCGGCGACGCTCGCGCTGACCTCGTTCGACGCTCCGCCGACGTTGCCGGCCGCGTCCTCGGCGGTCACCTTGTAGTAGTAGGTGCCGATCGCGAGGCCGTTGTCGGAGTAGCTCGTGCCCGTCGGCTGCGCGATCCGGTTCGCGGCGCTCGGCGTGAAGCCAGGCCCGGTGCCGCGGTGGACGTTGTACCGCACGACCGCCACGTCGTCGGTCGCCGCCGACCAGGTGAGGTTCGCGGTGCTCCCGGTCACGCCCGCGGAGAGCCCGCTCGGCGCGCCCGGCGCCGTCGTGTCGGTGAGCACCGTCGCCGTCGCCTCGTTCGACGCGTTGCCGACGTTGCCGGCGGCGTCCTCGGCGGTCACCTTGTAGAAGTAGGTGCCGGCGGCCGTGTTGTCCTGGTAAGTCGTGCCGGTCGGCTGCGCGATGCGGTTCGCGGCGCTCGGCGTGAAGCCGGAGGTGGTGCCGCGGTGGACGTTGTAGCGGACGACGCCCACGTTGTCGGTCGCGGCTCCCCAGCTGAGACTCGCGCGGCCGATCGCGCCCGTCGCAGTCAGCGTGCCGGGGGCGGACGGCGCGCTCGTGTCGCCGACCTGCAGGCTGAGCTCGTTCGTCGTCGGGCCGACGTTGCCGACGGCGTCCTCGGCGGCGACCTTGTAGTAGTAGGTGCCGGCCGCGACGGTGTCGGTGTACGACAGGCCGGTCGGCTGCGCGATCCGGTTCGCCGCGCTCGGCGTGAACCCGGCGGTCGTGCCGCGGTAGACGTCGTAGCGCGCGACGCCGACGTTGTCGGTCGCGGCGCCCCAGTTCAGCTGCGCCGTCGTCAGCCCGCCCGTGCCGGTGAGCGTGCCGGGTGCCGACGGCGGGGTCGAGTCGGGATTCGTGACCGGCGCGTTCATGTCGGTCGTGATCTCGGCCGCGCTGAGTGCGCGGTTGTAGACGCGTACCTCGTCGATGAGGCCGTTGTAGTACTCGCCCCAGATCGTGTTGCCGCCGATGCGGAGCAGGCCCGTGTTGGCCGCGATCGAGCCGCTCGCGATCAGCGTCGCCGCCTGCGTGCCGTTGACGTAGAGCGCGAGGACGCTGCCGTTGTAGGTGACGGCGAGGTGCGTCCACGTGTTCGCGGCGACCGCAGCCGTGCCGCGGACGTCGTTGTCGCCGCTCGTGAAGTTGTTGCCCGACGGCCGGTTGCTGCCGGTGTTCGCGTACAGCGCGTAGGCGTAGTAGCCGGTGCGCTCCTTGAACACGACCGTGTTCCAGCTCGCGAGCGTCGTCGGCCGCACCCACGCCTCGAGCGTCATCGCGGTCGAGAGCTGCAGCGAGCTCGAGTTCGCGACGTTCACGAGGCTGTTCGTGCCGTTGAAGCTCAGTGCTGCGCCGAACTTGCCCGTCGCGTTCCAGGTCGCGTTCGAGAGCGCGCCCGTGTTGTTGTTGCCCGACTTGTCGGCCGTGGTCGTGCCGGCCCCCTCGTCGAAGCCGTAGGCGGCGACGAGCCCGCTCGGCGGTGCGGCGGCGACGGTCGCGCTCGCTTCGTTCGAGGCGGCGCTCAAGTTGCCGGCCGCGTCTTCGGCGGTGACCTTGTAGAAGTACGTGCCCGACGCGAGGCCGGTATCCAAGTAACTCGTGGCCGTCGGCTGCGCGATGCGGTTCGTCGCGCTCGGCGTGAACCCGGAGGTCGTCGAGCGGTGGACGTTGTAGCGGACGACGCCCACGTTGTCGGCCGCGGCCGTCCACGTGAGGGAGGCCTGGCCGGCGGCGCCGGTCGCCCCGAGCCCGCCCGGCGTGCTCGGAGCCGTCGTGTCGGCGACGGTCGCGCTCGCCGTGTTCGAGACGGCGCCGACGTTGCCCGCGGCGTCCTCGGCGGTGACCTTGTAGAAGTACGCGCCCGGCGCGACGTTCGTGTCGCCGTAGCTCGTGGTCGTCGGCTGGCCGACGCGGTTCGCGGCGCTGGGCGTGAAGCCCGAGGTCGTGCCGCGGTGGACGTTGTAACGGACGACGCCCACGTTGTCGGTCGCAGCGCCCCAGCTGAGGTTGACGGTGCTGCCGGCGACGGTCGCGGTCACGGTACCCGGCGCGCTCGGCGGCGTCGCGTCTGCGACCGTCGCGGTCGCCTCGTTCGACGCGTTGCCGACGTTGCCGGCGGCGTCCTCGGCGGTGACCTTGTAGAAGTAGGCGCCCGTCGCGAGGCCGGTGTCAGCGTACGACGTGCCGGTCGGCTGCGCGATGCGGTTCGCGGCGCTCGGAGTGAAGCCGGAGGTGGTGCCGCGGTGGACGTTGTAGCGTGCGACGCCGACGTTGTCGGTCGCGGCGGTCCACGTGAGGTTGATCGTGCTGCCGGTGACGGTGCCGGCGAGGCCGCTCGGCGCGCCCGGCGCGGTCGTGTCGCCGGTGACGACGGCCGAGGCCTCGTTGGAGGCGGCGCCGATGTTGCCGGCCGCGTCCTCGGCGGCGACGCGGTAGTAGTAGGTGCCCGCTGCGAGGCCGATCTCCGAATAGCTCGTCGCCGTCGGCTGCGCGATCCGGTTCGCCGCGCTCGGGGCGAAGCCGGACGTCGTCGAGCGGTAGAGGTTGTAGCGGACGACGCCCACGTTGTCGGTGGCGGCGCCCCAGTTGACCGACGTCTGCCCGACGCCGCCCGACGCGGTCAGCGTCCCGGGCGCGCTCGGCGGCGTCGTGTCGCCGACCTGAACGTTGATCTCGTTCGACGGCGAACTGACGTTGCCCGCGGCGTCCTCGGCGGTGACCTTGTAGTAGTAGGCCCCGCCGGCGACGTTGTCGGTGTAGCTCGTGCCGGTCGGCTGCGCGATCCGGTTGCCCGTCGTCGGCGTGAAGCCCGGCGTCACGTCGCGGTGCACGTTGTAGCGGACGACGCCCACGTTGTCGGTCGACGCGACCCAGTTCAGCTGCGCGGAGGTCTGGCTGCCGGTGCCGGCGAGGCCGGTGGGCGCGCTCGGCGCGGTGGAGTCGAGCGAGGTGACCGGCCGCGTCATGTCCGCCTGGATCTGCGCGGACGTCAGCGTGCGGTTGTAGATGCGCACCTCGTCGATGAGGCCGGAGAAGAACTCGCCCCAGATCGCGTTGCCGCCGATCTTCAGCGGGTTCGTCGACGTGACGATCTGGCCGGGCGCGAGCAGCTGCGACGCCAGGTTGCCGTTCACGTACAGCGTGAGCATGTTCCCGTCGTAGGTCGCCGCGAGGTGCGTCCACGTGTTCGCCGGAACCGCGGCCGTGCCGCGCGTGTCGGCGTCGGTCGAGCCGACCATCGCGTTTGCCGACGGCCGGTTCGTGCCCGTGTTCGCGTAGAGCGCGTAGGCGTAGTAGCCGGGCCGCTCCTTGAACATGACGGTGTTCCAGCTGCCGAGCGCGCTCGGGTTCACCCACGCCTCGACCGTGAGCGCGTTCGTCAGGTCGAGCGGCGCGGAGTCGGGGACGCTGACGAAGTTGTTCGAGCCGTTGAAGCTCAGCGCCTTGCCGAACTTGCCGTTCGCGTTCCACGTAGCGCCCGAGAGCGTGCCGGTGTTGCCCGTCCCCGACTGGTCGGCGGTCGTCGTGCCGATGCCCTCGTCGAAGCCGTAGGCCGCGACGAGGCCGCTCGTCCCGCCGGCGTTCGTGACCGTCACGTTCACGGCCGTCGACGTCGTCGTGTTGCCGGCCGTATCGCGCGCGACCGCGGTGAGCGAGTGCGCCCCGTTCGTCGCGTTCGTCGTGTCCCACGAGATCGAGTACGGGCCCGACGTGTCCTCCGCGCCGAGCGGCGAGCCGTCGAGCTTGAACTGCACGCCCGCGACGGCGACGTTGTCGCCCGCGTTCGCGTTCACGTTGATCGTGCTCGACACGGTGCCGCCGGTCGGCGACGTGATCGACACCGTCGGCGCGGTCGTGTCGGCCGTCACGGTCGCCGTCACCTGTGTCGAGGCGGGCGAGAGGTTGCCGGCCGCGTCCTCGGCGGTGACCTTGTAGAAGTACGTGCCGGCTGCGAGGGTCGTGTCGTTGTACGTCGTGCCCGTCGGCTGCGCGATCCGGTTCGCCGCGGAGGGCGTGAAGCCGGAGGTCGTCGAGCGGTGGACGTTGTAGCGGACGACGCCCACGTTGTCGGTCGCGGCCGTCCACGAGAGGTTCGCGAAGCCGGCGCCGCCCGCCGCGGTCACGCCGGTCGGCGTCGACGGCGCGGTCACGTCGGTCTCGGTGGTGCCGGACGTCGTCATCATCGCGCTGACCGACGGCACGCCGTTCGAGTCGACGATCCAGAGCATGTAGTAGCCGGGCGGCGCGACCTTCGAGTTCGCCGGCGCGTTCACGGTCAGCGAGTTCGCATTCTTCGTGAACGTCAGCGGGATGAACCGCTGGCTCATGTTGATCGCGTGCGTCATCGCCCCCGTCTTGATCAGCGAGACGGAGGCGATGCTCGCCGCGTTCGGCGTGCCGACGGTGAAGCTGCCGCTCCAGTTGAACGTCGACGGCGCGCTCGTGATCGTCGGGCGCGTGCCCTTGAAGAGGTACGGCGGCGAGTAGATCTCCGCGTTGAGCTGGTTCGTCGAGCCGCCGCCCGGCGCCTGGCCGCCGCCGGCCACGAGCACGCGGCCGTCCGGGAGGAGCAGCGCGCTCGAGTGGTAGAGGCGACCGTTCGTCTCGGCGGCCATCGTCGTCCACTGCTCCGAGTCCGGATTCCACATCTCGGCGGCGAGGACCGCCTTGGTGAGGTCGCGGCCGTCGGAGCGCGACTCGCCGCCCGTGACGAGCACGTTGCCGTCCGGGAGGCTCGTGAGCACGTGGTAGCCGCGGCCGAACGCCATCGGCGCCACGTTCCGCCACGTCGGCGTCTGCTGCGACATGTCGAGCACCGCAGCCTCCGCACTGGTCGTGAACGTGTCCGCGCCCGTGAAGTCCGGGTCGACGTAGTTGCCGGTCTTGAGGATCTTGTCGGGGCGGTACATGACCGCGCTGCCGCCGTCGAACGAGCTCGTCGCGACGGTCTGCCACGTCCACTGGCCCGGCGTGATCGTGCGCGTGACCGTGTCGGGGCCGACGTTCACGAGCCGGCCGTCGGTCAGCGTGAACATGAACGGGTAGAGCGGCGTCGTGAGGCGCGCGCTGTTCAGCTGCTGCCACGAGTTCGTCGCCGGGTCGTAGACCTCCGGCAGCGAGTTCACGGCCGAGCTCTTGAACGCGTGCGGCACGACCGGTCCGCTCGCGTCGATGTTGTCGCCCGAGAACACGAAGACGCGGCCGTCGGGCAGCTCCGTCGCGGTCGGGTACCAGCGCTCGACCGCCATGTCGGGCCCGCGTGTCCACGAGTTGTTCGTGGAGTCGAAGATCGTCGTGTCCTTCAAGCCGTTGTTCGCGCTCGCGTTGCCGCCGACGATCAGCGTCTTGCCGTTGCCGAGCTGCGTGTGGCCGGCGCAGAAGAGGTTGCGCGCGTAGGCCGCCAGCGTGAACGTGCCGGTCGGCGGGTTCCAGACGTACTCCTTGTTCGGCGCGTCGTCCCAGGCGTCGATCGAGAGGACGGTGCCGTTCGGCTCGAGCATCACGTGCACGGCCACGTTCGGCCACGTGATCGGCGCCGACCACTGCCCGACCTGGTCGGGCGTCGCCGCGGTGCCCCGGCCGGGCTGCGCCGCGCTGATCGCGAGCGCCATCGGCACGAGGGCGAGCACGGCCACGGCCCGCCGACGGCGGGCGAAGAACTGGGCGAGGTCGGTAACGAGTCGCAGCATTGACGTCACCGGCGGTGCCGCCCGCCGGTAGCCCTAGTTATCGATGTGCGAGGGGGTCGGATACAACGAACCGAAGTAGAGGTTCGCCCCATCCGTCGGGTGGGGTTGGACCCCGGGAACCCGCATGGAAAGAGGCAATTTCGGGGAATATCGCCCTGCGCGGGTCAGGCCCCGGACGAGCGCGGCGCGTAGACCCAGTAGGTCAGCGGGCGCCGGTCGACCTTCGCCACGAGGCGGTAGTCGCGGGCGATCGCGTCGCGGACGCCCGCGCCGAAGTTCCGCTCGTCGTACCACCCCTTGTCCTCGACGGGGTGGATGAGAACGACCTTGTCGAAGTACCTGCCGTCGAGCCGCCGCTCGAGGCCCGCGAGCCACGCGGGGTGGTCGAGCCCCACGCGCCGGACGGAGACCGCGTCCACGAGGAGCGGCCGCTGGTCGAGGAGGAGCGGGACGGCCGGGTCCTCGGACAGGATCCGGTCGTTCTCCTTCACGAAGCCGGCGAGCGGGTGCGTCGGGTACCGGGTCGAATCGCCCTTGAGCAGCATCTTCGCGGAGTCCTTGACGTCGCCCTTGAGCGACTGCCGGTACTCGTTGGCCGCGCCGAAGATCATCGCGAGCACGATTGCCAGGCCCAGCGCAGAGACCTCGCGCTCGCGGCCCGCCGCCCGCACCCAGAGCTCGCCGACGACGAGCGCGGTCAGCACCGTGAGGTCGATCAGGTGGTTGAAGTCCGAGCCGGGGTCGGCCATCACGACCACGAGCAGAGGCAGCTCCACGAGGAACGCCACCTGGTAGAGCGTCAGCCGGCGCTGCGACACCGCGACCACGAGCGCGAGGAACGCGAACGGGAGCAGCAGCCAGATCGGGCCGGCGTGCGAGACGAGCAGGTCGAAGAGGCGCGAGAAGGCGGCCGGCGGCGACTCCGAGTTCGAGTTGCCGGAGGTCGCGACGCCGAGCACCACGTCCGTCATCCGCCCGCCGCTCCAGAGCTCGAAGATGCCGAGCACGACGATCGTCGACACGACGAACGAGGCCAGGAAGCGGCCGAGCGCCTTCCGCTCGCGGAAGAAGAGCCAGAGCACGATCGCGATCGGCGCCCAGACGGCGGCCAGCTTCGCGGAGATCGCGAGCGCGCACAGCAGGCCGGCGACCATCAGCGCCCGCTTCGTGATGCCGCGCGAGATCGCGAACAGCGCGCCGAGCTGCAGGAGCAGCGGCAGCGTGTCGCCGCGGATCGCCGTGAACGAGAAGAGCCCGGCCGGCGTCAGCACGACCGTCGCGAGCAGCGCACCCGACGCGAGCCGTGAGCAGCCGACCCGCCGGAGCATCACGTACAGCAGCCACAGGAGCGCGATCGCCGTCGCGTAGGCGATCAGCTTCCCGGAGACGATGTACTCGCCCGTGACGAGCGCGCCGCCGCCCTCGAGCACGAACTGGAGCGGCGTGTACCACGTGCCGCCGAACACGCCGTCCTCGAACAGCGGGCGGTAGAGCGTCCCCTCGCGCACGTCCTGCGCGAGCGCCATCCAGGTGCCCGAGACGTGGTTGACGTTGTAGCGGTCGGAGATGTGCGCGATCGCGATCAGCGCCGCCGACAGGAACGTGATCGCCGTCAGCGCGCCGAGCGCCCAGCGAACGAGCGTCTCGAGCCGCTTGCTCTGGAGGAGCGAGCGCTCGTCGAGCGTGTACGCCTCGGCCTCGCGCGCCGCGTCGCCGGGCGCGGCGACCGCGCCGTTCGTCGCGTCGGCGGAGGCCGCGTGCGTCATCCGGTCGCCCCGAGCCTCGGGGCCGGGCTGCGCCTGCGCGGGTCGAAGGACGCGAGGTCGACCTCGGTGACCGCGCGCTCGATCTCGTGCGCGGCGCGCCGGCCGGCCAGGCCGTCCCACAACGGCGGGACGACGCCTGCGCGATGCCGCGCGAGAAGCGCCGGGATCTCCCTGATCCGAGCCGGATCGAGGCCCAGCAAGGTGTTCGTGCCGTGCGTGACCGTCACCGGCCGCTCGGTGTTGTCGCGGAGCGTGAAGCACGGGATGCCGAGTGCGGTCGTCTCCTCCTGCACGCCGCCGGAGTCGGTCACGACCGCCGCCGCGCCCGCCTCGAGCGAGAGGAAGGGCGTGTAGGGCAGCGGCCGCACGAGCAGCACGCGCTCGGGCGTCTCGACGCCGAGGTTGTGCAGCCGCGCCTGCGTCCGTGGGTGGACGGGGAAGATCACCGGCAGCGCCGCGGAGACCTCCGCGAGGGCGGCCATCGTGCGCTCGAGCAGCTCCGCCGAGTCGACGAGCGCCGGCCGGTGCAGGGTGACGAGGACGTAGCCGCGCTGCTCGAGCCCGTGCTCGCGCCAGGCGGCGAGCCCGCGCGCGCGCTCGACGTTCGCGAGCAGCGTGTCGATCATCGTGTTGCCGACGAACGCGATCAGCTCGTCGGGGATGCCCTCGGCCCGCAGGTTCTCGTTCCCGTCCTCCGAGTGCGTCAGGAGGAGCGTGGACAGGTGGTCGGCCACGCGCCGGTTGTGCTCCTCCGGCATCGTCCAGTCGAAGCTGCGCAGCCCCGATTCGAGGTGGCAGACCGGGATCTGGAGCTTCGCCGCCGCGAGCGCGCCGGCGAGCGTCGAGTTCACGTCGCCCGGCACGACCACGAGGTCGGGCTCGAGGTCGACGAACGCCTGCTCGAGCCCTTCGAGGGCGCGTGCCGTCTGGAGGCCGTGCGTGCCCGAGCCGATCCCGAGCTGCAGGTCCGGCGTCGGCAGCGGCAGCTCCGCGAAGAAGACGTCGTTCACCTCGGCGTCGTAGTGCTGCCCCGTGTGGATGAGGCGCTGCTCGACGACGCCGCTCCGCTCGAGCTCGGCGTAGACGGGCGCGATCTTCATGTAGTTGGGGCGGGCCCCGACGACGTGGCAGACGAGCTTGCGCGTCATGACTTCAATCAAGGTAGACCGGACTCCGGCGCGTGGCTACTTGCCGCAACGCCAGAATCGCACTAGCCGTGCGGGTAGTTCGCCTGGTCCGGGCCGCTTGCGCGTCCCAGGGCGCGGCTGAGCCGGCCGCGGCCGGCCGGCTCTGCCTGTTGCCCGCAGTGAGAGACCCGGATTACGCGCCGGCGGCGATGCGCTGGCCGACGCGCTGCTCGCGATGCCACTCGATCGTGCGCGCGAGACCCTCTCCGATCGAGACCTGCGCCTCGAACCCGAGGAGCTCGCGTGCCTTCGTGGTGTCCGGGATCCGATCGCGGACGTCCTGGTAGTTCCCCGGCAGCGCCTCGTACGGGATGAACCGCGCGCGGAGGGGCTGGGGGATCTCGAGCTGCTCCTGCACCGCCGCCGCGAGCTCGGTGATCGTCAGCAGCTCCGTGCTGCCGACGTTGACCACCTCGCCGCGCGACTCCGGCGTCTCGAGCGCCCGCATGAAGCCTTCGACGGTGTCGTCGACGTACGTGAAGCACCGCGTCTGGCGACCGTCGCCGTGGATCTCCATCTCCTCGCCGTTCAGCAGCGACTCGATGAACGTGACGGTCGGCCCGCCCCACCACGTGAGGTGGTTCTTGGGGCCGTACGAGTTGAACAGCCTCAGAATCGTCGTCTTCAGCCCGCGCTCGTCGGCGAGCGCCAGTGCATGGTGCTCGTCGTACATCTTCGAGACCGCGTACGCCCAGCGCTTCGACGTGGGCGGGCCGATCACGAGCTGGCCGTCCTCCCGGTACGGAGGCGTGCCGTCGCCGTACACGTCGGAGGTCGACGTGACGATCAGATCGGCGTCGAGCTGCAGCGCGACCGAGGCCGCGGCGTTGACGCCGGTGACGTTGACCTCGAGGGTCGCGAGCGTCCCGCCGTAGCGCGGGATCTTCTTGGCCGCGAGGTGCATGATCGCGTCGCAGCCGTCGAACGCGGCGCGCAGCGGCCGCCGCTGCGTGCAGTCGAGGACCTCGAACTTGAACTCCGGATGCCGCAGGCACGGCTCGAGGTTGGACAGCGAGCCGTACGAGAGGTCGTCGACTCCGACGACCTCGTAACCGTCCGCCAGCAGGCGCTCGCACAGATGCGAGCCAACGAAACCTGCGGCGCCCGTGACGCCGACCTTCTTCACGAGACCCTCCTTCTCGCGTCGTTGCACGCGGGCCGCATGTTGCCCCCGTCTCTGAATGGTGTGGGTGTGGCGCTGCCGTTCACGCAGCCGCCTCCTGCGCGGCCGGGAGCCGCTCGAGGATCCCCGGCACGACGCGCTCGGTGACCCCCGTCACCGCCTGGCCGCTCACGATCTCGGGATAGACGTGCGCCGTCGACGCCATCGCGAGGCCGGGCACCGGGAACATCTCCGGGATCCGGCCCGCGCCGCCGACGAGGTGCACGGGCTCGGTGACCCGTGCCTTCTGGACGACGGTCGCGAGGATCTCGTCGTCGCGGAGGTCCGGGAAGATCGTCTTCACGTAGCCGAGGTACTCGCGCTCGATCTTGTCGACAGGGCGGTCGTGGGCGGGGTGGTCCGGCTCGACGTATCGCGAGACGTAGACGAGATGGCCGCCGACGTAGACCGGGTCGACGACGTGCGTCGTCTCGACCACAGTCGTCAGCTTGATCCGCCGGTCCGTGATGTTGAGGTGGTAGTACGGGCTGACGCTCCGCTTCGTGCGCAGCAGCAGGCTGATCACGCCGAGGTATCGGCAGTGATCCTCCGGCGCGCGCTCGAGCAGGCCGGGCGCGAGCAGGCTCCGCGCCATCGGCGGCGCGAGCGTGCAGAGCACGAAGCCGAACGGGCGGTAGCGGCCCTCGACCACGAGGCCCGTCGCGCCGTGCCGGTCGCCGGCGATCTGCTCGACGGCCGTGCCCGCCCTCACCTCTCCGCCGAGCGCGACGATGCGCTGCTCGAGCGCGTCGATCAGGGTCTGGTAGCCGCCCTCGAGCCAGCCGAGCTCCTCGCGGCCCTGCTTGTCGCGCGTGCCGCCCATGCGGCGGGTGCGCGCCCACATCCAGGTGGCGGGCAGGTCGGCGTAGTTGCCGTCGAACTTGGAGTCGAGGAGCGGCTTCCACAGCTTCTCGGTGACGCGCTTGCCGCAGGTGCGCTCGAGCCACTCGAGGAGCGGCGTCTCGTCGAGCTCCGCGTGATCCTTCGTGAGCTGGCAGCGCGCGACGAACGTGCCGAGGCGCAGCCGCTCGTGGAAGCGGAGGAGCGGGAAGGTGAGCGCCTCCTTCGGCGACGTCATCG
>JBKPLI010000099.1:0-7852 GCA_046731555.1 Actinomycetota bacterium | reverse complement strand
TCGTGTTCGGGCCGGAGGACATCCTGGTCAACAACATCGCGTGGATCCTGCGGCGGCTGCCGGTGTTCGTCGTGCCGCGCGGCGAGTACGACGTGCAGCCCGTGTCGGTGCGCGACGTCGCTCGGATCTGCGTCGATGCCGAGGGCACACTCGACGCCGCCGGGCCTGAGCGGTTGTCGTTCGGCGAGCTCGTCGGGCTCGTGCGCCGCGCGGTCGGTTCGCGGGCTCGGATCGTGCGCGGCCCGTCCGCGCTCGCGCTGGCGCTCGTGCGCGCCGCGAACCTCGCGCTCCGCGACGTCGTGCTCACGCGCGAGGAGCTCGTCGGTCTGCGCCGCTCGCTGCTCACCTCCGACGCGCCGCCGCTCGGACGCGACGGCTTCGCCTCCTGGGTGGAGCAGAATGGGCACGTGCTGGGTCGCCGCTACGTCTCCGAGCTTGCCCGGAACTTCCGTGGCGCGTAGCGAGGTCACGATCGACCTCGGCGCGCTGCGCCGCAACGCGCGCGTGCTGCTGCAGGCGCTCGAGGGCGCGGAGCTGTGGGCCGTGGTGAAGGCGAACGCGTACGGCCACGGCGCGCTCGACTGCGCCGGCGCCGCGCTCGGCGCGGGGGCGAGCGCGCTCTGCGTCGCGACGGTGGCCGAGGCGGTCGACCTCCGTCGCGAGTTTCCCGGCGCGCGCATCGTCGTCATGGGGCCGGCCGCGAATCGCGAGATCGCGACCGCGCGCGAGGCGGAGCTCGAGCTCGTCGTCGGCGACGAGATCCCCGAGGGCGTACGCGTGCACGTGAAGCTCGACACCGGCATGGGGCGGTGGGGCGTCTCGGAGCTGCCCTCGCTCGAGCGCGAGGTCGTCGGCGTGATGACCCACCTCGCGACGGCCGACACCGACCCCGGCTTCGCGCGCACGCAGGTCGAGCGCTTCCGCGACGCCACGGCCGGGCTCGGCGAGGTCACGAGGCACGCCGCGAACAGCGCCGCCGCGCTGCGCCTGCCCGAGTCGCGCCTCGACGCGGCCCGCTGCGGCATCGCGCTCTACGGGCTCTCGCCGTTCGGCACCGACGCGGGCGCGGACGGCCTCGCGCCGGTGCTGTCGTGGTCGAGCGAGATCGCGCTCGCGAAGGAGCTGCGCGCCGGCGACTCGACAGGCTACGGCCGCACGTTCGTCGCGCAGCAGAGCACGTGGATCGGCATCGTGCCGGTCGGCTACTGCGACGGCTTCCGGCGCGACATGACCGGGACGGAGATCCGCGTCGCCGGCGAGCCGCGCCGCGTCGTCGGCACCGTGTCGATGGACGCGATCGCGGTCGAGCTCGACCGCGAGCTGCCGATCGGCACGCCGGTCACGATCGTCGGGCCCGGCGTGCCGCTCGAGGGCCACGCGCACGTCGCGGACACGATCACGTACGAGCTCGCGTGCGGCATCCGCACCGACTCGACGCGCGCGCGACGGGTGGTGGTCGACTCGTGAGCACCAAGGCGGAGCGGTTTGCGGCGCTGCAGGCCGAGCGCGCGGCTGCGCTCGCCACACGTATCCGGCAGCTGATCACGCTGCGCGGCGACGAGCGCGCGCTCGACGTCGGCACGGGGACGGGGGCGATGGCGTTCGCGCTCGCGCCGCTCGTGCGCGAGGTCGTGGCGGTCGACTCGGACGCCGCGATGCTCGCCGAAGCGCGTGCGAATGCGCCGGCGAACGTCACGCTCGTCGAGTCAGACGCCGAGCGGCTGCCGTTCGAGCTCGGCTCGTTCGACCTCGCGGCGACGCTGCGCACGCTGCACCACGTGCGCCGCCCGGAGCTCGTCGTGGCCGAGCTCGTGCGCGTCGTGCGGCCGGGCGGCACGCTGCTCGTCGTCGACCAGATCGCCCCGGTCGACCCGCTCGAGGCGCTCGACCTCAACCGCTTCGAGGTCGCCCGCGACCCGTCGACGACTCGTGTGCTCGCCGACATCGACCTGCGCGGGCTCTTCGACTCGAACGGGCTCGTCACGCGCAGGGCAGAGTTCGAGCGCGAGCGGCGCGACCTCGACTCGTACCTCGACCTCGCCGGGTGCGAAGGCCTCGACCGCGAGCGTGCGCGTGCGCTCGCTCCGAGCGGCTACACGGCCGTGCTCGGCTGGTACGTGCTCGCGAAGCCGGGCGTCTAGCGCCGCCGCGAGCGCGCGCGCGCGACCGCGCCCGGCAGGAGTGCCTGCACCCACGCGGCGGGCGCGTACCAGCGCGGCACCGCGATCTCGCGGCGTCCGTGGTCGAGCGCGTCGAGGATCCGCCGCGCGACGAACGGCGGGTCGACGACGAGTCGGTCGACGAGCGGTCCGAACCGTCCGCGCTGCGGGAAGCCCGGCGTCTCGACGTAGCCCGGAAGCACGGTGAGCACCGACACGCCGCGCGGCGCGAGCTCGACCGTGACCGAGCGCGAGAACGCGAGCTGCGCGTGCTTCGACGCCGAGTACGGCCCGCCCGCGACCGTGCCAGCGATCGAGACGACGTTCACGACGCCGGCGCCGCGCTCGAGGCCCGGGAGGAACGCGCGCAGCGTCCAGACCGAGCCGAGGTAGTTCACGCGCACGACGTTCTCGATCCGCTCGGGATCGCCGTCGAGAAAGCGCGACCGCGCGGCGACGCCCGCGTTGTTCACGAGCAGGTCGATCCGCGGGTGCCGCTCGAGCACGCGCGCCGCGACCGCCTCGACCGCTGCGCGGTCGCCGACGTCGCAGAGCTCCCACTCGTCGACCTCGCCGGCCGGCGAGCGCGAGAGGCCGATCACGCGCCAGCCGCGGGCGCGCAACGTGCGGCAGAGCGCCGCGCCGATGCCCGACGACGCGCCGGTCACGACGGCGACGCGCTGCGTGCTCAGCAGGCGCGGACGGTGCGCGTGGCGGTGGCGCCGTGGCCGAGCCGGTCGACCACAGTCGCCTCGAGCTTGTGCTTGCCCTTCGCGAGCCCCGTCGTCTTCCAGGTGACGGCCCAGGCGCCGCTCGCGCCGCTGCGGTCGGTGCCGACCGACTTGCCGTCGACGCTGAAGACGACCTTCGTCGGCTTCGCCGTCGAGCCCGCGGACACGACGAGGCGTTCGCTCGGCTTCGCAGCGCAGTCGTTCGCGAACGGGAGGATCCAGGTCAGCGCAGGCCCCTTCACGACCTTGATGCGCGCGGCCCGGAACGTCGTGTTCGGATAGATGTCGTCGCCGGGCGTGTTCAGGTTCTTCGTCTCCTGGAAGTCCTGCGCCATCACGGTCGCGTTCGTCCGGCCGACGGTCAGCCTCGGCGCGGCCGTCGGGATGCCGAACAGGATGAGGCCGGTGAGCGGGTCGTACGCGGACGCCGCGAGCAGCACCGACTTGTAGGAGATGACGAGCGAGAGCGGGTCGACGCCCGACTGCAGGTCGGCCGCCTGCGCGACGAGCAGCGGCCGGCCGGCGGAGACGCGCGTCGTCAGCAGCCGCACGGCCGGCGGCGTGACGTCGTCGATCCACGCGTTCAGGAGGTACTGGCCCTTCGCCGACGCGCCGGAGAACGGATCCTGCCGCGAGTCGACGGAGATGTAGAAGCGCTGGATGCGCGGGAACTGCGCGCCCGCGGCGCTGATGTCGACGTGCGAGTCGAGCGTCAGCTCGTTCACGTTCACGGGCGTGCCCGCGTAGCCCTGCACGTCGTTCTCGTCCTTCGAGCCGAGCACCCACGGCTCGACGACGCCGGTCGACGCGAGCACGGAGACGCCGAAGTTGATGACGGTCCGGTCGATGTCGAGCGAGTAGACGTGCTCGGCGCCGTCCTCGTTCATGCCCTGGCCGGAGTACGACGGCGGCGGGCCGAACGGCTCGGACGGGCAGCAGTAAACGGAGACGCGGTTCGTGCCCTGCCGCGTGTCGCCGGTCTGCAGCTTCTGCAGCTTCGTCACCGGCGCGGTGCGCAGCACCGGGCGCTCGACGATGAACGCGTACGGCACGCGCCGCTCGACGCTGCCGTTGCGCAGCACGATGAAGCCGGAGTTCTCGCCGAGCCCCGCGTCCATCGGCACGCGCACCGTGAACGGAATGGACGCGTCCGTTCCGGGCAGCACGTCGAACCTGCCGGGGATCGAGATCGAGACGCGCGAGGTCTGCGCCTGCGGCCGCAGTTCGGCCGTCCAGCTGCCGATGCCGCCGCCCGCGTCGGTGACCATCAGCAGCTGCGCGACGTGCTGCTCCTGCAGCGACACGTCGATGTCGCCGAGCGTGATCGACTGCGGCGCCGTGAAGATGCGCGGGTCGTCGGCGGCGGCGACGTTCGCAAGGCCGGCGCCCTCGAGCCAGACCGACGCCTCCTGGGTGCGGGCCGTGTTGCCCCACGCCGGGCCGGCGGTGCCCATCAGTGCCGACTTGATCTGCCACGGCTGCCAGCCCGGGTGGCGCTGCACGAGCAACGCGGCCGCGCCCGCCACGTGCGGCGTCGCCATCGACGTGCCGGCGAAGACCGAGAACGCCTGGCCGCCCGCGGCGGAGGGCGGGGTGGACGAGAGCACGTCCAGCCCCGGCGCGGCGATGTCGGGCTTGAGGTCGTGGCCGAAGGCCGTCGGGCCGGCGGACGAGAAGCTCGTGATCACGCCGCTGCGCTCGGTCTGGAGCTCGCGGATGTCGGTCGAGACGCGGATCGGCGCGCGGCCGCCGGTCGTGGCGAGGTACGCGCGGAGGCGCTGGCCGTCGAGGTCGGAGATCATCCCCGCGCCGATCGGCAGCTGAACCGGAATGCCGTTTGCCTCGCCGAAGCGGTTGTCGACGAGGATCAGGCCCGTCGCTCCGGCGCTGCGGGCACGCGCGGCCTTCGAGACGAACGTGCACTTGCCGCGCGAGGCGAGCACGATCGCGCCCGCGAGCGAGCGCGCCGGCAGCGTGCCCGCGCCGGAGTTCGGCGCCGTCGCCGGCCCGCAGAGATACGGGTCGGCGGGCTTGCCGTCGGTGCCGACGACGCTCGAGGCGTCGACGAGCGTCTGGTCGAGCGTGCCCCACCCGGACGGGAGCTTCGCGCCGCCCGCGCTCTGGATCGGGATCGCCTGCAGTTGTGAGGCCGGGGTGCCCTGCACGGTGAGCGCGGGCGCGAACACGTGCCGGTTCGACACGGCCGCGACGGCCAGCGCCTCGGGCACGGTCCCCGGCGAGCCGGCGCTCCCCAGCCCGAAGTCGTCGCGGTCGTTGCCCGCCGCGACCACGGGCACGACGCCTGCGCGCGCGACGTTGCGCACCGTCTCGTACATCGCGTCGTTCGCCGGATCGGTCATCGGGCCGCCGCCCGAGAAGTTGATGACGTCCATGCCGTCGAGCACCGCCTGCTCGAACGCGGCGACGATCTGCGGCGTGTTCGCGATGTGCCCGAGCGGCGTCGGCACGTTGAAGACGCGGTAGTTGCCGATGTACGCGCGCGGCGCGACGCCCGACAGACCGGCCGTCTGCGGGTGGTCGAGCCCGGCGGGCGCGGTCGTGCCCGCGCCGCCCGCGGCGATGCCGGCCACGTGCGTGCCGTGCGACTCCTGCGGGTCGTATGCCTGCCGGCCCGCCTTGTCCGTGACGGGCGCGGGGAAGTTGCGCGCGACGATCACCTTCGGGGTCGTCTTCGCCTTGTCGCCCTTCGGGAAGCCCGCCGGATACGAGTAGCCGGCCGGGCTGAGGAAGGGGCTGCGCCAGTCGACGCCCGTGTCGACGACCGCGATCTTCACGCCGTCGCCGCGGGCACCGGTCGCGGACGCGAGCGCGTCGGCGCTGATCACCGACGGGCCACGGTCCATCGTTGCCGCGTACGTGACGTTCGAGTACACGCGCGAGACGAAGCCGAGCTTCACGAGCTTCGGCAGCTGCCTCGCCGGCACGGAGACCGCAAGGCCGTCGAGGAGGACGCGGAACTGCCGGTCGACCCTCGCCTGCGGGATCGCCGTGCGGAGCTGCGCGATCGCCCGCTGCTGCGCCGCGTCGATGCGGGCGAGGTACGCGCGCGCGGAGGCGGTCGACGCGTCGAGCCGCCGGCTCGCATTCGCCGACGAGAGGCCGCGGCGCGCATTCCACGCGGCGAGCGGCGGTAGCTCGAGCCGCGCGATCACGGTCACGCGTCCGCGGCGGTGCGCGGAGGGGACGTGCAGCGTCCCGGCCCGCACGCGGGGCAAGACGATCTCGCCGTGGTCGCGCCGGATCGGCTGGAACGACGCAGATGCCGACGCAGCCGTTGCCAGGGCTGCGACGGCCGTCAGGAGAACGAGCCGACGCAAGGGCCGCCAACAGTAGCGGAACGTCGATCGATTAGAGTCGCCGCGTGTTCCAGGGAAAAAGAGCCCTCGTCCTCGGCGTCGCCAACAAGCGTTCGATCGCCTGGGCGATCGCGCGCCGGCTTGCCGAGGGCGGCGCGCAGCTCGCGTTCACCTACCAGGGCGAGCGCATCGAGAAGGGCGTCCGGGAGCTCGCGGAGTCGGTCTCGAGCCCGCTCGTGACGGAGCTCGACGTGCGCTCCGACGAGGCGGTCGCCCGCGTCTTCGGCGAGGTGGGCGAGACGTTCGGCGGTCGGCTGGACATCCTGGTTCATTCGGTCGCGTACGCGGCTGCGGAGGATCTCGAGGGTCGTTTCACGGATACGCCGCGCGACCGTTTCTGGATGGCGCTCGACGTGAGCGCGTACTCGCTCGTCGCGACCTCGAAGGCGGCCGAGCCGCTCATGGAGGCGGCCGGCGGCGGCTCGATCGTGACGATGACGTACCTCGGCGGCGAGCGCGCGGTGCCGCACTACAACGTGATGGGCGTCGCCAAGGCCGCGCTCGACTCGTCCGTGAAGTACCTGGCGTGGGACCTCGGCGAGAAGAACATCCGCGTGAACGCCATCTCGGCCGGCCCGGTGCGCACCCTCGCGGCACGGTCCATCGCGGGCTTCCCGACGATGGAGTCGATCGTCGAGGAGCGCTCGCCCCTCCACCGCCACGTCGGCGCGGACGACGTCGGCGCCGCCGCGGCCTACCTCCTCTCGGACGAGGCCCGGAACGTGACCGGGACGACGCTCTACGTCGACTCCGGGTACCACGCGATGGGGATGTGACCTAGGCGCAGGTGTACACCGGCGCATAGGTGCCTCGGCGCCGCGGCCTGGCCCGCGGGGCCAATCGCTACGCGGAGCCGCCGGACGGCTTCAACGCCCGCGACGCCTCGAGCAGCTCGTCGACGTCGGGCACCGCGTTCGTGTCGAAGTGCCACGCGCCGCGCACGATCCCGTGGGAGTCGACGAGGAACGCCGTGCGCTCGGCGACATCGCGCAGGCCGCGGAACTCGTGCGCGACGCCGAAGCCGCGCACCGCCTCCGCGTTCCAGTCCGAGACGAGCCCGAAGTTCAGGTCGAGCGTCTGCTGCCACGCGACGTGCGTCCACGGGGAGTCGCGGGAGATGCCCATCGGCTCCACGCCCGCCTCGTCGAACTCCGCTCTCCTGTCACGCAGGAGCTCCATCTCGTTCGTTCAGGTCGACGACCAGTCGAAGAGGTAGAAGAGGAGCAGCTTCGGCCCGGTCTCGACGAGCTCGCGCAGCCTCGCCGGCTGATTCGGGCCGATCCACACCTCGACGTCCGGGATCTGGTCACCGACCGCCAGCACGCGCGCGAGATTACTACGGCGGGCAGCACCAGGCGCCGAGGCGCGGAAAGCCGTCGAACTGCTGCGCCACGTTCGAGACGGCGCGGATGCGATGTGGGCCGCGGACGCGGACGAACACCCACTGGTCGGCCTGCGGCCACGAGACGACGAGCCACGCGCCGTCGGGCGACCACGTGACGCCGCCGAACGGGCCGCTACCTGCGAAGACGCGCGTCGTGCGGCCGCGGTCGAGGACGAGCACGTCGCGCGCGCGGGCGAGCGC
>JBKPLI010000098.1:0-8179 GCA_046731555.1 Actinomycetota bacterium | reverse complement strand
GCGAGCACCGCGACGCCGAACACGCCGCCCAGCTCGCGGATCGCGTTGTTGGCCCCGGACGCCTGACCCTCCTCCTGCGGCCGCACGGCCGAGAGCACGATGTTCGCGACCGGAGCGAAGAAGAGGCCCATGCCGATGCCGCTGATCGTGAACGGCGCGATCAGGTCGGCGTAGGGCGTGGTCGGCGTCGACACGGCCGCGATCCACGCGAGCCCGATCGCCTGCAGCGCGAGGCCGACGCCGAGGATCTTGTTCCCGCCGATGCGGTCTGACATCGCACCCGCGATCGGCGCGACGATCATCGGCATGGCCGTCCACGGCAGGATGCGCAGCCCCGAGCCGAGCGGCGTGTAGCCCTGCACGGTCTGGAAGTACTGGCTCAGCAGGAAGATCGAGCCGAACATCCCGAAGTACATGAAGAGCGACGCCAGGTTCGTGAGCGCGAACGCGCGGTTGCGGAAGAAGCGCATCGGCAGCATCGGCGCCTGCGCGCGCAGCTCCCACAGCACGAACAGCGCGGTGAGGATCGCGCCGACCGTCAGCGTGCCGACGATCTCCGGCGAGCTCCAGCCGACGGAGTTGCCGCGCACGAGGCCCCACACGATCCCGAAGAGGCCGACGCTCGCGAGGCCGACGCCGGGCAGGTCGAGCTTGCCCGCCGGGCCGAACGACTCGTCGAGCCGTGTCAGCGCGAGCGGCGCGAGCACGAGCCCGATCGGCACGTTGACCCAGAAGATCCAGTGCCACGAGATGCCGTCGACCACGGCGCCGCCGACGAGCGGGCCGAACGCGACGGCGAGGCCGGCGATGCCGCCCCACGCGCCGAGCGCGACACCGCGCCGCTCGGCCGGGACGGCGGCCGACAGGATCGTGAGCGTGAGCGGCATGACGATCGCGCCGCCCACGCCCTGCGCCGCGCGCGCAAGGTCGAGCGCCGCCGCCGACGGGGCGAGCGCCGCCGCGGCCGACGCGAGCGTGAAGATGCCGAGCCCGATGGTGAACATGCGCCGCCGGCCGAACTTGTCGCCGAGCGCCGCTCCGGTGAGGAGCAGCACCGCGAACGTCAGCGTGTACGCGTTGACCGTCCATTCGAGCTCGGAGAGCGACGCGTCGAGGTCCTGGCGGATCACCGGCAGCGCGGTCGAGACGACGAGGTTGTCGAGCGTGACCATGAACAGGGCGATCGAGGTGATCGCGAACGCCCACGCAGTCTTGTGTTTGTGACTCATTACTTACCTCGTTTCGAAAAAAGAGAGTTCCACATTCACGACTTCATCTCCCTACAGCCCTCGAGCAGGCGGAGCGACCAGGGCTCCGGCGACGCGTCGAGGTCGAGCGAGGCGACGACGTTGAGCAGCATCCCGGCGGAGAAGAAACGCGCGACGTCGACCGGCGGGAGGCCGGAGACGCGCTCGACGTAGGTGACGAGGTCGCCGTACCCGGCGCGCACGACCGCGCAGATGTCGGGGTCGTCGCAGGCCGCGTAGGCCTGCATCTGTGCCCGGAGCCGTACGCGGTCCGGGAGCAGCTTCTCCTGATAGGCACTCCCCATGGCCTCGAGCGCCTCGCGTCCGCGGAGCCCCTCGGCCGCACGCTGGAACTCGCCGAGCGTCTCGCGGAAGCACCGCGCGACGACGGCCTTGAAGAGCTCCTTCTTCGTCCCGAAGAGCCGGAACACGTACGGCTGGGAGATGCCCGCCCTGGCGGCGATCGTCTCCGTCGACGCGCCCTCGTAGCCGTCGGCGGCGAACACCACGAGCGCCGCGTCGAGGATCTCCTCGCGCCGCACCTCCTTCGTCTTCCTCGCGGCAGTCGCCATGCACGGAAGGTTAGTGGCGACTCACTTTCTTGTCAAGGCGGTTGTCGCTCGTGCCCGCGTGGGCGATCATCGGCCGCGTGTCTGGTGGCACCACGCCGAGGGCGCGCCCGCTCGGTTGGGTCAGCGCGTTCGCACGGCAGAACCCCGTCGTCGTCGTGAGCTGGATCGGCGCGCTGGCCTATCTCGTCGCCCGCTCGGCCCAGACCTCCTTCTACAGCAAGTTCGGCGTGGAGCCGGACGACGTCGGCCTCGGCTACGCCGGCACGCTCAGCCGCGCCGCCGGGCTCTTGCTCCTCCTCTCGTTGCTCGCCGCGCTGGTCGTGACCGTTGCGGCGGCCGTCGGCTCTGTGCGGATGCTCGCGGTGCCCGCCGTCGGCATCGCGCTCGGCCTGCTCCTGGTCCTCGCGATCTGGATGCCCGCCGCCTACACGCGCGACGCGCACAGCGTCAAGGACGGGAAGGCGCTGCGGCCGCCGGGCCTCTCGACGCCGCTCCGGGTGGTGACCAACCCGCTCGGGCTGCGCGTCGAGCCGGTTCGCGTCTCCTGGATCGGCGAGGCGAAGGCCGCCTACGACTTCGCGCGCGGCGAGGTCATGTACCTCGGGAGCGCGGACGGCACGGCGGTCTTCTTCGATCCGCGCACCCGCCGGACCGTGCGCGTCCCGGCCGGCGACGTCGTCGTCACGCGGGACGGCTGACCGCGGCCGCGAGCGCCTCGGCCACGCGGTCGAGGTCGGACTCCGTGAGCCGCGTGTGGAACGGGAGCGCGAGGGCGCGCTCGAACGCGGCTTTCGCGCCCGGGAAGTCGCCCTGGTCGCGGTAGGCGCCGAGCAGGTGGAGCGCGTAGGTGCCGATCTGCGCCTCGATCCCCTGCGCGCGCAGCTCTGCCAGCACCCGGTCGCGGTCGTCGATCTGCACGACGTAGGCCTGCCAGCCGTGGATGTCGCCGTCGTCGGCGCGCGGCACCGTGACCGGGAGGTCGCGCAGGCGCTCGGTGTAGCCGTCGGCGATCCGCGTCCGCGTCGCGAGCAGCTCGTCGAGGCGCGCGACCTGCGGGATGCCGACCGCGCAGAGGATGTCCGAGAGCCGGTAGTTGAGGCCGGGCGACGGCATGTCGCCGCCGTTCCACCCGTGGTGGCGCATCGAGCGCACGGCTTCCGCGAACGCAGCGTCGTCCGTCGTCACGGCGCCGCCCTCGCCGGTCGTGACGATCTTCCGCGGGTGGAAGCTGAGGCAGCCCGCGCGCCCGAGCCCGCCGCACGCGCGGCCGCGGCGGCGCGCGCCCAGCGCACCGGCCGCGTCCTCGATCAGCGCGAGCTCTCCCGGCAGCTCCTCGAGCGGCGCCGGTCGGCCGAAAAGATGCACAGCGATGATCGCTTTCGCGCGCGGCCCGATGTCGATGCGCGACGGGTCGACGTTCATCGTCACCGGGTCGACGTCGACGAGCACGGGCTGCAGGCCGAGCAGCGCGCAGACGTTTGCGGTCGCCGGGAACGTGTACGCCGGCACGAGCACCTCGTCGCCCGGCTCGAGCCCGAGCGCGAGCACCGCGAGGTGCAGCGCCGCCGTGCCGGACGACACCGCAACCGCGTGCTCGACCTCGCATGCCCGCGCGAGCCGGGCCTCGAACTCCTCGACGCGCGGCCCCATCGTGAGCATGCCGCTCTCGAGCACCTCGGCGACGGCGTCGAGCTCGGCCGCGCCGACGTCGGGCCACCCTAGACGGATTCGAGCGTCTTCTCTCTGTACCACGCGATCGTCCTCGCGAGCCCGTCGTCGAGCTCGACCTGCGGCTGCCAGCCGAGCTGCTCGCGCGCCTTCTCGACGTTCGGGATCCGCAGCTCGACGTCGGCGTAGTGCAGCGGCTGGAACACGATCTCGCCCTCGCACTCCGTCAGCCGCTTGATGCGCTGCGCGAGGTCGAAGATCGTCACCGCCGAGCGCGGGTTGCCGATATTGAAGGTCTGGCCGACCGCCTCCGGCCGCTCGAGGCACGCGAGCACGCCGCTCACCATGTCCGTCACGTAGCACCACGCGCGGATCTGCGAGCCGTCGCCGTGGATCGTCAGGTCGCGGCCGGCGAGCGCGGCCTCGATGAACGCGCGGATCGCGCCGCCGCCGATCTGACCGGGGCCGAAGACGTTGAACGGATGCACCGTCACCGTCGGGAGGCCGAGCTCGTCGTGGTAGGCGTGCGCCATGTGCTCGCCGGCGAGCTTCGAGACGGCGTACGTCCACCGCGCCTCCCCGACGGAGCCGATCGTCGAGACCTGCCCCTCCTGCACGCGAAACGCGTGCGTCCCGAACACCTCGCTCGTCGAGAAGTCGACGAGGCGCTCGACCGTCGGCAGCGTCGCGACCGCCGCCTCGAGCACGTTGTAGGTGCCGATGACGTTCACGCGCATCGTGCGCACCGGGCTCTCGAGCACCGTGTCGACGCCCGCGATCGCCGCGCAGTGCACGACGTGCGTCGCGCCGCGTGCGAGCTCGGCCATCGCGTCCGGGTCGAGGACGTCGGCCTGGTGGAACTCGAAGTTCGGGTGCTCCGCGAGCGGCGTGCCGCTGAGCGCGTCGCGATGCAGGTTGTCGGCCGCCACGACGCGGTTGCGATCGACGAGCTCGCGCGCGAGCGTCGTCCCGATGAAGCCCGCGCCGCCGGTGATGAAGATCCGCTTGCCCTCGAGAGGCATCGGGCTAGCCTAGCGGCCCATGGACGCGACACTCGCCGCGTGGCTGGCCGCCGCAGAGGGCTCGGACGCGGAGTTCGCCGAGCGCCTGTGGCGGCTCGTGCTGCGGCGCGAGATCGAGGCGGAGGTGCGCGACGAGACGGTGCGTCGCCTCGCGGACGGCGTGTCGCGCGCGACGCTCGTGCACGAGCTCGTCACCTCATCCGAGTTCGAGCGCGTGCGCCTGCTCGACGACGCCGTCGCGTGGGCCGCCGCGCAGCGGCGCACGGGTGCGCGGCCGCGCGGGCTCGAGGCGCCGCCAGGCACGGACGAGCGCGCGATCGAGATCCCGTGGTGCCTCGCGCGCTACGGCGGCGAGCCGCGCGTGCTCGACGTCGGCTACGCGTTCGCGGAGCCGTCGTATGTCGTCGGCCTCCTCGGCCTCGGCGCGCCCGAGCTGACCGGCGTCGACCTCGTGGCGGGTGACGTGCCCGGCGTGCGCGGCGTCGTCGCCGATGTCCGCTCGCTGCCGTTCGACGAAGCGTCGTTCGACGTCGCGTTCTGCATCTCGACGCTCGAGCACGTCGGCCGCGACAACACGCAGTACGGACTGCCGGTCGAGGACGACGACGGGTCGCTCGACCGCGCGCTCGCGGAGCTGCACCGCGTGCTCGCACGCGACGGCCGCCTCCTGGTGACGGTGCCGACCGGCGAGCGCCAGCACCTCGGCGCGCAGGTGCAGGTCGAGCCGGGTGCATGGGTCGAGCACTTCGAGCGCGCCGGCTTCCTCGTGTTCGAGGACGAGCTGTATGAGCTCGGCGCCGACGGCTGGCGGTCCGTCGACTCGCTCTCGGACGGCCTGCGCTACGGCGAACGCGGGCCGGCGGCATCTGCCGTCCTGTGCGCGGAGCTGCGCCACCGGCGGCTGTCCGAGCGCGCGCGGCTCGCGCTCCGCGACCGGCGTTACCGCGACGAGCCGCGGCGCGCGACTGCGTGACGGGTGAAGAACCTGCACGCGAGGTACGCGACCGCCGGGCCGACGTGCGACTCCGAGCCCCTGCTGAAGCTCGTCGTGGCGGCGCTCGCGCCCGAGTAGCATCGGCGGCTCCGTGCAGAAGACCGTCCTCTTCGTCGGCGCCGGCCGGCACCAGCGGCGCGCGATCCAGCGGGCGAAGGAGCTCGGCTTCCGCGTCGCCGCGGTCGACCGCAACCAGGAGGCGCTCGGGCTGCAGGAGGCGGACATCGCGCGCGTCGTCGACTTCAACGACCCGGAGGCCGTGCTGAAGGCGTTCGCGCGCGTGCGGCTCGACGGCGTGCTGACCGTCTCGGCCGACCGGGCGGTGCCGGTCGTGGCCGCGATCGCGGAAGCGCGCGGCCTGCCGGGGATCGGCACCGAGGCCGCGCACCTGCTGACGCACAAGATCGCGATGCGCCGCCGCTTCGGCGAGGCCGGCGTGCCGCAACCGCGGTTCGCCGCGGCGCGGACGCTGCACGAGACGCGCCGCGCGGCCGCGACCGTCGGCTTCCCGGCTGTGCTGAAGCCGGCCGACTCCGGCGGGCAGCGCGGCGTCTTCCGCATCGAGTCGATCGACGACATCGACGCGCACTTCCACGAGGCGCTGAACGCATCGCCGAGCGGCGAGACGATCCTCGAGGAGTACGTCGAGGGCGTCGAGATGAACGGGATCGTGATCGCGCGCGACGGCGAGACGATCGCGCTCACGCTCTCCGACCGGCTGCGCCCGCCGGGCATCGGCTTCGGCGTCGGGTGGATCCACGTCTACCCCGCGAGCGTGTACGGCGACCAGCTCGCGGAGTCGGAGCGCGTCGCACGGCAGAGCGCGCACGCGCTCGGGCTGCGCACCGGGATCGCGTTCCCTCAGTTGATCGCGACCCCGGACCGCCGCGTCGTCGCGGTCGAGACGGCAGCGCGCATCCCGGGCGGGCAGATGGCCGACCTCGTGCGCCACGCGGTCGGCGTCGACCTCGTCGAGGTGCAGCTGCGGATGGCCGTCGGCGAGGAGCTGCCGGACGAACTGGTCGAGGCGCGGTTCCGGCAGCCGCTCGCGATCCGCTTCCTCACGGCCTCGCCCGGACCGCTGCCGACCGGCCGCGTGAAGTCGATCGGCACGCTCGAGAAGGTGCTCGCCTTTCCGGGCGTCGTGCAGGCCGACACGTACCTGACGGTCGGGGAGACGATCCGGCCGGTGCGGCTCGACGGCGACCGGCGCGGCTACGTGATCGCGGTCGGGGAGACGAGCCTCGAGGCGCTCGAGCGCGCCGAGGCGGCGGCGAGCCTCCTCGACGTCGAGGTCGAGGAGTGAGGCCACGCAATGACTGACCCGCGCACGGCGCTCGTCGGCCGCGGCTACGACGAGATGGTCGACACGTGGGAGACGTGGTCGGCGCAGATCTCTGACGACCCGAGACACGAGTGGGCGGCCGAGCTCGCGTCGCGGCTCGAGGACGGCGCGCGCGTGCTCGAGCTGGGCTGCGGCGGCGGCACACGCGAGACGCGCGGGCTCGCGGCGCGCTTCCGGCTCACCGGCGTCGACCTCTCCGAGCGCCAGCTCGAGCGGGCGCGCGAGCGTGTGCCGGGTGCGGCGTTCATGCACGGCGACCTGACCGCGGTCGAGTTCGACGAGGCGTCGTTCGAGGCGGTCGTCGCGTTCTACTCGTTCAACCACGTCCCGCGCGAGCTGCTCGCACCGACGTTCGCGCGTGTCCGCGCCTGGCTCGTCCCGGGCGGCCTCTTCATGGCCACGCTCGGCGCGAGCGACCTCGAGGGGTGGACCGGCGACTGGCTCGGCGCGCCGACCTTCTTCTCCGGCTTCCCGCCCGAGACGAACCTCCGCCTGCTGCTCGACGCCGGCTTCGACCTCCTACGCGACGACGTCGTCACGATCACCGAGCCCGAAGGGCCGGCCGCGTTCCACTGGGTACTCGCCAGGCGATGAGGATCGAGTCGCTCGACCACCTCGTACTGACGGTCCGCGACCTCGACGCGACGGTCGCGTTCTACGAGCTGCTCGGCATGCGGCACGTCGAGTTCGACGAAGGCCGCCACGCACTCGCGTTCGGCTCGCAGAAGCTCAACCTCCACGTCGCCGGCCACGAGTTCGAGCCGAAGGCCGACGTGCCGACGCCGGGCTCGGCTGACCTCTGCTTCCTCGTCGACGAGCTCGACGTCGAAGGGCTCGACGTGCTCGAAGGACCCGTCGAGCGCACGGGCGCGACCGGCACGATCCGCTCCGTGTACGTCCGCGACCCCGACGGCAACCTCGTCGAGCTCTCCGTTCCGCTGTGAGCTGCCCGTTCGACTTGGCCCACTACCGCGAGCTGCTCGACGCGGCGCGCGCCGGCGGCTACCGCTGGGCGGGCTTCGACGGCGAACCGGAGGCGGGCGTCGTCATCCTGCGCCACGACGTCGATCTGTCGCTCGACGCGGCGCTCGCGCTCGCGGAGCTCGAGGCGGACGCCGGCGCGTGGTCGACGTACTTCCTCATGACGCGCTCGGTCTTCTACAACCTCGACTCGCACGAGGGCGAGCGCGCGGTCGCGCGGCTGCGCGAGCTCGGCCACCGCGTCGCGCACCACGCGGTGTGGCCGAAGGTCGACCTCGACAACCGCTTCGACCGCGTCGTCGCGTGGCACAACCCGGATCCGGAGTACATGCGCGAGCCGGTCGACGGCG
>JBKPLI010000097.1:0-5812 GCA_046731555.1 Actinomycetota bacterium | reverse complement strand
CGGACGGCAGCGTCGCGACGTGGCGCGACGAGCGCTGGCAGCTGATGGAGCCGCCGTTCGACGCGCGACAGATCGAGACGTCGTTCGGCGTTCGCGCCGAGACCGCGACGAGCGACACGAAGTCGCAGCTCTACGACGCGGCGACGAACACGATCTACACGCACGAGCCGGAGCCGAAGCTCCGGTTCGAGAAGGGCCCGTCCGGGGGAACGCTTCGCCTCGTCGTGCCCCAGGCGGACGGCACGTCGTACACGAAGGTGATCCGCAAGGCCGACGTGAAGAAGCTGAGCGGCGACGCGCAGTCGCAGAGCGGCGACGAGCCGTTCCGCACGAAGATCCTGATGCTGCTCTCGGCCGGGAAGACGAAGGAGGCCGGGCACGTCGACCTGAACGGCCGCGACGCGCTGAAGCTGGAGCTCGGCGACGGATCGACGTACCTCGTCGACGCCGACACCTACGACCCGATCGAGTACACGACCCGCGGCAGGGGCGGGAGCACGACACTCACGTTCCACGCCTACGAGAAGCTGCCGGCGTCGCCGGAGGACCGCGCGCTGCTGAGCCTCCGCGCACAGCATCCCGACGCGCGGGTGGACGACAACGCCGCGCACTACGAGGCCGCCCAGGCGCGCCTCTTCCCGCACGGCTAGACCGAGTCGGCGTAGGGGCCGGTGCCTCCGGCTCCTACGCGCCCGAGGACACAGTTAGCCTTGCCGCGTGCTCGGCGCGCGCCGCGAGACGTTCCTGTCGTTCCAGCCGCCGGCCGTCGGCGAGGACGAGATCGCCGCCGTCGCGGAGACGCTGCGCTCGGGCTGGCTGACGACCGGCCCGCGAGCCGCGGAGCTCGAGCGGCGGGCCGCCGAGTACCTCGAGGCGAAGCACGTGCTCGCCGTCGCATCCGGCACCGCCGCGATGCACCTCGCGCTCCTCGCGGCCGGCGTGCGGCCGGGCGACGAGGTGATCACCACCTCGCTCACGTGGCCCGCGACCGCGAACGTGATCGTCCACTGCGGCGCGACGCCCGTGTTCGCGGACGTGCGGGACACCGACCTCAACATCGACCCGGCGCACGTCGCCGAGCTCGTGACGGAGCGAACGACGGCGATCCTGCCCGTCGACCTCTACGGCCAGCCCGCCGACCTCGACCCGCTGCTCGCGCTCGGCGTCCCGGTCGTCGAGGACGCGGCGCACGCGTTCGAGTCCCGCTACCGCGGCCGCAAGATCGGCTCCATCGCGCACGCGACCTGCTTCTCGCTCTACGCGACGAAGAACGTCGCCGCGGGCGAGGGCGGTCTGCTCGCGACCGACGACGCCGCGATCGCCGCGGCCGTGGACGACCTGCGCGTCATGCGCCGCTCGCACGGCTCGGCATACGACATCGCGGTGCCCGGCTACAAGGCGAACCTGTCCGACGTGCTCGCCGCGATCGCGCTCGTGCAGCTCGACAAGCTCGAGCACCACGGCGACATCCGCCGCCGCCACTTCGAGCGCTACGACGACGCGGTCGCCGACCTCGACGGCATCGAGCCGGTGGCGCGCGACGAGCGCGACACGCACGCGCACCACCTCTACGTCGTGCGCATCGACGCCGAGCGCGCGGGCGCGACCCGCGACAGGTACCAGCAGGCGCTCGCCGACGAGAACATCGGGTCGTCGATCCACTTCCTGCCCGTGCACACGCTGACCGCGTACCGAACGCGCCTTGCGTCGAACCAACCGCCGCTGCCGGTGACCGAGCGCGCCGGCGCGGAGGTGCTGTCGCTGCCGCTCTCGCCCGCACACTCCGACGACGACGTCGGCGACGCGATCGACGCGCTGCGCCGCGTGCACGCGCGCTTCACCGCATGAGGAGCCGCTGGCTCCGGGTCGGCGGGACGCTCGTCGTCACCGGTCTCGCCGTCGCCTACATCGTCGCGAAGATCGACATCGGGCGGACGCTCGACATCATCCGCGACGCCGACCCGTGGTGGCTCGCGCTGTCGGCCGTGCTGACGCTCGTCACCGTCGGCCCGATGGCGTGGCGCTGGAAGCTGCTGCTCCGCGTGCGCGGCATCGAGGAGAACATCCCGTGGCTCGTGCGCGCGTACTTCGTCTCGTATGCGGTCGGGCAGGTGCTGCCGACCGCCGTCGGCGGCGACGCGTCGCGCATCTTCGAGACGGCGCGCCGCCACCCGGGCCAGACGTCGCCGATCGCCGGCTCGGTGCTGCTCGAGCGCGCGCTCGGCGGCGCGGTCACGCTCGGGCTCGCGGCCGTCGGGTTCGCGCTCGCGCTCGGCACCTACGACATCGGCGCGTACCTCTGGATCGAGGCGCTGTTCGTCGTGCTCACGATCATCGCCGGCATCGTCTTCTTCTCGAAGCGCGCGCGGCGCCTGATCCGGCCGTTCGTGCCGCTGCTCGGGCGGCTGCGGATCGAGAAACCCGCTCGCGCGGTGTACGAGGGCATCCACGGCTACCGTGACCACGTCGGCTCGCTCGTCGTCGTCTGCGCCGTCACGACCGTCGTGCAGGCCTCGCGCATCGTCTCGATCTGGGCCTCGGGCAAGGCCGTCGGCATCGACCTCTCCGTCCGGCCGTACTTCGTGCTCGGCCCGCTGCTCTTCCTCGTCATGCTCGTGCCGTTCACGATCAACGGGCTCGCGGTGCGCGAGGCGTTCTTCGTCAGCTTCCTCGGCAAGCTCGGCGTCGGCGCCGACGCCGCGTTCGCGTGCGGCTTCCTGTTCTTCCTCATGACGCTGCTGCTCGCGCTGCCAGGGTTCGTCGTGATCCTGTGGGAGGGTCTGCGTCGACCTGCCGCCGCCGCCCCGACTCAACCCGATGCGTGACGACGTCACCGTGGTCGTGGTGACGCACGACGCCCTCCCCTGGATCGACCGCTGCCTCGAGTCCGTGTGCGGCTACGAGACGATCGTCGTCGACAACGCGTCGAGCGACGGCACCGCCGCGCACGTGCGCGAGCATTTTCCGGACGTCCGCGTGATCGAGGAGGAGAACCGCGGCATGGGCGGCGGCAACAACGTCGGCATGCGCGCCGCGGACGGCCGCTACTTCTTCCTGCTCAACGCCGACGCGTGGGTCGTGGGCGACGGCGTCGAGCAGCTCGCGGCGCTCGCCGACGCGCGGCCGGACGTCGCCGTCGTCGCGCCGCGGCTCCTCAACACGGACGGCAGCCTCCAGCGCTCGGCCCGCGGTGACCCGACGCTCTGGCGGCTCGCGACGGAGTACCTGTTCGTGCGCAAGCTCGCGCCCAACTCGCCGCGGCTGAACCCGCTCTACGTCGGCGGCTTCGCGCACGACGAGACGCGCGAGGTCGACTGGGTCTACGGCGCCGCGCTGCTCGTGCGGCGAGAGGCGGCGGACGCGGTCGGGCTCTTCGACGAGGACTTCTTCATGTTCAGCGAGGAGACGGACTGGATGTACCGCTTCCGCGGCGCGGGCTGGAAGGTCGTGTTCACGCCCGACGCAGAGGTCGTGCACGTCGGCGGCGCGTCGCACGGTGGGCGCATGTACGTCGAGAACCTGCGCGGCCACCTGCGATTCACGGCGAAGCACCGCGGGCTGAAGGAAGCCGAGCGCGTGCGGCGGCTGCTGCTCTGGTCGCTGCGCCTGCGCGCGCTCGTCTTCCGCGGCGAGCGCGGCGAGCAGTACCGCGAAGGGGTCGCGTTCCTGTCGTCGGGCTCGGTGCGGACGCTGCTCGGATGATCCTCGAGTTCCTGCGGCTCGCGCTTGCGACCGCGCTCGTGCTCCTCCCGGGGCGGCTGATCTCGCGCGCCTTCGGCCAGCGCAGCGCGTCGGCGACGCTCGCCTGGGCGTTCGCGGCGATCTTCGTCGCGTGGGCGGTCGTGTTCGTCGTGCACGGGACGATCTGGCTCGCGCTCGCCGTGCTCGCGGCGATCGGCGTCGGCGCGGCGTTCGCGCGCAAGCCGGTGCCGCTGCGACCGGAGGGGTCGTTCGTGCTGCTCGGCTTCGCGCTCGTCCTCGGGCTGCTGCTGTGGACGGTCTCCGACGCGGTCGTCGGCGACGCGCTCTTCCACATGGGCCGCGTGCGCAAGCTGCTCGAGTTCGGCGACCTGCACCTGCGCACGGTCGACGAGTTCAAGGACGGCGGCCTGCACCCTGGCTACGCCTTTCCGCTGTGGCACGGCTTCCTCGCGATGGTCGCGCAGGTCGCGTTCCTCGACCCGGCCACGGTGATGCGCCACGAGGCCTCGCTGCTCGCGCCGCTCGCGTGCGTGATCGCGTGGGAGTCCGGCATCGCCGTCTTCGGCGTCCTCGCGGGCGGCCTGACCGTGCTGATGACGCAGGTCGCGCTCTTCTGCCTCGCGCCCGGCCACGGCGGCGCGTACGCCGACCTCGCGCTGCCGGGCACCGCCTCGCGGCAGCTGTTCGCGCCGGCGGCGATCACGCTCTTCTTCACGTACTTACGCTCGCGCAGCCCACCGGTCGCGGTGTCGTTCGGCGCGGCGGTGGGGGCGATCGCGTTCGTGCACCCGACGTACGCCCTCTTCCTGCTCGTGCCGCTCTGCGCGTACACGCTCGTGCAGTGGCGAGACTGGCGCAGCGCGCCCGTCGCGCTCGGCTGCGCCTTCGTGCCGACGATCCTGATCCTGCTGTGGCTGCGGCCGATCGTCGAGGAGACGGTGTCGGTGGGCCCGGACGCGGCGGAGCGGATGCGCTCACTCCGGCACTACGCGTCGCAGCTCACGATCTTCGGCGAGCACGACTTCCGGCTGCGGCCGGAGGTGCTCGGCCGCGGCGGCTCGGTCGCCGTCGCCGCGCTGCTCCTCGTACCGCTCGCGGCGCTCGCGCTGCGCCGCCGCTGGGCCGCGTACGTGCTCGCGGGGACGGTGAGCATCGTCGCGCTCATGCTCGTGCCGTGGCTCTTCGTCCACCTCTCGGACGCGGCGTCGCTCTCGCAGTCGCGCCGCGCGGCCGGCTTCGCGCCGCTGCCGTTCGCGCTCGCGGGCGGCGCGGCGCTGTTGGCGCGCTCGAAGTGGCTCTCGCCGCTCGCACTGCTGGCGGGAATCGTGCTGCAGTGGGCGTGGCCGGGCGACTTCGCGTACGGCCTCCACAGCGGCGGCCCGGCGCTGGCGGCGTGGATCGCGCTCGGCGGCGGCGCGGCGGCGCTCGTGTTCTGGGTCGTGGCGAGTGCCGTGTGGGGCAAGCCGCTCCTCTCGGAGAAGCACGAGCTCGCCGAGCTCTTCATCGCGCTCTTCATCCTCCCGGTCGCCGTGCACGCGGCCCTGAACTGGACGCCGCTCGTGCGTCACGATCCGCACGAGCTCCCCCCCGGCCTCCTCCAGGCGCTGCGCGAGCGCGTGCCGAAGGGCTCGGTCGTCGTCGCGCCGCTCGAGGAGAGCTACCGCATCTCGGCGTACACGCCGCTCTACGTCGTCGCGGCGCCGCCGGCCCACGTCGCCGACACGGCGGCCAACCGCCCGTACCAGCGCCGCCGCGACGTCATGGAGTGGCTGCGCACGAAGAACCCGGAGATTCCCGAGCGCTACGGCGCCACGTGGGCCGTCGACCAGAACGGCAGGCTCTATCGTCTCGCGAGGTGAAGGTTCTCCTCGTGACGCTCTACTTCCCGCCGGCGGGCGGCGGCGGCGTGCAGCGGCCGCTCAAGTTCGCGACGCACCTGCCGGAGCTCGGGATCGAGACGCACGTGCTCGCGCCGGACGACCCGAAGTGGGTGCACCGCGACGACGAGCTCGCGCCGCCCTCGCTCGCGTGGGTGCACCGCGCGCGGTACCTCGGCCCGAAGGGGCGGAAGCCCGCAGAGGAGCTGCACGGCACGCGCGGCCTGGAGCGC
>JBKPLI010000096.1:0-5556 GCA_046731555.1 Actinomycetota bacterium | reverse complement strand
GCGCCGCAGATCCCGGCGTACAACCCGTCGCCGCCGACGACGCCGTCCCCGACGGAGCCGCAGCCGCCGCCCGGCGGAAGCCCGCCGCCGTCGCGGCCGGGCTGGGGCTGGGGCCACGACAACCACGATCACGACGGTCCGCGCGACGGCGACCGCCGCGACCGCGATCGCGACTGCCGCGACGGCGACCGGCGCGGGCGCGACCACAGGTAGACCCGCGTACGATCGGGGCGTGCTGCTCGCGATCGACGTCGGCAACACGCAGACCGTCTTCGGCCTCTTCGACGGTGACCGCCTGACGGAGCAGTTCCGCGTCGGCACCGACCCCGCGCACACGGGCGACGAGCTCGCGGTGATGCTGCGCGCGTTCGTCGCGCTCGACGAGCTCGAGGGCATCGTCCTCAGCTCGACGGTGCCGCCGCTCGTGCGCGAGTACGAGGCGTTTGCCGAGCGATGGGCCGGCGCAGACCTGCTCGTGCTCGGCCCTGGCGTGTCGACCGGGATGCCGATCCGCTACGACGACCCGCGCGAGGTCGGCCCGGACCGGATCGCGAACGCCGTCGCCGCGCGCGAGCGCTACGGCGCGCCGGTGATCGTCGTCGACTTCGGCACGTCGACGAACTTCGACATCGTCTCACCCGAGGGCGAGTACGTCGGCGGCGTGCTCGCGCCTGGTGTCGAGGTCTCGATGGACGCGCTGTTCGCCCGCGCTGCCCGGCTCCTGCGCGTCCCGTTCGCCGCACCCGAGCGCGTGATCGGCAAGACGACGACGTCCGGCCTCCAGTCCGGGATGGTCTACGGCTTCGCCGGCCAGGTCGACGGCATCGTCGCCCGCGTGCGCGAGGAGCTCGGAGCGCCGGACGCCCCCGTCGTCGCGACGGGCGGCCTCGCCGACCTGATCGCGCCGCACTCGGCCGCCATCACCGAGGTCGCGCCGACTCTGACCCTGGACGGCCTGCGGTTGGTGTGGCACCGCAATCGCCAGTCGGATTGACGGAGGTACGGGCTTCGCCCGTGCCTCCGCCGCGGTGCGAGCCGACCCGGCGCGCCGCGACGAATCACATGGAGGCCGAGCGAAGCGAGGCTGGGGAGAAGGGGGCTCGCGGGGGAAACAGGGTTTCCTCCGCGTCTAGCCGCCGCCGTAGATCGAGATCGGCAGCGAGTCCAAGAGCACCTCGTCGCCGGGGTCCGGCAGCTCCGACTCGAGCCGCTCAAGCACCTCGTGTGCGCCCGGCGCGGCGGCGAAGAGTCGCAGCTCGACCTCGTCGAGCGTCGGGATCGTGACGAGCTCCTGCTTGAACGGGCGCGGGAAGCGGCCGCGACCGAGGTACCAGCCGTAGAACTTCTTCAGGAAGCTCGTCGCGCGCCCTTCGCCGAGCTCGCGCGCCGTCTCGCGCATGAAGAGGATGAGCTCCGCGACGACCTCCTCGCGCGTCGGCTCGCCCTCGTCGCCCATGATCTCGCGCAGCGCCCACGGGTTCCCCTGCGCGGCGCGGCCGACCATCACGGCCGAGGCGCCCGTCGTCGCGAGCACGGCCTGCGCCTTCGCGCGCGACGTGATGTCGCCCGACGCGATCACCGGCACGTCGACGAGGTCGACCAGCTCCGCTGTGAGCGCGTGGTCGGCCTCGCCCGTGTACATCTGCTTCGCGGAGCGCGGGTGGAGCGTGAGCGTCTGCGCGCCGGCCTCGACGAGGCGCGGCCCGACGGTGAGGCAGGTGCGCGACCCGTTCTCGAGGCCGCGGCGCATCTTCACGGAGACCGGGATGTCGACCGAGGTCGCGACGGCGTCGACGAGGCGCGCGGCGAGGTCCGGCTCGTCGAGGAGCGACGCGCCGGCGCCGGTCTTCGTCACCTTCTTCACGGGACAGCCGAAGTTCATGTCGACAAGGTCTGCGCCCGCCGCCTCGACCATCCGCGCCGCCTCGGCCATCGCGGAGGCGTCCGAGCCGAAGATCTGGATCGCGAGCGGATGCTCGTCCGGGGACACCCTCAGGTACCCGAGCGTGCGCTCGTTGCGGTGCTGGATGCCGGCCACGGAGACCATCTCGGAGCAGACGAGGCCGGCCCCGTAGCGCCGACCCTGGCGGCGGAACGCCTGCACGCTCACGCCCGCCATCGGAGCGAGGACGAGGCGGCTCGGGATCTCGAGAGACCCGATCGTCCAGGGTTCGCGCAGGTCGATGTTCATATCGGTTGAAGATGGTAGCCGCGCCCTTGCGGCGCGCTTGACGCGGCCGCTACCATTCCGCCCCGTTTCGGCCGGGCCAGACCGGCCGTGTGGATGCCGAGGGAGGCCGCTTGAAGGAAGTCATCCTGACGCCCGAGGGCTACGAGAAGCTCAAGCAGGAGATCGATCACCTGCGGAACGAGAAGCGGCGCGAGGTGGCGGATCGCATTCGCGTCGCCCGCGAGTTCGGCGACATCGCCGAGAACGCGGAGTACGACGACGCCAAGAACGAGCAGGCAATGCTCGAGCACAAGATCGCGCAGCTCGAGGAGCGCCTGCTCTCCGCGCGCGTGATCACGAAGAAGGAGATCTCCAAGGATCAGGTCTCCGTGGGGTCGAAGGTCCGCCTGCGCGACATCCAGGCGAACAAGACGTTCGAGTACCACATCGTGGGCTCCGCCGAGGCGAACCCCGCCGAGAACAAGCTCTCGAACGAGTCGCCGGTCGGCAAGGCGATCATCGGCCACAAGAAGGGCGACGTGGTCGAAGTCTCCGCGCCGCGCGGCGCGCTCAAGTTCAAGATCCTCGAGATCAAGGCCGCGTAGACCCATCGGCGCGCCCCTTCGGGCCGTCGAATAGGGTCGCGCGGTGGAGATCGTCCGTCTGCGGGACGACCAGTTGCGCGAGGCGGCGGACGTTCTCGCGCGCGCGTTCCAGGACGATCCGGCGTGGGTGTGGATGCTCCCCGACGCGCGCCGCCGCGCGACCCTCTTGCCGTGGCTCTTCCGCCTGGGGTTCGAGGTGGCCGACGCGGACGTGTGGACGACGGAGGGGAAGGTGCGCGGCTGCGCGCGCTGGCTTCCGCCCGGCCGCTCGGTCATGCGCGTCGCGCCGACGCTGCGCGCTCTCCTCACGACGCCGCTCCGGCTGCGCGACGCGACGACGCGCTTCCTCGCCTACGGCCGCGCGGTCGAGGCGATGCGCAGCCGTGTCGCGTCGGGATCGCACTGGTACCTCGCGGGCATCGGCGTCGACCCGGCCGAGCAGCGGAAGGGAGTGGGAGCGGCGCTCATGCAGCCGGGCCTCGAGGGTGCCGCGCGCTCGCGCGTGCCAGCCGTCCTGCTCACGAACAGCGAGCGGAACCTCGACTTCTACCGGAGCCACGGCTTCGAGGTGGTCGCCGAGGGCGCGACGCCGGAACGCGGACCGCACGCATGGGCGATGGCGTGGACCCCGTAGCATCCGGCGCGTGACGACGACGGCGGGCACGGGAATGCCCAAGCGGTTCCCGGACCGCGACGACGTCGCGCGCGTGCGCGAGGAGGCCGACGCGCTCGAGCCGGGCGAGGAGGGGCCCGAACCGCGCCGGCTCGCGGGCCGCGTGATGGCGCGGCGCGAGATGGGGAAGCTCGTGTTCCTCGACCTCGTCGACCGCTCGGGACGCATCCAGCTCCTCTGCCCGGCGAACCGCACAGGTCCGGTCGACGTCCACCTCGGCGACGTGGTCGGCGTGACCGGCAAGGCGACGAAGAGCCGCCGCGGCGAGCCGAGCCTGATCGTCGACGAGCTGGTCGTGCTCTCGCACATCCGCTCGCCCCTGCCCGACACGTTCCACGGCCTCACCGACGTCGAGCAGCGTTATCGGCGCCGCTACCTCGACCTGCTGATGAACGAGCAGACGCGCGGGGACTTCGTGCTGCGCGCGCGCGTCGTCACGGCAGTGCGGCAGTTCCTCGACGCAGAGGGGTTCGTCGAGGTCGAGACGCCGGTCCTGCAGCCGCGCTACGGCGGCGGGTTCGCCGAGCCGTTCGTCACGCACCACAACGCCACCGATCAGGACGTCTACCTGCGCATCGCGACCGAGCTCTACCTGAAGCGCCTGATCGTCGGCGGCCTCGAGAAGGTCTACGAGATCGGCAAGGACTTCCGCAACGAGGGCGTCACGTACAAGAACAACCCCGAGTTCACGATGCTCGAGTGGTACGAGGCGTACGCCGACTATCAGGACACGATGGCGCGCATGGAGCGCCTCGTCGAGCACGTCGCGCGCGCGACGCTCGGCACGACGGTGACGACGTTCAAGGGCCACGAGGTCGACCTGAAGGCGCCGTGGAAGCGCGTCCGGCTGGTCGACGAGCTGCAGCAGCTCGACCTCTGGACGAAGGACTTCGACGACCTGAAAGGGCGGCTCGAGTCCCGCGACGTCGACGTGTCGCGCGACAAGACGTGGGCGCAGCTCGTCGACAAGGCCATCACCGCGTACATCGAGCCGCGCCTGATCGAGCCGACGATCCTGTACGACTACCCCGTCGAGCTGTCGCCGTTCGCGCGCACGACCGACGACGATCCCGACGTGGCCGAGCGCTTCGAGTACTTCGTCGGCGGCATGGAGCTCGGCAACGCGTTCACGGAGCTGAACGACAGCGAGGAGCAGGCCGAGCGCTTCGCGATGCAGGCGGCGGAAGGCGCCGGCGGCAACGTCGAGGCGGAGCAGGGCGACCCCGACTACGTCGAGGCGCTCGCGTTCGGCATGCCGCCGACCGGGGGCCTCGGCCTCGGCATCGACCGGCTGACGATGGTGCTCGCGGGCAAGGATTCGATCCGCGACGTGATCCTCTTCCCGGCGCAGCGCGAGCGTGCTTAGCCGAATATGGTTCGCCGGTGCGCGGCGCCGGGTTGATCGTGCTCGGTGGGGTCGCTGCCGGCCTCGTCGCGGCCGCCGTCGTCAACCTCGTGGAGGACTCGCACTATCGCGCAGAGACGACGCTCGTGCTGCAGCGCCGGTCCGAGCCGATCGCCTCGCGCGGCACCGCGCGCACGTTCGCGCAGCTCGTGCGCACCGACGCCGTCGCGTCGAACGTCGTCCGCAACCTGAGGCTCGACGAGTCCGCGTCAGACCCGCTCGACCGCGTCTCCGTCGCGGTCGTCGGCAACGCGCTGCTGCGCGTTCGCGTCGAGGACGAGGAGCGGACGCGCGCGCGGCAGATCGCGCAGGAGCTCGCGCTCGTGTTCACGCAGCGCGTGCGCGACCGGTTCTCGCAGGGCTCGGACGGGACGCCCGTCATGGTCGCGGTGTTCGACCCGGCGCACACGCCCCCGGGGAAGACGTCGCGCGGGCTCGCCCGCGACCTGCTGTGGGGGGCGGTGCTCGGCGCGCTCGTCGGAGCCGTCGCCTCACAGTTCCGACGGCCGCGGCCGCGCGTCCCGGAGGCCTAGTTACGGCAGGCGCGGACGTCCCCCGGCTCCTGCTCGCCGTCGCCGGCGCGGCGTGCGCGTCGGTCGCGGCGACGCAGTTCTCGACCGGGGCGACGGTCGCGCTGGCGCTCGTGCTGGCGGTCGTGGCGGCTGCGAAGCTCGCGGGCGGCGCCGTCCGCGCCGTCCAGGCC
>JBKPLI010000095.1:0-6240 GCA_046731555.1 Actinomycetota bacterium | reverse complement strand
GGGTTACACGATCTCGCACGTCGGCCCGGCCGACCGCTTCGACTACACGCACACGACCGTCTACTACGGGGCGAACGGCCGCGGGGTCGGGTTGCGGCTCGCGCGCCAGCTGAACGTCAGCGCCGAGCAGGCGCCCGGCCTGCGCAAGGACCAGCTGCTCGTGATCGTCGGGCCGCGGCGCGCGCTCGACTAAGCGCGGTCTAGTGCAACGGAGTGCGCAGCGCCGCGAGCCGCGCCTTCAGCTCCGGGCGCATCGGCTCCTGCACGGCGACGCGCACGAAGTGGCGCAGGTCGACCTCGAACTTGTACCGCTTCGCGCACCAGGTGCACCGCTCGAGGTGCTCCTTCGCCTGCAGCACCTGCGCGTCGGAGAGGACGCCGACGAGGTACGGCTGCATCATCTCCTCGCACTGGTCGCACAGATCCATCACGTCGGCACCGCCTTGTCGGCGAGGTTCCTCTTCAGGATACGCCTCCCTCTGTGCAGCCGCGACATGACGGTTCCGACCGGGATGTCGAGGATCTGCGCCGCGTCGGCGTACGAGAACTCGCCGATGTCGACGAGGACGACGACGTCGCGGAAGTCGTGCGGGACGTCGGCGAGCGCCTCGACGACCGAGTCCTGCGACAGGCGCTCGATCACGCGCTCCTCGTCCGGGTTCTCCTCCGGCACCGCGGCCTCGAGCTTGTTGTAGAGGAAGTAGTCGCCGGCCTCGTCGATCGACGTCGTCTGCGGCGTGCGCTGCTGGCGCCGGCCGCGGTCGATGTTGATGTTCGTGAGGATGCGGAGCAGCCAGGCGCGGAGGTTCGTGCCGTGCTGGTACTGGCGCCAGGAGCGGAACGCGCGCGCGTAGGCCTCCTGCATCAGGTCCTCGGCCTCCTCGCGGGTGCCGACGAGGCGACGGGCGACGCGGTACACCTGGTCACTGAGCTCGAGCGCCTCCTCTTCGAACCGAACGCGGTCACGTGCCTCCTCCGCGATCCGGCGGGTCTCTGCGGCCGTCGGGGAACTCTCGCTCATTCCGGCGGCCACCCTAGCAACCACTTGAAACGGTTCCGGCGCCCGTGAGATTCCCCGGTTTCCATCCTTTTCACCGCGGGTAGTCGCAGGTCAAGGCAACCGGGGAGGTTCATTTGCTGGGCTACAACGTCGTCACGAGCGACGACCACAAGATCGGGAGCGTCGTCGACGAGCGCGACGACTGCCTGATCGTCGAGCACGGCCACGTCTTCAAGGCGCGGCACGCAATCCCGAAGGCGTTCACGTCCGTGGACCCGACGGAGGAGGTCGTCCACGCGACGATCACGAAGGACGTCTTCACGGACGGCCCGAAGGTGACCGACGAGTGGGACTGCTCGGTCGTCATGCGTCACTACGGCCTGATCGGCGAGTACGAGGAGCCGGAGACCGAGAGCGCGACGACGGTCGGCGCTCAGCAGGGGGTCACGCCGCCCGAGGCCGAGCGTGCGCGCATGCGCGAGGGCGAGCCGGCGTCGACCGACCGCCCGGCCGTGCACGAGCGGCAGGCGAACGCGCTCGATCCCGCGGGAGACACGGCGAATCTCAAATAGCAGGCTGCTCGCGGAACCCTCCGCGAGCGAGTGCCTCGACGAGCGCGCCCCTCGTGGTGCGCTCGTCGTCGTACTCGAGCACGACCTGGCCCATCAGGTTGGCGTTCGCGTACTCGAGGCCGTCGTGGCCTTCGAGCGTCTTCGCGAGCCGCAACACGCAGCGCTCGCAGCGCACGCCGCTCACCTGGATCGTCTCGCGGACGGCAGCCATCGCGTCAGGCTAGCGACCGCGCGACGAGATCCGCCGCGGCATCCTGGGGCGACGAGGCCCGCGCCTGCACGTCCGCCTCGCAGCCGTCCGGGTCGAGGCGCTCGAGGAGGTCGCCCGAGCCGAGCGCGTCCGCGGCCGGCGCGACGAGCTCGAGCAGCTCCCGTCCGAGCTCCGACGCGCGGGCCACCCGCTCGCCGTCGGGGTGGATCAGCTCCGCCTTCGGCCCGAAGCGCGCGGCCGCCCAGCGGTTCTGCGCGTAGTCGCCGCGACCGCCCGGGTCGTTAACAGAACGTGGTCCGGGACCAGGTTCGGTTAAGAGAGTGTGAGCGAGCGCCTGCAGCAGAGCGGCGAACGCGATCGAGCGGCGGACGTCCGTGGGCTGGTCCGGCATGCGCACCTCGAGCGTGCCGAGCTTCGGGTGCGGGCGGACGTCCCACCAGATGCGCGTGTAGTCCTGCGTCACCCCGAGGTCGACGAGGCGCTCGACCCACGCCTCCCAGCCGGCGTACGAGCCGAACGCCGGCGGCGCGCCCGCGCGCGGCAGCTCGGCGAGCACCGGCGCGCGGTTCGACGCCATGCCCGTCAGCTCGCCCGCGAACCACGGCGAGTTCGCGCTCAGCGCGAGCACGACCGGGAGCCACGGGAGCATCCCCTCGAGGACGGCCCAGCACTGCTCGGCGCTCGGCATCGCGAGGTGCACGTGCAGCCCCTGGACGCCCTGCCGCCGGACGGAGATCCCTCCGTAGCCGACGAACGTGACGTAGCGCTCCTCCTTCACGATCGGCTGCGCCTCCGGCTTCGCGAACGGATGCGTCCCTGCGGCAGCGACAGCGAGGCCCTCCGCGTCCGCAACCTCGGCCGCCGCGCGGCGGAGCGCGACGAGCGCGTCCTCGGCCTCGCGCGCCGTCTCGAACGGCGGCGTGTTCAGCTCGAACACCGACGCGAAGAGCTCGGTCTTCGCGAGCCCCGGCAGCCCGCGCGCGGACACGCCGCTCACGATGCGGTCGACGGCCGCGACCTGGTCGAGCGTCGACCGGTCGAGGATCATCAGCTCCTCCTCGACGCCCAGGGAGAGCGGCGTGCGCTCTCCGAACGCGTGCTCGATCACTTGCCCTTGACGCCGTGCACGGGCCGGCCGGCGGCGACCCATGCGTAGTACGAGGCGCTCGGCCCGTACTCGGAGCGGTACCCGACGATGCGCGGGTTGCGCCCGACGTCGCGCGCACGCGCGGCGTGCTTCAGCAGCATCGGGTCGTCGCTCGCCTCCCACACGAGGATGAGATGGGCGGCGGTCATGAACGTCGCGACGTACTCGCAGCCCGGCGCCGGGCACGGAAAGGGGTCGGTGCTGACGCAGTACCAGCCGTCGTGATCGGCGTCGTCGTCGCCGACCCAGACCTCCTCGTCGACGACGTACGTCTCCTCGTAGACCACCTGCCCGCGCTCCACGGCGACACAAGGTAGCGACCGCGACCCGGCAGGCAGACGGAGTAGGTGGCCGCGGCCCCGGGCAGGCAGGCGGGGCCGCGGCCTGTGTTTGGCGGCCGCGCTGGCTAGACGGCCGCCGTCGAACGGCTATCCGTTGGGGGAGGGAGGTTGCCGTCCGAGCTTGACGCGCACGGTCTGCTTCTTGCCGTCGCGATAGATCTGGAGCGAGACCGAGTCGCCCGGCTTCTTGCGCGCGATGATGTCGCGCAGCTGCGAGGGCGTCGTCACGGGCTGGCCGTCGGCCGCGACGACGATGTCCCCGCCGAGCTGATACGTGTTGCCGTCGACGACGACGGGCGTCGTGCCGGCCTTGATGCCGGCCTTGTCCGCGCCGCTGCCGCTGTCGACGTCGCGCACGATCAGGCCCTCGGTCGCGGGGAGGTTGAAGAGGCGCACGAGCTCCTCCGTGATCGCGTCGGCCTTCAGACCGAGGTACGGGTGCTGCACCTTGCCGCCGTGGATCAGCTGCGCCGTGACGGCCTTCACCGTGTTGACGGGGATTGCGAAGCCGATGCCGATGTTTCCCTGGCCGTTGCGGTCGCCGTTGCCGCTCGAGGTCGTGATCTGCGCGTTCACGCCGATCACGCGGCCGCGTGCGTCGATGAGCGGGCCGCCCGAGTTGCCGTGGTTGATCGCGGCGTCGGTCTGGATCGCGTGCTCGATCAGACCGCCGTTCGGCGCGTCGATCGAGCGCTGCAGCGCACTCACGATCCCGGAGGTCGCGGTGCGCGCGAGACCGAACGGGTTGCCGATCGCGACGACGGCGTCGCCGACCTGCAGGCGGTCCGAGTCGCCGAACGGCAGCGGCTCGAGCGAGCGCGACTGCGTGCTGATCTTCAGCACCGCCACGTCGGTGGAGGGATCGGAGCCGACGATGCGCGCGTCGATCTGGTCGTTCGCGGAGAAGCTGATCTGCACGGTCTGCGCGCCCTGGATCACGTGATAGTTCGTGACGATGTGGCCCGCCTTGTCGATCACGAACCCGGAGCCGAGCGCGGATTCGGTCTGCTCCGTCGGGAGCAGGTCGAACGGGTTCTGCGACCGCACGACGCTCGTCGCGGTGATCTGGACGACGCCGGGGGCGGTGCGGCGGTAGATCTCCTCGATCGTGAGCCCGCTCGCGTTGCCGATCGGCGCGGTGCCGACGCCTCCGCCCGCGAGCGGCGCGACCTGCTGGATCGTCGTCCGCTCGCCGAGCTTCCCCAGGACGGCCGCGCCGGCGAGGGCCAGCGCGCCGCCTGCGGCAGCGGCCACCAGCACCCCGACGGCGCGGAAGGGGAGGTTGCGTCGACGAAGCACGTGATCGTTATATCCCTCCGGTGTTGTTCCGGAGCAATGGGCGGTTAACCGTCCATTAAGTGCCGTAAAGAAGCCGTGCGCAGCCTCTTTCTCCTCGACCCCGACATCGTCTTCCTGAACCACGGATCCTTCGGCGCCACGCCGATTCCGGTGTTCGAGGCCTACCAGCGCTGGCAGCGGGAGCTCGAGCGCCAGCCGGTCGAGTTCCTCGGCCTGGAGCGCCGCTATCCCGAGCTGCTGGACGTGCCGCGCACCCGCCTCGCCCGGTACCTGAACGTGCCCGCCGAGGAGCTCGCGCTGACGACGAACGCGACCTTCGGCGTCAACGCGGTCGCGCGGTCGCTGCCGCTCGGGCCGGGCGACGAGGTGCTGACGACGCCCGACGAGTACCCCGGGATGAAGCTGCTCTGGGAGTTCGTGCGGAGGCGCACAGGCGCGACGATCGTCGAGCGCGAGTGGGACGACCTCGAGCCCGGCCCTCGGACGAAGGCGGTGTTCGTCTCGCACGTCGAGTGGTCGATCGGCCGCGTGAACGACGTCGCCGGCCTGTGCGCGCGGGCGCGCGAGGCCGGCGCGCTCTCGATCGTCGACGGCGCGCACGCGCCGGGCCAGGTCGACCTCGATCTGACGGCGATCGGCGCCGACCTGTACGCCGGCAACTGCCACAAGTGGCTCTGCGCGCCGAAGGGCGCGGGGTTCCTCCACGCGCGTCCGGAGGCGCAGCGGCTGATCGACCCGCTCGTGGTCTCGTGGGACTGGGGCGACGGCGACAGCCCCTTCGCGCAGGCGCACCGCTGGCAGGGAACGCGCGACCCGGCGGCGCTGCTCGCAATCCCCGCCGCGCTCGACTTCCAGGCCGAGCACGACTGGCCGCGGGTGCGTGACGCGTGTCACGAGCTGCTCGCCGCCGCCGACCTCGGGCTCGAGCCGCTGACCGACCGGTTCGTGCAGATGCGCGGGTACCGCGTGCCGACGGACGATCCGGTCGCGCTGCAGCGCCGCCTCTACGAGAAGCACCGCATCGAGGTGCCGATCTCGCAGACGCGGCACGGCGCGGTGCTGCGCGTGTCGGTGCAGGCCTACAACGACGCGTCGGATCTCGACGCGCTCGCCGCGGCGCTCGCACGGGACGATTAGACCCCGGCGATTTGCGCAGAATGAACGCGTGACCGAGCAGCGCGACTACGCCGGCGCGGCGGCGTTCCGTGCCGAGCTCCGGCGCTTCAGCCGGCGCAGCGAGGAGCTGGCGCGCGCGGCGGGCATCACGCCGCGGCAGTACCTCGTGTTGCTGATGATCGCCGCCGGCGACGAAGGCGCCTCGACCGTGTCCACCCTCGTGGCGAAGCTCCAGCTCACTCAGAGCGCGGTGACCGAGCTGGTGCAGCGCGCCGAGGAGGCCGGATTGATCTCGCGCGAGCAGTCGAAATCCGACGGCCGCGTCGTCCACCTGCGGCTCACCGAGCTCGGCGAGGAGAAGCTCGCCGCCGTTTACGACGCGCTTGGTCCGGAACGCCTGCACCTGCGGACCATGTTCTTCGAGCTCCACGAGTAAAGACGGTGATCGCGAGGCTGATCCAGGCGTGGCCGGTCGTCCGGCAGCTCCGCGAAGGCGACCCCACGGGGCGCGGACGCGCCGCGCAATCGAGACGCTCGCAGACCCTCGCCCCGCG
>JBKPLI010000094.1:0-6140 GCA_046731555.1 Actinomycetota bacterium | reverse complement strand
TCGCGACGCGCGGCGCGAGCAGCGCGAGCAGCGGGATCTGCGTGCGGTAGACGTCCCAGCCGGAGACGTTCGTGTATCGCGTGTAGCCGCGCGCCACGTGCACGAGCTGGTCGCGGCCGAGGTACTCGCCGTTCACGTCCTGGAACACGGTCGGGTGGATCAGCGCGTGGTAGAGCGCGGTGTAGAAGGTCCTGCGCTGACCCGGCGTGCCGCCGTCGACGCGCACCTTCGCGAGCTGTGCGTTCCACGCCGCCCGTGCGCGCGCGGCGACGGCGCCGCCGTTCCAGCCCGGGCTCTCGCGCGCGAGGTTGAGCGCCGCGTTCGCGACGCTCACATACGAGATGCCGACCTTGACGCGCAGCGTGCGACTCGCCCCGAGGCGGAAGCCGACCAGCGCGCCGCCCGTGTTGACGGTGCGCCGCGAGCGGACGTTCGCGCCCACGACTCCGTCCTCGTCCCACGTCGACGCCGACTCCAGCGGCCGGTCGAACCGCGCGACGAAGAAGACGCGCGGCCGCGCGGGCGCGTTGCAGAAGCCCATGCTCGTCTCGGAGCCGCGCACCTCGGTGCTCGACGAGACGTCGACCGAGACCTCGTCCTGGTCGACCGCGCTCCCGCCGGCGTCGAGCGCGAGCCAGGCACGGCGACCGGGGAAGCGGAACGTAGCGAACCCGGTGCGCGTCGTCGCGGTCAGGTCGACGTCGATCCCGTTCGCGAGCCTGACGCGGTAGCGCCCGGCCGTCGCGTGCTCGTCGGCGTGGCGGTAGCCGGCGACGGCCGGCGTGTAGCGTGCGAACGGCGCGAGCAGCGGCATGATCGGCAGGTCGCCCGAGTTCGTGCAGCCGGCGCCGCTCAGCCGCGTGAACGCGAAGCCGCGCGTCGTCGGGTCGTCGTACGCGTAGCCCGACGGATCGGTCGAGCGCGCCGCGACGGGCGAGACCTGCACCATCCCGAACGGGACGACGGCGCCCGGGAACGTGTGGTGCGCCGGGCCGCCGGTGCCGATCAGCGGGTCGACGAAGCGCGCGGGATCGCCGGCGCCGACGGCCGGCGCCGCGCAGACGGCGAACGCGCCGAGCGCGGCCGCGACCGTGGCGGAGACCCGCGCCACGATCCGATCATGCCGCACCCTCTAGGCTGCGCTTCCGATGAACCGCGCCCTCGACGTCGCGATCGCAGGCGCCGGGCTCGCCGTCACGAGCCCGCTCATCGCGCTCTCCGCGCTCGCGGTCAAGCTCGGCGACGGCGGTCCGGTGCTCTATCGCCAGACGCGCGTCGGCAAGGACGGCGTCGACTTCGAGCTGCTGAAGCTGCGGACGATGGTCGTCGGCGCCGAGACCCAGGGCGCCGGGTACGCGGTGGACAGGGGCGACGCCCGGATCACGCGCGTCGGGCGCCTCCTGCGGCGCACGAGCCTCGACGAGCTGCCGCAGCTCTGGAACGTCGTCCGCGGCGAGATGTCGATCGTGGGGCCGCGGCCGACGCTCCGCTACCAGGTCGAGCAGTACGACGACCGGCAGCGGCGGCGGCTCGAGGTGCGGCCCGGCATCACCGGGTGGGCGCAGATCCACGGCCGCGCGACGCTGTCGTGGCCGGAGCGGATCGAGCTCGACGTCTGGTACGTCGAGCACCGCGACTGGAAGACCGACCTGGTCATCCTGCTCCGCACGCCGCTCGCCCTCTTCGGCGGGACGTACAAGGGCGCGTCGGGCGGCTGGAAGGCCGCCGACCGCGACCGCTCGTAACGAAATCATCACCGGCCACGGCTACCCTCTGCGCTCGTGACGGCCGTCCTCTTCACGTGCGCCGGGCAGCGCGTCGACATCGTGACGGCGTTCGGCCGGGCCGGCGCGACCACGATCGCCGTCGACGCCAACGAGCTCGCGCCCGCGCTCTACCACGCCGACCGCCGCGCGCTCGTTCCGCGCGTCGACGACGCCGGCTACCTCGACTCGCTGCGCGAGCTGATCGCCCTCCACGACGTCCGCCTGATCGTGCCGCTCACCGATCTCGACGGGGCGCTGCTCGCGCGTGCCGACCTGGCGCCGGCCGTCGCGCTCGTGTCGCCTCCCGAGGTGATCGAGGCGGTCGACGACAAGTGGCGCGCGCACCAGCTCTTCGTCGAGCGCGGCATCCCGAGCCCAGGCACGTGGCTGCCGACCGACGTGCCCGAGGATCTGACGTTCCCCGTGCTCGTGAAGGCGCGCCGCGGGTTCGGCTCACGGCACATCTACCGCGCCGAGAGCGGCGAGCAGCTCGAGTTCTTCCTCCGCTTCACGCCCGTGCCGTCGATGGTGCAGCAGCTCTGCGGCGGCGAGGAGTTCTCGATCGACGTGTTCAGCGACCTGGACGGCCGGTGCCTCGGCGCCGTGCCGCGCACGATGATCGAGTCGAAAGGCGGCGAGTCGATCAAGGGCCGGACGATCAAGGACTGGACGCTGATCGAGTTCGGCGCCTTCGTCGCCGAGACGCTCGGCATGCGGGGGCCGGCGAACGTGCAGTGCTTCCGCGAGGGCGACCGGCACCTCGTCACCGACGTCAACCCGCGCTTCGGCGGCGCGTTCCCGCTGCCGACCGCCGCCGGCTCGCGCTACCCGGAGCTCGCGTTGGCGCTCGCGAACGGCGAGCGCCCCGAACCACGGCTCGGCGACTTCCGCGAGGGCGTGGTCATGACGCGCTTCTTCTCCGAGACGGTCCTCCACGAGCTTGCAGGGACGCTCGAGCCGCTCGACGAACTCGTCGTCCCAGAGGAGGCGTGAGGAAGGCACTCGCAGGGCTCGCGGCCGTGGCGCTCGTCGCCGGCTGCGGAGGGACCGGCACGCGCGACGCCGCGACCACCACGGCGCCGCCGCCGCGCACCCTGCAGTCCGCGCCCAAGCCGGCGCCGAAGCCCAGGCCGAAGCCGAAGCCAAAGCCGAAGCCCAAGCCCGTGCGGCCGCGGCTGCGCGATGTCGTCGTCACGGTCGTCGACGGCGACACGCGGAAGCTCGTGCGCGGCGCGCTCGTCTCCGTCGGTGGACGCTCGGCGAGGACGAACGCAGACGGCGTCGCGCGGATCCCGATCCGCCGGCGCGGCCAGCTCGTCACGACCGCGCGGCACGCCGGCTTCATCCCGCGTGCGGTCCGGCTCAACTTCAAGGAGCGGCCGCGGTCGCGCATGAAGCTCTACCAGCGCGCGCTCCAGTGGCCGATGTACGGCGCCGGCGCCGCACGAACGCAGGCCCAGGCGAGCATCCGCGTGCGGCCGCCGTTCAAGGTCGTGTGGTCGAAGGGCGTCGGCTCGCTGATCGAGTTCCCGGCCGTCGTCGCCGAGGGAGTCGCGTACATCGGCAACTATCACGGGACGATCTACGCGCTGAACATGTCGAGCGGCGCGATCGTCTGGAAGTACGACCCGCCGGGCGGGAAGATGGCCTCGTCCCCGGCGATCGTCGGGAACGAGCTCGTCGTGCACGGCATGGACGGCGTCGTGCGCGTCCTCGACCGCCGCACCGGCGAGCTCGAGCGTCAGGTGCGGATCGGGTCGCCGATCGAGTCGTCGCCGATCGTCGTCGGCGGGCTCGACCTGTTCGGTGCCTGGAACGGCGTCGTCTACGCGCTCGACGTTCGGACCGGGCGCATCCGCTGGACGCACCGCAGCGGGTGCAAGATCACCTCGAGCGCCGCGGTCCTCGGCGGGCGGATGTTCATCGGCGACTACTGCGGCCGCGTGCTCGCCCTCGCGCGGCGCACCGGCGGCGTCGTGTGGTCACGGTCGGTGAACGGCCGCGTCTACGGGACGCCCGCGGTGGCGTCGGGCCGCGTGCTCGTGCCGAGCTCGACCGGCGGCTCGCTGACCGCGTTCACGACGGGCGGCCGGTACGTCTGGACGCGGCACACCGGCTCGTACGTCTACTCGTCGCCGGCCGTGTGGCAGGGACGCGCGTACTTCGGCTCGTACAACGGGCGCCTGTACGCCGTCTCGGCGAAGACCGGGCGGCTGCGCTGGACGGTGAGCGCGGGCGGGCCGATCTCGGGTGCAGTCGCGGTCGTCGGCGGCGTCGCGTACGCGGGCTCCACGCACGGGCGCATCGTCGGCGCCGACACGCGCACCGGCCGCGTGGTCGTGCGCTTCCCCCACGGCGAGTACGTGCCCGTGTCCGGCGCCGGCCGGCGGCTGCTTCTCCACGGGTACTCGCGCCTCTACGCCGTCGAAGGCCGCCTGCGGTGAAGCGCTGGATCGCCGCCGGCGTGGCGGCCGTCGTGCTCGTCGCGCTCGGCGCGGGGGGTGCGTTCGTGCTGCACCGCAAGCAGCAGGAGCACGACGTGCGCGGCTCGTCGACCGTCGAGTTCGTCCCGGAGGAGCTCGCGGCGGCGAAACCCGAGGAGCCCCGTGTCGCCTGGCCGACTTACGGCTACGACCCGGAGCGCCAGCGCTTCGCGAACGGCATCGCGCTCGCGCCGCCGTTCAAGCGCGTGTGGACGTTCCGTGCGCAGAACCTGATCGAGTTCCCGCCGGCCGTCGCGTACGGCCGGCTCTACTTCTCGAACAACTCGGGCACGACGTTCGCGATCAGCGCGCGAACCGGGAAGCGCGCGTGGAAGTACGAGTCGAACCGCTGCCAGGCCTCGTCGCCGGCCGTCTACCGGCACGTCGTGTTCCTGACGTTCCTGAACCGGCCGCCGTGCAATGCGAAGAAGGTCGGCGACGGACAGCTGATCGCGTTCCACGCCGGCTCGGGGCGCATCAAGTGGCGCAAGCGGATCGGGCCGTCGGAGTCCTCGCCGGTGGTCGTGGACGACACGGTGTACGTCGGCGACTGGACGGGCCGCGTGTACGCGTTCGCGGCGCGCACTGGGAAGCTGTGGTGGGCCTTCAAGACCGACGGCCGCGTGAAGGGCGCGGTCGCGGTGTCGGGCGGGCGCGTGTACGTCGGCTCGTACGACCACCACGTCTACGCGCTAAACGCGCAGAGCGGAAAGCTGATCTGGAAGGCGGGCGCGCAGCAGCGGCTCGGCCATCGCGGCTCGTTCTACGCGACGCCCGCCGCCGCGTACGGCCGCGTGTACGTCGGCGCGACCGACGGGAAGATGTACTCGTTCGGCGCGACGAGCGGGAAGCTGCGCTGGGTGCAGTCGACCGGCGGCTTCGTCTACTCGTCGCCGGCGGTCTGGCGGCGGCGCGTGTTCGTCGGCTCGTACTCGGGACGCTTCTTCGCGTTCGACGCGGCGACCGGCGACCTGCGCTGGCGCTTCAAGGCGAACGGCCCGATCTCCGGCGCGCCGACCGTGATCGCGGGGCGCGTGTACTTCTCGACGCTGAAGCGGCGGACGTACGCGCTCGACGCGCGCACCGGGCGGCCCGTGTGGACGTACCCGGACGGCAAGTACTCGCCCGTCGTCGCCGATCCCGAGCGCATGTACCTCGTCGGCTACGCGCGCGTCTACGGGCTCGACGAGAAGCGCGCCGTCCCGCCGCCGCCGCGGCCGATCGCCGTCGCGACCCTCCTGCGCTCGCTGCACGCGGCCGGGTTCCGGCAGGCGCACCTGCGGCGGGCCGGCGAGGCGACCGCGATCCGGCGGCCCGGCGCCACGGTCGTCGTCGGCAACGTGTTCGCCGCGCGCTACCCGACGATCGCGAAGGCGACGGGTGCCCCGTCGGTCGCGGGCGGGACGCGCGTGTGCAACGTGATCGTCGCGGCGCCGCGCGGGGCCGTCGCGAAGCGGAAGCTCGCGCGCGCGGTCGCCGAGCTGCGCAAGGCGTGCGCACCGAAAGAGTGAGTACCCTCGGCGCGATGCGGTACGTGGTCACGGGCGCCGCGGGCTTCATCGGCTCGCACCTCGCCGAGCACCTGCTCGCCGACGGGCACGAGGTCGTCGGCCTCGACTGCTTCACGGACTACTACGACCCGGCGCTGAAGGAGGAGAACGCGCGGGAGCTCGACGTGCGGCGCGTCGACCTCGCGGAGGACGAGCTCGACTTCGCAGAGGTCGACGGCGTCTTCCACCTCGCCGGCCAGCCGGGCGTGCGGAGCTTCGGCCACGTGTTCGGCACCTACCTGCGCCGCAACGTGCTCGCGACGCAGCGCGTGTTCGAGGCGGCCGTTCGCGACGGCGTGCGCGTCGTCTTCGCGTCCACCTCGAGCGTGTACGGGGACGCC
>JBKPLI010000093.1:0-9237 GCA_046731555.1 Actinomycetota bacterium | reverse complement strand
CTGTAGCGCCGAGTCTTCCCACAAACGCCAACGAAGTCGCTCGCATGTCCTGGGACGAGTTGCAGCACCTGGTAGCTCTCGTCTTCGCAGACGAGATCGAGAGCATGCTCGCCCAGGGTGGCCGCGAAGCGGTTCGCGAGCGGCTCGCAGCCGAACTCGGCGACGAGGCTGTCCGCGCCGGCCGCTACCCGAGTCGTCGGGTGGGTTGACCATCGGTTGACCAGCCCGCGCGGGGGCGCAGGGCTACTGCGTTTGCGCCCGGGATCCCTACTGCGCGAATCGGGAGGCAGGCATCGCAACGGATCGCAGTTTGGATGCGTTCTCGCCGAGACCGCGCACGCACGCGTACAGGAGAACCCCCAGGCTGCAAACCCGGGGCGTGACCAGACGCCACCCCAAGAAACCAACGAGGAGCGTCGGATCAACAGCGAGTACGCGACGATGAAAAGCACAAAACGAAGGCGACGAAGGCGACGAAGAACCTGAGACCGAGCAGACGATGGCCGGGTAGCGAATGTGACGAAGACGACGACAACCGCGAGGACGAGCGTGAGGAGAACGCGAGAGCCACTACCGACATCGACGAAGAGCACGATCAGGACCGCGAAACACACACGGAACGGAAGGCGCACTCAAGTCGATATCGAGGACGACCGCGAGTGCCACCTCGCGACCCAGCCTCACGCGGCAAGGCCTACCCCGGCGACGTGATCGAGCGCTCGGGGACCCAGGTCGCGGGGAATGACCGTGCGCGCGAAGAAGAGCCTGACAGGGCCTCCCCTCGGACGGAGATCGTGCGCCGGGACCCGATCGCGGCGTCGGGTTGATCACTCGGCGCTGGCGGCGCCGGTCATGATCGCGACCGCCTCCGACATGGTGTGCGACTCGGGCGTCACGACGGCGACGCGACGGCCGAGCCGCATGATGTGGATGCGGTCGGCGAGCTCGAACACATGCGGCATGTCGTGGCTGATGAGGATCACCGGCAGCCCACGCTCGCGCACACGGCGGATGAGGTCGAGCACCTGCTGTGTCTCCTTGACGCCGAGCGCGGCGGTTGGCTCGTCCATGATCACGAGCCGCCGTGCCCACGTCGCGGCCCGCGCCACCGCGACGCCCTGCCGCTGACCGCCGGAGAGGTCCTCGACCGGCTGTGCGATCGATTGCACGCCGATCTGCAGCTCCGCGAAGTGGCGTGCAGCCTCCCGTCTCATCCCCCGCTTGTCGAGTAGTCGCAGCAGCCGCCCGGACAGGCCGGCGCGGCGCTGCTCGCGGCCGAGGAAGATGTTCGTCGCGATGTCGAGCGACGGCGCGACGGCGAGGTCCTGGTAGACGGTCTCGATCCCGGCGTCGCGGGCGTCGCGCGGCGAGCGGAAGTGGACGTGCTCCCCGTCGAGGCTGATCTCGCCCTCGTCCGGCTGGAGCGCGCCGGACAGCGCCTTGATGAGCGTCGACTTGCCCGCGCCGTTGTCCCCGATGATCGCGAGGATCTCACCGGGGAACAGCTCGAAGTCGGCACCGTTGAGCGCGACAACGTGGCCATACCGCTTGACGAGGCCGCGCGCCTCGAGGATCGGCTGCCGCGCGCTCACGAGGCCCTCCGGTGCGTCAGCTGGTCGACCGACACGGCGAGGATCACGAGCACGCCGGTGACGAGGTACTGGTAGATGACTTCGACGCCGATCAACGTCAGGCCGTTACGAAACACGCCGACGATCGTGGCGCCAATCAAGGTCCCGATCACCGTGCCGCGGCCCCCGAACAGGCTCGTGCCGCCGAGGACGACGGCGGTGATGCTGTCGAGGTTCTCCGTCGTTTGCCCGGCGTTCGGGTCGCCGAGCTCGGTGCGCGAGACGAGCAGCAGCGCCGCGATGCCGTACGTCAACCCGGCCACCGTGTAGACGCCGAGCAGCAGCCGCTCGGGCTTGATGCCGGTCAGCCGCGCAGCCTCGCGGTTGTCGCCGACCGCGTACACGTGCCGGCCCCAGGCGGTCTGGCTGAGCGCATACCACGCGATCGCGTAGAGCAGGAGCATGAGGACGACGCCGTAGGTGACCTCCGCGCCAGCGATCTCGAACGTGCGTCCGAAGAACAGCATCGCGCTCGGCAGCCCGGAGAACGTGAGGTCGTCCGACACGATGTGTGTCAGCGCGAACGCGATGTTCAGCGTGCCGAGCGTGACGATGAACGCCGGGAGGCGGACGACGGTGACGAGACCCCCGTTGAGGAGCCCGAACGCGACGCACGTAAGGATCCCGAGCGCGATCGCCGGAAGCGCGGGGACGCCGTTTGCGACGGCGAGCTTCGTCATCACGATCTGGCCGAGCGCCATCACGGTCCCGCACGAAAGGTCGATGCCGGCGGTCAGGATCACGAGCGTCTGGCCGATCGCGAGGACGCCGACGACCATCACCTGCTGCAGCACGAGCGACAGGTTCTGCGTCTGCAGGAACCGGTCGCTCTTCAGCGAGAAGAACGCCATCGTGAGGACGAGCGCGAGCAAAGGCCCGACCGTCGGCGTCGTCGCCACGCGTCGAGCGAGCGCGAGCGCACGCGAACGCCCGTCCGCGCGATCCGTCGTCGTGGGGTCCGTCGTCGCCATCGGATCAGGGCTGCGGCGACCGGGGCGTCGGACGACGCCCCGGTCGTCGATCAGGGGACGATCGTCCTACCCCCAGCAGTTTGCAAGGCCGTAGCTGACGGTCCGCGACGGGACTCCCGTCACCGCCTTGCTCGCGATCAGGTTGACCCCCGTGTCGGTGTACCCACTGACCTTCTTGCCGCTCTTCGCGTAGGCGACGACGGCGCTGACTCCGCGCGACGCCATCAGCAGGGGGTACTGCTGCGACGTCGCGTCGATGACCCCTGCCCTGACGTTGCGCACCCCGGCGCAGCCGCCGTCGACGGACACGATCGTGACCGCATCCTTCGTCTTCCCGGCCTTCTTGAGCGCCGTCCACGCGCCGGCCGCGCTGGGTTCGTTGATCGTGTAGACGACGTCGATGTCAGGGTTCTTCTGCAGGCAGTTCTCCATCGCGGTCTGCGACGGGGCCGTCTGCCCCTCGCCGTTCCCGACGCAGGCGATCTGCTTGTCGCTGCCCTTGATCCCGAAGCCCTTCAGGAAGCCGTTGTGGCGCAAGGCACCGACCGAGGAGCCGGCGTGCTCGTCGAGCATCGCGATCGTCACGGTCTTACCCTTGGTGGCCGCGCGCGCGTACTGACCGATCAGCGTCCCGGCCCTGAAGTTGTCGGTCGCGAACAGCGCGTCGGTAGCGGTCTTCGGAACGGTCGGCGTGTCGAGCGCGATCACCAGCACGCCCGCCTTGCGCGCCTTCGCGATCGCCGGATTCTCGGCTTTCCCGTCGGCGACGGTGATGAGGATCCCCTTCACGCCGGCCGTCGTCATGTTCTCGATGGCGGCGATCTGGCTCGCGTTGTCGGAGCTGCTCTTGCCGGCGGCGTAGATGAGCTCGGCGCCGAGCTTCTTCGCCTGCGCCGTCGCTCCCTGCTTCATCTTCACGAAGAACGGGTTCGTGACGTCCTTCGTGATCAGCCCGACCTTGACCTCGGCGACGCTCGACCCCGCGCGGTCCGGAGCCTCTCTCGCCGACGCGACGGCGACGACCGTCGCGGTCGCGGAGACCACGGCGAGCACCGCGACGACAATCGCCGCGCGCCGGGCCGGAGCGCGCCCCTGCGGATGACGCATAGCTTCTCCTTCCTCTGTCGGCTCTCTGCGTGTGTTACCGATAACAGACGAACTATCCAGTAGTCAAGCGTGCAGAGACGAATTGCACGGCTGACTTGTGGTACTGATAACAGGAATGAGCTCGGGCACGGTGACCATCCGGGACGTGGCCCGGCGCGCCGGCGTCTCGCCGATGACGGTGTCGCGCGTGATCAACGACAGCGCCCGGGTCAGCCCTGCGACGCGCGGGCGGGTGGAGGAGGCGATCTCCGAGCTCGGCTACGTCCCGAGCCGACTCGCCAGAGGCCTGAGCGCGCGGCGCACCGGAACGCTCGCGCTGATCGTGCCCGACGTCGCGAATCCGTTCTTCACGCTGATCGTGCGGGGCGCGGAGGACGTCGCCCGGCGCGCGGGGTACCGCATGATCATCTGCGACACCCGCGCGGATCTCGACCTCGAGCGCGAGGTGATCGAGGAGATGATCGCCCACCGCGTCGAGGGCATCCTGATCGCGGCCGTGAGCGACCGGTCGCGGGAGCACCTGCGCCGGCTCGAGGGCTTCGGCGTCCCGTTCGTGCTGGTCGACCGGACGGTCCGCGGCATCGATGCCGACGTCGTTCTCGGGGACAACGCCGAGGGAGCGAGGCGGCTCGTAGAGCATCTCGTCTCGCTGGGGCACCGGAGGATCGGCATGGTCGTCGAGTCGGACGACGTCTCGACGGCACGCGATCGCCTTCGCGGCTACCGGGCTGCGCTCGAGGAGGCGGGGCTCCCGTACGACGCGGACCTCGTCGCGGACGCCACCGTCGACCCGAGCGGCGGCGTCACCGGGATGCGCAACCTGCTCGCCCTCGAGCGGCGTCCGACCGCGGTGTTCACGGTCAACAACCTCGTCGCCCTCGGCGCGATCGAGGCCGTGCGGGCCGAAGGCCTCGAGGTTCCCGACGACCTCGCGCTTGTCTGCTTCGACGACATCGAGTACGCCTCCCGCCTCTACCCCTTCCTCACCGTGATGGAGCAGCCGGCCGAGACGTTCGGAACGCTCGGGACACAACTCCTGCTCGAGCGCGTCGAGGGGCGTGCGCCCGAACGCACGCGTGTCGTCGTCCTCCCGGCCGAATTCGTCGTGCGCCGTTCCTGCGGCGCATCCCAGCAGACGTGAGCGCGTTCGGCGGCATCGAGAGCGGCGGATCGAAGTGGAACCTGGCGATCGCGACCGCGCCGGGCGAGCCCACCGCGAGCGCGACGATCCCGACGACGACGCCGGCAGAGACGATCGACCGCGCGGCCGCCTTCTTCGAGCGGGAGGGCCCGGTCGAAGCAATCGGGATCGGCTCGTTCGGCCCGGTCGACACGAACGTCGACTCGACGACATGGGGCTACGTCACAACGACTCCCAAGCCCGGGTGGGCGCACACCGACGTCGGCGGCCGGATCGCCCGGCGGCTCTCGGTGCCAGTCGCCTTCGATACCGACGTCAACGCCGCCGCGCTCGGCGAGCACTGCCTCGGCGCCGCACGCGGCCTCGACACCTTCTGCTACATCACGGTCGGGACCGGCGTCGGCGGCGGCGGCCTGGCCAACGGGCGCCTCATGCACGGCCTCCTCCACCCGGAGCTCGGCCACATGCGCATCCCGCACGATCGAGTGCGCGATCCGTTCGACGGCGCGTGCCCGTACCACGGGGACTGCCTGGAAGGCCTGGCGTCCGGCGAGGCGATTCGACAGCGCTGGGGCTTGAGCGCCGACCAGCTTGACGACGACGCGGCCTGGGAGCTCGAGGCCGAGTACCTCGCTCTCGGCATCGTGAATGTCGTATGCATGCTCTCGCCGCAGCGCGTCGTCATCGGCGGCGGTGTGATGAAACAGCCCGTCCTCCTCCCCCTGACCCGCCGCCGCGTCCGCCAGCTGCTCGCCGGTTACGTGGATGTGCCGCAGCTGCTCGAAGGAGTCGACGACTACATCGTTCCGCCGAGCCTCGGAGATCGCGCCGGGGTAGTGGGCGCGCTCGAGCTCGCGCGGCGGCTCCTGCCGAACGAGCCGGAAGGGAGCGCGCGTCCCGGCGCACAACCGACAACGCGCGAGGTTAGCGCCCACGGTCCTACGTAGAGCCGCGTTCGCACGCTCGGTGTCGACGATGACCACCACCGGCTAGACAGGCTGGACATCAGTCGCAAGTTCGCTGCAGTTCGACGGGGTCTTGCGCCGACGTCTAGCGGAAGTCCAGCGGCTGACCGTGATGTACGGCCAGCCCAACCGTGAACAGGCGGCGGCCGCGAAGGTCGCCGCGAACGCATCGGGTAGTGCGATGAAGAGCGTGGCCAAGAGCGTCACGAAAGACGAACCGCGAGCGCGACGAAAGAGGCGATCCTGGCCATGAGGAACACCGTCATCGCGAGCGTGATGAGCGTGACGATGAACGTGATGAGGACGACGACAACCCCAAGGACGAGTGTGAGGAGAACGCGAGAGCGCAATACCGACACCGACGAAGAACACGATCAGGACCGCGAGACACACACGGAATGCGGAAGGCGCACTCGAGTCGATATCGAGTACGACCGCGAGTACAACCTCGCGGCCCAAGCACACGCGGCAAGGCCCCGCGACGTGATCGAGAGTCTCGGGACGCAGGTCGCGGGGGCTGCGCGAGGTGTTGGCCGAACCCGAGCTCGTCTAGGCAGGCCCGAGGTTGACAATCGGTTGACCAGCGACGCCGAGAGCGCATGCCGCCTTGCGTTGCGAAGTAAGTCCCTACCTGGGAGATAGGGAGCACCGCCTACCCTCCCCCACGGCTCGCGCTCGACTCGCGGAACCCGGTTCCGGGCAATGCAAAGAAGAGCGCGAACAGCGCCACGTTAGATATGAAGCCGTTCGTCTCACCGTATGCCTCCTGTGTCAGGGCGAATGTTGTGGTTGAGGTGGAAGACGTTCTCGGGGTCGTACCGCCGCTTGATCTCGCGCAGCCGGTCGTAGTTCGGCCCGTACGCCGCACGGATCGCGTCGTCCGCCTGGTCGTCGCCGAGGTAGTTGAGCCAGCGGCCGTCTGCGAAGTGCGGTCGCAGCGCCGAGAACGTGTCGCGCGTCCACGCGATGTTCGCGGCGTTGTCTGCGGAATCGATCCAGACGGACGGGATGAGCAGGTTCCATCCCTCGTCGCGGTGCGGCACCGCGGTCTCGGTCGGGCCGACACGCGTCACGGCACCGTGGAAGTGCTCGAACAGGATCGCCGTCATCGGCGAAGGGACGGTTGCGAAGCGCTCGACGGCGGTGTCGATCAGTTCGTCGGGCAAACCGCGCGTGAAGCTCGACAGCCAGTAGTTGAGCGAGCCGCTCGGGAAACCAGCGTCGAGGATCGTGTTCATCACCGGATACGGCATCGGGCCGACGTCGACGACGACCGGCGAGCCCCACGTCCTGAACGGCTCGAGGTCGCGCTCAGCCTGCTCGGCGTCTCCGGTATGGAAGACGACCAGCGCGGCCAGCTTGGTTGCGGAGCCGTCGGGCGCATGCACCAGACCGGCGAACACCGTCAGGTCGTCCGAGCTCGCCGCCACCGCGTCGCGGTAAAAGCGCAGCAGCCCAGGCGCCGCGTCGATGGGATGTGCGATCAGTCCGCCGACGATCGTGCCGACCTTGCGCAACCGGAAGGTGAACGACGTCGCGACGCCGAAGTTCCCGCCGCCGCCGCGAAGGGCCCAGAACAAATCCGGGTGGGAGGTGCCGTCGACGCGGAGCACGTCGCCCTCTGCGGTGACGAGCTCGACGGCGAGCAGGTTGTCAGACGCGAGCCCGTATTTGGCCATCAGCCAGCCGAGGCCGCCGCCGAGCGTGTAGCCGGCCACGCCGGTCGTCGAGACCGCTCCTCCGGTCACTGCGAGGCCGTGCGCCCCGGCGGCGTCGTTCAGCTCCGCCCACGTGACGCCGCCCTGCACCGTCGCTGTTGCACGTGCAGGGTCGACGGAGATTGCCTTCATCTCGGCGAGGTCGATCATCACGCCGCCGTCCGTTACCGCCCGGCCGGCGGCGTTGTGGCCGCCGCCGCGAACCGAGACCTCCAGTCCGGTCCGGCGTGCGACCGCCAGCACTTCGACGACGTCGTTCGTCGTCCGGCAGCGCACGATCACCGCGGGCCTGTGGTCGACGAGGCCGTTGTGCACGGCGCGCGCCGACTCGTATCCGGCGTCGTGCGGGCCGAGGACGGATCCCGAGATGCGATCCGCCAGCGCCGCGAAGAGCGAGAAGTCGATGGTCGCGCTCATCACGCGACCACGAAGCTGCCGCGCATGAACGAAGAGTGGGGATCGCAGACGTAGAGATAGCTCCCCTTCTTCAGCTTGAGCACGAACGTCTTCGTCCCGGTGAACTCGACGCTGGTGAAGACGCGACTGAAGCCCGGGCCGCTCAGGTGGAAGTTGTGAATGTCGGCGCGGTCGTTGACGACGAACCGGTACGTCGTGCCGGCCTTCAGCTTCGTGACCTTCTTGCCCTGCAGCGTCAGGCCGATCGTGAAGCCTGGGCCGACGGTGCCCGTCACGGTCTTCGCCGCAGCGGCCGAGCCGCTCCCTGCGGCAACGAGAGCCGCGGCGCCGATCGCCGCGAGCAGCACGGATGGACGAGTGATCCTTCGCATCTTGTTCGCCTCCTCGAGGTCTGATTCGGAAACCCGATCGTCGGGCGCCGGCGTCGCGATTCGCACCGTGGCGACCCCCCGGACTTTGCGACCGAGGCCCGCGGTGCACGATCGGATGTCCGATCTCGGGGATACGCCGCGTCGCTCCGTCGTTGTCCCCTTTACGTTGGGCGACTCAACTTGACTTCGTTGCTCGAGGACGCTCGTACGCGTCCTCGCCCGCGCGACGATCCAGTAGGTCTCGGCATACGGCGCGCTTCTTGAGCGGGCGGAGGAGTTGACGCGGATCGAGGCAGCCTTGGAACACGCGCGCCGGGCGCGACACGTTCGTTGTCGTCGAGGGCCGGCTGGGATCGGCAAGACGGCGCTGCTCGCCGCGGCGCGAAGGACGGCCGCGAACGAGGGCATGCGCGTGCTTCGCGCCGGCGGCGCCGAGCTGGAGCCTGACTTCGCCTTCGGAGTCGTGCGTCAGCTCTTCGAGCCGGTGCTCGCGGACGCATCCGATTCGAGCGCGCCGATCTGATGCAAGGCGCGGCCGGCGTCGCCGCCGGGCTCCTGGGGCTACCGGGCGCACCCGCGACGAAGGGCGGCGCCTCCTCGGGCGTCGATCCGTCGTTCGCGATCCTTCACGGTCTCTACTGGCTGAGCGCGAACCTGTCCGCTGCGAGCCCGCTCTGCCCGGGTCGTCGACGACGCGCACTACGCCGACGCTGCGTCGTTGCGATACCTCGCGTTTATGCTGACACGCCTCGTGACGTCGAGATCGCGCTCGTCCTTGCGACGCGACCCTGCGACGAAGGCACCGAGGGCGATGTGATCGCGACGGTGAAGAGCGACTTGTCGCCGGACGTGATCCGTCTTCGTCCGCTGACGGGAACGGCGGTTGCCGAACTCGTCGAGTCGACCCTCGGCACCG
>JBKPLI010000092.1:0-18607 GCA_046731555.1 Actinomycetota bacterium | reverse complement strand
GGATCTCGTTCGCGCTGCGGTAGCGCTGAACACCGGGTCCTGACCTAGCCAGACGCCGGGGCGAACCTCGCGCACGGGCCGGATCGTATGTAACCGGCAATTACGATCCCGCGATGGCGCTCACGGTCACGCGCGCGCAGATCCTCGCGTTCCGGCGGCGCGTCGGGGCGCTGGACGAGCGGCTCCCGAAGGGGCGACGCTCGCTGCGGCAGGCGGCGTACGCCGGGCTGCAGGACAGCATGCCCCGTGCCGCGCTCCTGTCCATCCACTCACGCGTGGACGGTGCCACGCCGTCCTCCTGGGAGGACCCGTCGCTCGTGCAGGTGTGGGGGCCGCGGTACCAGGTGTACGTCGTCGCCGCGCCCGATCTCGCCGTCTTCACGCTCGCGCGGCTGCCGGACGCCGGCAAGATCCGCAACCGCGCGGTGGATCTGGCCGAGCGCCTGCACGTCTTCCTCGACGGTGAGCGGAGGCGGTACGACGACGCCGGACAGGCGCTCGGCGTGCACGGGAACATGCTCCGCTACGCGGCTCTGACGGGCAGGCTCGCGATCCGGTGGGAAGGCGCACGGCGGCCGCTCGTGTGGACCGTCCCTCCGCCCGACATCTCCCGAGAGGAGGCGACGCGCGAGCTGGCCCGGCGCTTCCTGCACGTCTACGGCCCTGCGAAGCCCGGTGCGTTCGGGAGGTGGGCAGGCATCGGCGCCGCGACGGCCGTCCGAACCTTCGATGAGCTCGGCAGCGAGCTGCTCCCGGTGCGGACGCCGCCGGGCGACGCGTTCATGCTCGCGAGCGACGAGGCTGCAATGCGCGAGCCTCCGGCACCCACGGCCGCCGCGCGGCTGCTGCCGAGCGGGGACGCCTACACCTTGCGCGTCACGAACGAGGACCGCGCGCTCCTCGTGCCGGATGCGCGACAACGCGGCGAGCTGTGGACGCCGCGCGTCTGGCCCGGCGCGCTCCTCGTCGCAGGCGAGATCGTCGGCACCTGGCGCCGCGCGCAGCGGACGGTGACGGTCCAGGCCTGGAAGCGGCTCTCGCGCGACGCGCGCGAGGCGGTCCAGGCGGAGGCCGAGTCGCTGCCGCTGCCCGATCCCGGCGGGCCGACGGTCGTCCTCTGGACCTGATCGGGTCTAGCATGCAGGCGTGGCACGTGGGGGACACGCCGTCCGGATCTATGCGAGCGTCGACGAACTCGTCTCGACCGTCGTGCCGTTTCTCGCCGACGGGCTCGCGGTCGGGGAGCCCGCCGTCGTCATCGCGCGCCGCGCACATCTCGACGCGATCGAGGCCGCGCTCGCCGAGCATCGGTTCGCACCTGCGTTGCTCGTGACCGCCGAGGCCGACGACACGCTCGCCGCGATCACGTCCGAGGCCGGCATCGCGCGCGACGACTTCGAGCGCGTCGTCGGCGGGATGCTCGATCTCGTCACGGCCGAGGTGCCCGGCCGCACGCCCCGCGTGTTCGGCGAGATGGTCGACGTGCTCGTCGAGCGTGGCGAGACCGGGACGGCCGTCGAGCTCGAGCGCCTGTGGAACACGCTCGCCGACACGCGCAGGTTCGAGCTGTTGTGCGCGTATGGGCTCGACGTCTTCGAGCGCGCCGCGCAGCTCATGCCGCTGCCCGACGTGTGCCGGCTGCACACGCACGTGCATCCCGCAGCCGACGTGGACCGCTTCTCGCGTGCCGTCGACGGCGCGCTCGAGGAGGTGCTCGGGCCGGCCGAGGTCGGCAAGGTGTACATGCTCGCAGCCGACCGCGAGAGCGAGCGGGTGCCGCTCGCAGAGCTCGCGCTCATGTGGGTGAGCGCGAACATGCCCGTGTTGTCGGAGCGCGTGCTCGCGTCCGCGCGGCGGCGGTACGCCGCCGCAGCCTAGGCGCGGCCCCGCGCGAGCGCGAACAGCCGGTCGAGGATCCTGCGCCCGTCGGCGCGCAGGCCGTTGTGCTCGTACTCGTTCGTCAGCCACGGGCGCAGGTTGCGTGTGAACCCGGCCGTCTCCTCCGAGAACGTGCGCTCGACGTACATGTCCTCCGCGTAGATGGCGGCTGCGGCCGGCACCTCGTTCGCGCGCAGGCGGTCGGCGTCGTAGAGGCGCGGCCAGTCGTGCGCGGCGAGGATGTGCGCGGCATCCCGCAGCGGGGCGAGCGCCGCCTCGTCGTCGAACATCCACGGGAAGATGTGCTCGCCGGTCAGCAGCGTCGGGTCCTCGTACTCGTCCGGCAGGAGGCGCTGTGCCGACCAGTCCGTGACGCCGCCGTCCGCGTAACACGCCTCGTGCACGATCGCGTACAGCGGGTTGCGGCCGAAGCTCGTCGCGTGCTCGACGTCGTGGAGGAAGCCGGGCGAGTCGACGTCGCGCTCGACGATGTAGTGCAGCGCCTCGGCGCCGTCGCTCATGCCGAGCAGGCTGCCGAGCTGGCGGAAGCGCCGCGCCGTGAGGCGGTCGCCCGACGGCAGACGGACGTCGTCGGCCTCGAGGCGGGCGACGACCGCCCGCACGCGATCGCGGTCCTCGGGGTAGCGCGCGTAGTACCGGCGGCAGCGCTCGCATACGCGCCCGTACGTCAGCCGGTACACGTCGTCGACGTGGTGGTCGACGGGCGGCACGCCGCCGGTGAAGAACGCCTCGCGCAGACCCTCGGGCGCGATCGAGAGGTAGGTCGCGACGCAGAAGCCGCCGAAGCTCTGGCCGAGCACGCTCCACCGCTCGACGCCGAGCTCGCGCCGCACCGCCTCGGCGTCGCGCACGATCGCGTCGGCGCGGAAGTGCGTGAGGTACTCGGCCTGCTGCTCGGGCGTCAGGCCCGGAAGCGTCCCGACCGGCGTCGAGCGGCCGGTGCCGCGCTGGTCGAGCATCAGGACGCGGTAGTCCTCGAGCGCCCTGTCGAGCCAGCCCGGGACGGTCGGGTGCCGGGTGGGCCGCGGCGCCTCCGAGCCCGGGCCGCCCTGGAAGAACACGAGGAACGGCCGGTCGAGCCCGTTCGGGTCCGCGACCTCGCGCGCGAAGACGACGATCGACTCGCCGTCGGGGCGTGCGTGGTCGAGCGGGACCGAGACCCCGTGCTCGGTGAGGACGAGCCCGTGCGTGCGGTACGTCGTCGCGATGTCTGGATTCTCTACCGGCGGAAGAGGATCGTTCGGCTCGTCGCGCCGAGGAAGCCCGCGCCGGCCTGGTTCACGCTCATCGCGATCCGCAGCGTCGAGCGGCCCTTCGGCAGCGCCGCCTTGAACGTCGCGGACGAATGCACGTTCAGCCGCACGCGCTTCAGCGTCAGCCACTTGCCGTTCGTACGGCGGCGCTGCAGCTGGACGTAGCGGCCGGCGAACGAGCGGCCCGCGCCGACGTGCGTCGTGAACTTGCCGCTCGCGAGGCGCCGGAACGTGACGGTCGGCCGGACGCCGATCGTCGTCACCGCGCTCAGGCCGCGGTTCCAGCCGGCGCGGTACGCGGTCTGGATGCGCGGCCGTGCGAGGTAGCTCCACGCGCCGTTCGCCGCCGTGAGGACGCTCGCGACCTGCACGAACGACGTCTCGCCGAACCGCTGCGCATAGACGATCACCGTCTCGTTCGCGCGCTTCGTCGGCACGGTGCCGCTGAGCAGCACGGAGCGGCCGTAGACGACGGGGACCGAGGCCTGCGCAGTGAGCGTGACACCCGTCGTCGTGAAGGACGCGTCGGGGCCGCGCGTCGTGCCCGCGTCGCTCGACGCGACGAGGCGGAAGTGGTAGGTCGTCGCGGCGCTGAGGCCGGTGATCCCGGCCGACACAGTGCGGCTCGTCGTGCCTGCGCTCTTCGTCGAGGTCTTCGAGCCGTAGCCGGTCGTCGTGCCGTACTCGAAGTACCAGCTCGTGGAGCGCCCGCGCGGGTCGACCGCCGCGGTCAGCGTCGCGGTCGAGGAGCCGACGTCCTTCGCGACGGCCGAGCCGACGGCCGGCGTGAGCGACGTGCTGAACGTGCGGTCGGCGCCCACGGTCGTGCCGGAGTCGTTCCTCGCGACGAGGCGGTAGTGGTAGGTCGTGGAGACCGCAAGCCTCGAGAGGGACGCCGACACGCTCACCGTTCCCGTGCCCGAGCCTGCGCCGTGCGTCGACGTCCTCGAGCCGTAGCCGGTCGTCGTGCCGTACTCGAACCACCACGACGTCGACTGCCCGTTCGAGTTCACGCGGCCGTTCAGCTTCGCCGTCGTCGGCGCGATGGAGCTCGCCGAGTCGGTCGACACGCTCGGCACGCCCCGCGTCGAGAACGTGCGGTCAGCGCCGTGCGTCGTGCCCGCGTCGCTCGTCGCAACGAGGCGGTAGTGGTACGTGCGCCCCCGCGTGAGCCCGGACAGCGACGCTGAGACGTCAGTGGCGCTCGTGCCCGAGCCGGCGCTCCGCTCGGACGTCTTCGAGCCGTAGCCCGTGCTCGTGCCGTACTCGAAGTACCACGTCGTCGCGCGGCCGTTCGGGTCGACGGTCCCGGCGAGCTTTGCGGTCGTGACGGACACGTCGCTCGCCGCCCCCGTCACGACCGCGGGTGCCGCAGCCGTCGTGAAGATCCCGTCCGCGCCGCGCGCCGTTCCCGAGCTGTTCGTCGCGACCACGCGGTAGTGGTAGGTCGTGCCCGCGGCGAGCCCGCTCAGCGGCGCGGTCACGTCGACGTTCGTCGTGCCCGACCCGGCCGAGAGCGACGACGTCTTCGCGCCGTAGCCCGTGCTCGTCCCGTACTCGACGTACCAGGTCGTTGCGAGACCGTTCGGGTTCACCTTGCCCGTCGCCGTCGCCGACGTCGGGCCGATGCTCGTGACGGGGCCTGTGATCGCCGACGGCGTACCCGCCCCGAAGGCGGGCGTCGCGGCCGTGAGAAGTGCCGCCGCAGCAAGGCCGATCACGCCGGGTCGCTTCACCGCAAGGGCGTCTATACCCAGCGCGTGTAAGGGCGCTGCTAAGGAAGCGAAAGGGATTACCGGCCGACGCGCTGCGCGAGCGCGTGCGGCGAGCCGGCGAGGACGAGCCCGGCCGCGCCGAGCACCTCCGCGCGGTCGCCGAGCGTGCCGGCGACGACGCGCACCGCGTCGGACGCCGACGCGACGCTGTGCCGCTCGATCTCAGCGCGGATCGCGCCGAGCAGGACGTCGCCCGCCGCCGCGAGCTCGCCGCCGACGACCACGAGCTGCGGGTTGAGGACGCTCACGAGCGACGAGAGCACGCGGCCGACGAGCTCGCCCGCGTCGGCGACCGCGCGGCGCGCGCCACGGTCCTCCGCCGCGACGAGCTCGAGCAGACGGGCGGTCGAGACCGGCTGGCGCAGGCTGCGCTCGAGCAGGGCCGCGACCGCGACCGGGCTCGCGACCGCCTCGAGGCAGCCGCGGTTCCCGCAGCGGCAGATCGGCCCGCCGTCGTCGACCATCACGTGGCCGATCTCGCCGGCGAGGCCGCGGTAGCCGTGGTACGGCCGGCCGCCCAGGACGAGCCCCGCCCCGATCCCCGTCGAGAGGCGGAGGTAGATCAGGTCGTCGACGCCGCGTGCGGCGCCGTACAGCGTCTCGCCGACCGCGCCGGCGTTCGCGTCGTTCTCGAGCAGCACGGGGATGCCGAGCCGCGCCTCCATCTCGGCCGCCGGGCGGATGCCGTGCCAGCCGGGCAGGATCCCGCCCGGCTCGAGCCCGCCCGTGACCTTGTTGATCGGCGACGCGAGGCCCATGCCGACGCCGAGGAGGCGGTCGCGCTCGATGCCCGCCGTGCGCAGCGCTTCGCGCACGAGCTCCTGCGCGAGGTCGAGGCTCGCCGTGGGGGCGTGGTCGACCTCGGCCGGCGACCAGTCGTCGACGACGGCCTCGCCCGCGAGGTCGCAGACGGCGACGCGGATGTGCGCGTGGCCGAAGTCGAGGCCGACGGCGAACGCGGCCGTCGGCGCGAGCGAGAGGAGCACCGGCGGCCGTCCGGTGTTGCGCGGGCGCGACCCGTCCGCCTCGGCGTGCTCCGAGACTAGGCCCGCGCGCCCGAGCTCGTCGACGAGCGTCGAGATCGTCGCGCGCGAGAGCCCGGTCAGACGCGCGAGGTCCGAGCGGCTCGTCGCCGGCCGGCGGTAGAGCGTCTCGATGACGCGCAGCCGGTTCGTCCGTCGCGGGCCGGAGCCGGACTCGAAGTCCATCCGGCGAGTCTCGCAGGAGTCGGTGCCGGGAGCACTTGCGCCGCTCCCGGCACCGACGGTTCCGTCACTGCGAGATCTGCTCGACGACCTCGCCCGTCCGGACGTCGTCGCCGGCGCGGGCGATGTCCGCCTGCGCGACGATCCCCGCGAGCCTGCCGTCCTCCTCGACTACCGGGAGGCGGCGCACCTGGTACTGCGCCATCAGCCGCAATGCCTCCGCGAGCTCCTGCTGCGGGTCGACGGTGATGAGGTCCTTCGACGCGATCTCGCCGACCTTCGTCGAACCCGGATCCCTGCCCTCGGCGATCGCGCGCACGACGATGTCGCGGTCGGTCACGACGCCGACGAGCCGGTCGCCGTCGACGACCGGGATGACGCCCGCGTCCTCGTCGCGCATCGCCTTCGCTGCCTCGAGCAGCGTCGCGTCGGCCGTGACCGTGCGCGGATTCGGCGTCATCAGCTTCTGAATCGTCTTGCCCATGCGGTAACCCCTTTCGACTCTGGCCCTGGAATCGTCTCCGCACGGCCCGCGGCGAAACGGGTAGAACTGCAGGCGATGCGCCTGCCTCGGCCTCCCTGCTAGACCCTTGCGCGGCGCCGGCGCCGAGTCGCCGGCTTCGTCACCGTCCTGCTCGCGATCGAGCTCCTCGACGAGCTCGTCTTCGGAGCACGCGAGGCCGCCTGGCCGCAGATCCGCCACGACCTAGGGCTGACCTATGTCCAGGTCGGCATCGCGCTCTCGGTGCCGGGCCTCGTCGCGCTCGTCGTCGAGCCGGCGATCGGCATCCTCGGCGACCGCGGCCTGCGGCGGCGGCTCGTGCTCTGGGGCGGCGTCGCGTTCTCGGCGACGCTAGTCGCGTTCGCGCTGGCGCCGACGTTCGCGGTGCTGCTCGCCGCGTCGATGGCGATGTACCCCGCCTCCGGCGCGTTCGTGAGCCTGTCGCAGGCGACGCTGATGGACGCCGACCCGGCGAATCGCGAGCGCAACATGGCGCGCTGGACCCTCGCGGGCTCGGCCGGCGTCGCGACGGGTCCGCTGCTCGTCGCGACCGGCGTCTCGTGGCGCGCGATCTTCCTCGTGTACGCGGTCGCGGGCGTGGTGCTCGTGCTGGCGGCGCGCGGCCTGCCGTTCGACGGCGCGGCCGACGAGGGCGCGGGCCTCCGCAGCGCGCTGCGCGAGCTCCGCACGCCGGGGGTCCTGCGCTGGCTCCTCCTGCTCGAGCTGCAGGACCTCGGCGGCGACATCCTCTACGGCTACCTCGCGCTCTACTTCGTCGACGCGGTCGGCGTCGACGTGCGCACGGCCGCGTTCGCGGTTGCGGTGTGGACCGGCGCGGACCTCGTCGGGAACGTGATCGTGCTGCGGCTGCTCCCGCGCGTCGGCGGCCTGCGCTGGCTGCGCGCAACGGCCCTCGGCGTCGCGGCGGTCTTCCCGCTGTTCCAGCTAGCCGACGCCCTCGCGGCGAAGCTCGTCCTCATCGCCGTGCTCGGCGTCCTGCACTCGGGGTGGTACCCGATCTCGCAGGCGCGGCTGTACGAGGCGCTGCCCGGGCGCAGCGGCACCGCGATGGCGCTGAGCACGACGACGGGCGCGCTCGGCGCGATCCTGCCGCTCGCGCTCGGCCTCCTCGCCGAGCGCGTCGGCATCCACGACGCGTTCTGGGTCGTGCTCGTCGCGCCGCTCTCGATGCTGCTCTGGGTCCCGCGCCGCTAGTCGGCCTCGGGCACGTCGTCCGGGCTCGACTCGCCCTCGGTCGGGTCGGGCGCGGGCGAGTCCTCGAGCTCGTCGTTGCGGTCGTCGGCGGGCGGTTCGCCCTCGGGCTTCACATCGCTCATTGGCCCGCGCTACCCTGTTCGCATGATCGCGAACCGGACGACGACGCTGCGCCGCGCGCGGCCTTCGGTCGCCGGCGCGCGCGCGGCCTAGCACCCAGGCGACCCCTGTCCTCGTCACACCGACCCGCAGGGGGTTACCGTGTCCGCAGCCATGAACGTCGTCCTCCCAGACGGCAACAAGCTCGAGCTTCCCGACGGCGCCACCGGCCTCGACGCCGCGCGCGCGATCGGGCCGAAGCTCGCCGAACAGGCCGTCCTCGTCCGCTCGGACGGCAACGTGAGGGACCTGCGTGCGCCGCTCGCCGACGGCGAGCAGATCCAGATCCTCACCGTTCGCGACAAGGACGATCCCGACGCGCTCGCCGTGCTCCGCCACTCGAGCGCACACCTGCTCGCAGAGGCGGTGCGCCGCCTCTATCCGGGCGTGAAGATCGCGATCGGCCCGCCGATCGAGAACGGCTTCTACTACGACTTCGAGTTCCCCGAGCCGATCGCCGAGGAGGACCTCGCGCGCATCGAGGAGGAGATCGGCCGAGAGTTGAAGGAGGGTCGTGAGTGGTCGCGCGCGGAGGTGTCGGCCGACGAGGCGCGCAAGCGGTTCGAGGCCGAGGGCGAGCCGTACAAGGTGGAGCTCGTCGACACCGCGGACGGCCCGATCAGCTTCTACACCCAGGGCGAGTTCACCGACCTCTGCCGCGGCCCGCACCTGCAGAACTCGAAGCCGATCAAGGCGCTGAAGCTGACCGGCCTCGCCGGCGCGTACTGGCGCGGCGACGAGCGCAACAAGCAGCTCACCCGCATCTACGGCACCGCGTTCTACTCGCAGGAGGACCTCGACGCGCACCTGCACCGGCTCGAGGAGGCGCGCAAGCGCGACCACCGCCGGCTCGGCCAGCAGCTCGACCTCTTCCACTTCGACGAGCACTCGCCGGGCTCGCCGTTCTGGCACCCGAAGGGGATGGCGATCTTCAACGCGCTCGAGGACCTGCGCCGGCGCGAGAACGCGCGCCGCGGCTACGTCGAGGTGAAGACCCCGCTCATCTACGACAAGGCGCTCTGGGTCACCTCGGGCCACTGGGAGAAGTTCCGCGACAACATGTTCCTGATCCCGCTCGACGACGACCAGGTCTACGGGATCAAGCCGATGAACTGCCCCGGGCACATGCTCCTCTTCGGGAGCGCGCTCAGGAGCTACCGGGAGCTGCCGCTGCGCTACGCGGAGGCGGCGCCGCTCCACCGCAACGAGCTGGCGGGCGCGCTGCACGGCCTCACCCGAGTCCGGTACGTGACCCAGGACGACGCGCACATCTTCTGCACCCGCGAGCAGATCGAGGACGAGCTCGACGGCTCGATCGACTACATGCGCTACCTCTACGGGCTGTTCGGGCTCGAGCCGCGCGCCGAGTTCTCGACCCGGCCGGACGACAAGCTCGGGAGCGACGAGGAGTGGGACTTCGCCGAGGGCGTGATCCAGGCGGCGCTCGACCGCAACGAGATCCCGTACGTCGTCGGCGAGGGCGAGGGATCGTTCTATGGCCCGAAGATCGACCTACACGTCTCCGATGTGCTCGGCCGGTCCTGGCAACTCGGGACCATCCAGCTCGACCGCCAGATGCCGGCGCGCTTCGGGCTCACCTACATGGGCCCGGACAACACCGAGCACGAGGTGTACGTCGTGCACCGCGCGCTCTTCGGCTCGCTCGAGCGCTTCATCGGGATCATCATCGAGCACTACGCGGGCGCGTTCCCGTTCTGGCTCGCGCCGGTCCAGATCCGGATCGTCCCGGTCGGGCTCGACCACCGCGAGGCCGCCCACGCGCTCGCCGAGCGGCTCGGCGCCTACCGCGTCGAGGTCGACGACTCGGACGAGACCGTCGGCAAGCGGATACGCAACGCCGAGGTCGAGAAGATCCCGTTCACCGTCGTCTACGGCGACAAGGAGTCGGACGAGAGCCTCGCGATCCGCGCGCGCGGGGGCGGCCAGGAGACCCTGTCGCGTCAGGAATTCGAGGCGAAACTTGCTACCCTGGAGCCCTGGCAAGCAGGGGCGGAACCGTCTCTCACCTCCTGACCATCGGTCTCGGAGGTTCAACCGAACGGGTTGACGAGAGCATCTGCCGCTGCGTGCCAGTGGCTTTTTCATTTTCCAAGGAGGACAAAGAGAGCTTGGTGACAAGGATTTGAGGCCGCGGCGAGGCTTCAACGAGCCGCCGCGCCGCCCCGAACCGCAGACGCGAGTCAACGACCAGATTCGCGTGCCGCGGGTCCGGCTCATCGACGAGAAGGGTGAGCAGATGGGGATCAAGTCGACGGACGAGGCCCGTGACTACGCGTACGGGAAGAACCTCGATCTCGTCGAGGTGGCCGCTCAGGCCGACCCGCCGGTCGCGCGGGTCATGGACTACGGCAAGTACCGCTACGAGCAGGAGCAGAAGGCGAAGCTCGCGCGGAAGCACCAGACGCAGATCCACGTCAAGGAGATCAAGCTCCGGCCCAAGATCGGAATTCACGACTACGAGACCAAGAAGGGCCACGTCGAGCGCTTCCTGAACCAGCGCGCGAAGGTCAAGGTCACGATCATGTTCCGGGGCCGCGAGCGCGAGCATCCGGAGCGTGGCCGCGACCTCCTCATGCGCCTCCACGAGGACGTGAAGGAGATCGGGATGATCGAGACCCCGCCGCTCCTCGAGGGACGGAACATGACCATGGTGCTCGGCCCGACGAAGAACGCAGGAGTCAAACGAGATGCCGAAACAGAAGACACACTCGACAGCCAAGAAGAAGTTCAAGGTGTCGGCAGCGGGGAAGCTGCTGCGCCGGAGCGAGATGTCGGGGAAGCTCATGCACAAGTCGCCGAAGCAGAAGCGCCAGTTCAGTAAGGACAAGCCGGTCTCGCACGCGGACGCGACGAAGGTCAAGAAGCTGCTGGGGAGGGCGTAGCGGATGCCGCGCGTCAAGCGATCGGTTCACGCCCGCAAGAAGCGGCGCAAGGTCCTCGAGCAGGCCAAGGGGTACTGGGGCCTCAAGAGCACGAACTACAAGTACGCGAAGGAGCAGGTCGAGCGCTCGCTCGCGTACGCGTACCGCGACCGCAAGGTCAAGAAGCGCGAGTTCCGCCGCCTCTGGATCATGCGCATCAACGCGGGCGCACGCGCCAACGGCCTCTCGTACAACCAGTTCATCGCCGGCCTGAAGGCGGCCGAGATCGAGCTCGACCGGAAGGTGCTCGCGGACCTCGCGGCCACCGACCCGGCCAAGTTCGGCGAGATCGCGGAGCAGGCCAAGGCCGCTCTGGCGAAAGCCTGACGCGGCACGCGGAGATCTTCCTCCGCCAGGCGGAGTACTGCGACACGCGGAGCCCGCTCTACGGCGAGCTCTGCCGCCGGTTCGCCGACGACGCGCGCGTCGGCGAGCTGGCACCCGACCTCCGCTGGGACTACCCGCTGCGTCTGCTCGGCGCGCTGCACTACCTCGTGCTCGCCGGGCGCGCGTCGTGGGAGCGCGTCGACGACGCGCTCGACGAACACCGCGAGTTCGTCGCGCGGTTCGTGCGCGAGCAGCAGGTGCAGACGAACGAGGTGCGGCGCGCATGGGGGCTCCTGCCCGGGTTCCTCGCCGCCGGCTCGCCGCGCATCGACCTGATCGAGCTCGGTGCGAGCGCGGGCCTGCTGCTCGAGTTCGACCGCTATGCGTACCGCTACCGCGCCGGCGCCTGGGGCAGCGGGTCGCTCGAGCTCGAGGGCGACGACCGCGGCGGGCCGCCCGCCGACCTGCTCGCGCGGAGGCTGACGGTCGGGCGCCGCCGCGGGATCGACCTCGACCCGGTCGACGTGACGACCGAGCACGGCGCGCGCCTGCTCGAGGCGTTCGTCTGGCCGGGTCAGACCGAGCGGCTCGAGCGCCTGCGGCAGGCGATCGCGATCGTGCGGGACAACCCGCCCGAGCTCGTGCACGGCGACTACGTCGAGCTCCTGCCGTCCCTGCTGCGCGAGCGGCGCGACGACGCGCTCACCGTCGTCTACAGCTCGGTCTCGGCGATCTACCTCCCGGAGGAGCGCTACCAGGAGCTCGCCTCGACGCTTGCGCAGGCGGGCCGCGACGGTCCGCTCGCGTGGGTCTCGTTCGAGGCGCCGCGCGACGACCGCGACTACGGCGGCGTCGCGCTCGACCTCACCGTGTGGCCGGGTGGCTCGATGCGGCGGCTCGCGAAGGTCGACTTCCACTGCGACTGGCTCGAGTGGTGCGCATGATCACCTCGCGCGACAACGAGAAGCTCAAGCTCGTCCGCAAGCTGCACGACCGCCGGTGGCGCGAGAAGCTCGGGCTCTTCTTCGTGGAGGGCGAGGACGCGGTCGAGGCGGCGACCGCCGAGCCGGTCGAGCTCCTGCGCGCAGGCGTCGACCTCGACGAGCGCCTGCTCGCCGAGGTCTCGACCGCCGCGCACCCGCCGCGCGTGATCGGCGTCTACCGCCGCGACTCGCTGCCCGCCTGGGAGGTGCGGCCGGCGACGCTCGCGCTGTGGCGCGTCGCGGATCCCGGCAACGTCGGGACGCTCATCCGCGCGGCCGACGGGTTCGGCGCACGCGTCGCGCTGTCGGAAGGCTGCGCCGACCCGACGTCGCCGAAGGCGCTGCGGGCGACGGCCGGCTCGATCTGGCGCGTCCCGCTCGGGCCGTGGAGCGTCGAGGGTAGGCGCGTCGCACTCGTCGCGCACGGCGGCACGACGCTCGGCCGGGTCGACCTGCACGGCGACGTGACGTTCCTGCTCGGCGCGGAGCGCGACGGGTTGCCCGACGACGTCGAGCGGGACGCCGACGCGTGGATCCCGATCGGCGGGGCCGAGTCGCTGAACGTCGCCACGGCCGGCGCGATCGCGCTGTACGAGTGGCGGCGGCAGAATCCGGCCGAGTGATCCGCGTCGCACGCATCAACGTCGCGCCCGTGAAGGGGCTCGGGCTTGCGCACCCCGACGAGGTCGAGCTGACCTCGCGCGGCGTCGAGGGCAACCGGCGCTACTTCCTCCGCAGCGGCGAGCGGCTGTACAACGGCAAGGACTGCGGCCGGCTCGTGTGCGTTCGACCCGAGGCGCACGACGGGCGGCTGAGCCTGACGTTCCCCGACGGCCGCGAGCTCGGGGGCGCGGTCGAGCTCGGCGGCGCGGTCGTGACGAACTTCTGGAACCACCGCGACGTCCACGGCCGCGTCGTGCTCGGCCCGTGGGCCGACGCGCTCTCGGCCTACGTCGGCGAGGAGGTGCAGCTGGTGCACGTCGACGACGGCGACAGCGCGGTCGACGTGCATCCCGGCACGGTCGTCTCGCGCGCGTCGTGCGAGCGGCTCGGACGCGAGCTCGGCGCCCCGGTCGACGGTCGGCGCTTCCGCATGCTGCTCCAGCTCGACGGCACCGGCGCACACGAGGAGGACAGCTGGGAGCGGGCGGGGATCGGCGATGCGGTCGTGCGCTTCATCGGCCCGGTCGCGCGCTGCGCCGTCACGACGCAGGACCCGGACACCGGCGTGCCGACGCTCGACACGCTGCGCGCGATCCGCGCCTACCGCGAGCAGCGCGACCCGAAGCTGATCGACTTCGGTGTCTACTTCGAGATCGAGCAGCCCGGCCGCGTGCGGGTCGGCGACGCGGTCGAGCCGCGCTGACGGTCACCGCAGGCTGCAAACCCAAATCGAGTCCTCGCCGCCGCGCCACGGCGTGCGGTCGAACCAGCCGTAGAGTGCGTCGACCGTGAACCCCTCCTCCTCGAGCAACGCGCGCCACTCCGGGACGGAGAGCCAGCCGAGCGACATCTGCGACTCCGCGCCGTCCCCGCGAAGGCGCAGGACGAGCGTGCGGGTCGCCTCGTCCCAGTCCGCGCGCTCCCAGATCCCGGGCTCGCGCTCGACCCAGCGGCCGTGCGTCTCGGCGATGTCGTCCGCGCCGGGCGCGAAGACGTCGAACACGAGCCGGCCGTCGCGTTCGAGCAGCCCGCGCACCGCCCGCAGCGCCGCGCGGCGGTCCGCGTCGTTTTGCATGTGCAGCAGCGAGCGGAACGGGATCGTCACGAGCGGGAACGCGCCGGTGACCGGCGGCTCGCGCATGTCACCGAGGCGCAGGTCGACCTCGACGCCCGCGGAGGCGGCGTGCGCGCGCGCGACCTCGAGCATGCCGGCCGACGCGTCCACGCCGATCACGCTCACGCCCGCGAGCGCGGTCGGCACGGCGATGCGGCCCGTCCCGACGCCGAGCTCGACGACCGGCCCGCCCGCGCGCACCGCCTCGGCGACGTAGAACTCGACGTCCTCGACGACACTGGCCGACCACGGGTCGTACAGGCGGGCGATGGCGTCGTACTCGGACACGCCGTTATGCTGTCAGCGATGCAGGCGACGGCGACGATGCTCTTTACACGGCCCCGGTGCGCCACCGGGGACGTCGCCTGACGCTCCTCTCACGCACCGGGGCCTGACGTTCCCCGACCCGCGAATCAGAGGAGGAACCGTTGGATAGTCTCGCCGCCGTGGACTGGGAGGCGCACGAGGAGGAGGCGCAGCGTGCGGTCGCCTCGGCCGCGACGCTCGACGCGCTCGAGGACGCGCGCGTCCGCTATCTCGGCCGCAAGTCGGAGATCGCCCAGGCGCTGCGCGGCGTCCGCGACCGCGAGAGCGGCATGCTCCTCAACGGCGTCCGCGGCAGACTCGAGGACGCGGTCGCCGAGCGCGGGCGGACGCTGCAGGACGAGGAGCTCGACCGCCGTCTGCGCGAGGAGGTCGTCGACGTCACGCTGCCCGGCGAGCAGCTCGCCGTCGGCCACCTGCACCCGATCACGCAGACGCGCCGGCTGATCGAGGACGCGTTCCTCGGGCTCGGCTACGAGGTGCGCGACGACCGCGAGGTCGAGACGGTCGAGTACAACTTCGACAAGCTCGCGTTCGCGCCGACGCACCCGACGCGCTCGCATCGTGCGACGCTCTTCTTCGACGACACGCACCTGCTGCGCACGGAGACGAGCCCGTCGCAGATCCACATCATGGAGGAGAAGCCGCCGCCGCTCTACATGGTCTCGATCGGCCGTGTGTACCGGCGCGACGCGATCGACGCGACGCACTACCCGATCTTCCACCAGTTCGAGGGACTCGCCGTCGACAAGGGTCTGACGCTCGCCGACCTCAAAGGGACGCTGCTGCACGTGATGCGCTCGCTCTACGGACCCGAGCGTCGCGTTCGCTTCCGCACGCACTTCTTCCCGTTCACGGAGCCGTCGATCGAGCCGGACGTGTCGTGCGGGATCTGCGGCGGCGCCGGCTGCCGCACGTGCCGCTTCTCCGGTTGGATCGAGATGGGCGGCGCCGGCATGGTCGACCCCGCGGTGTTCGAGCACGTCGGGCTCGACCCGGAGGAGTGGAGCGGCTTCGCGTTCGGCTGCGGCGTCGAGCGCGTCGCGCAGCTGCGGCACGACATCCCCGGCGTGCGTGCGATCTGGGACTCCGACCTGCGCGTGCTCAGACAGTTCTGATGCGCGTTCCGGTCTCCTGGCTGCGCGAGTACGTGCCGATCGAGATGCCGCTGCCGGAGCTCGCGACGCGGCTCTCGATCGCCACGGCCGAGGTCGAGGGCATCGAGCGCCGCGGCGTGCTCGACGAGGACGGCAACCTCGGCCTCTTCCGCGTCGGCCGGGTGCTCGAGGCCGAGAAGCACCCGAACGCGGACCGGCTGCAGCTGACGAAGGTCGACGTCGGCGAGGGCGAGCCGCGCTCGATCGTCTGCGGCGCGTGGAACTTCGGCGCGGGCGCGACCGTCGCGGTGGCGCTGCCGGGCGCGATGCTCCCGAACGGCGTGCACCTCGAGCGGCGCAAGGTGCGCGGCGAGGTGAGCGACGGGATGATCCTCGCCGAGGACGAGGTCGACCTCGGCACCGACCACGCGGGGATCATGCTGCTCCCCGGCACCGTCGAGCCGGGCACGCCGCTCGTCGACGTGCTGCCGCTCGTCGAGGACGTGCTGCTCGTCGAGTCGACCGGCAACCGCCCGGACCTGCTCTCGATCTACGGCCTCGCGCGCGAGATCGCCGCTCTCTACGACCTGTCCCTTCGGGACCTGCCGGGGTCTGACCCCGGCGATGTCCCGAACAGGCAGGTGCCGATCGAGATCCGCGACTTCGACGCGTGCCCGCGCTACGTCGGGCGGCTGTTCGAGGACGTGGCGATCGCACCGTCGCCGGTGTGGATGCGCGCGCGGATCCACGCGGCCGGGATGCGCCCGATCTCGAACGTGGTCGACGTCACGAACTACGTCATGATCGCGCTCGGCAACCCGCTGCACGCGTTCGACTACACGACGCTGCACGAGGGCAGCATCGTCGTCCGCCGCGCCGAGCGCGGCGAGCGGCTGCGCACGCTCGACGGCGTCGACCGTGAGCTCACCGCCGAGGACCTCGTCATCGCCGACCCCGACCGGGCCGTCGCCCTCGCCGGGATCATGGGCGGCGAGGAGACCGAGATCGGCGACGCGACGACGCGCGTGCTCCTCGAGGCCGCGAACTTCGAGCCGTTCCGGCTCTTCCGCACGAGCGAGCGGCTACGGCTGCGCACCGAAGGGTCGAACCGCTGGGAGAAGGGCGTCGACCCGTACCTCGCCGGCCCCGCAGCCGACCTCGCGACCGACCTGCTGCTCGACCTCACCGGCGCCCGCTGGACGGCCGCGAACGACGTGCATGCCGAGCTGCCGGAGCGGCCGGTGATCCGCTACCGGCCCGAGCGCGCCGACGAGGTGATCGGGATCGTGACGCCGCCCGAGGAACAGCTCGCGCTGCTCGGCCGCCTCGGCTTCGACCGCCGGAACGGCGACGTGGTCGCGCCGACCTGGCGTGCGCGCGACATGACGCGCGAGATCGACGTGGTCGAGGAGGTCGCGCGCTTCCGGCTCGACGACGTCCCGTTCACGCTGCCGCGGCGGCGCGAGATGTTCGGCGAGCTGAGCCGCGAGCAGCGGCTGCGCCGCCGCGTCGAGGACGCGCTCGCAGGCCTCGGCTTCGTCGAGGTCTACACGCCGTCGCTCCGCCTCGACGACGACACGACGTGGAAGCTGCCCGAGCCGGTGACGGTCGAGCTGACCGCGCTGCGGACGTCGCTGCTCCCGAGCCTCGTCGACGCGGCGTCGCGCAACGTCGAGTGGGGCGTGCAGGGCGTCTCGATCTTCGAGCTCGCGCGCGTGTACCTCCCCGACGGGCAGCTGCCGGACGAGCGGCTCCGCGTGGCGGGCGTCACCGAGGGCGGCTTCGCGCGCGCGAAGGGCGTCGTCGAGGCGCTGTACGCGGCGCTGAAGGCGGAGCCGACGTTCGAGCGCACCGAGCATCGGGTGCTGCATCCGGGCAAGGCCGCGCGGACGCCGGCGGGGATCGTCGGCGAGCTCCATCCCCGCTCGCTCGAGGGGACGTGGGGCGCGTTCGAGCTCGACCTCGACCAGCTCTTCGCCGCCTCGCGCGACCCCGTGGCCTACGAGGACGTGATCAGCTTCCCCGCGGTCCGGCAGGACATCGCCGTCGCGGTGCCGGAGGACGTGCCCGCAGGCGATCTCGTCGCCGCGGCGCGCGAGGCGGCCGGCCCGGAGCTCCGCGAGATCCGGGTGTTCGACGTCTACCGCGGCGAGCAGGTCGGCGAGGGCCGCAAGTCGGTCGCCTTCTCGGTCGCCTACCAGTCGCCCGACCGGACCCTGTCCGACGAGGACGCCACGCTACTGCGCGACGCGATCGTCGCCGCTCTTCGGGAGCGCTTCGGCGCCGAGCTCAGAGCCTGAACCGGCCGCTTCCAGGTCGGCAGTAACCGAATTCGCAAGCACGGCGTTTCCTTCTCGAGACGCGTAGTCGTACTGCGGACTTTCACGACGCGCGCCGAGTGGGGGACACCAAGAGAAAGGTAGGAAGGATGAGGGTCAACGCTGCATCGTTGCTTGCTGCAGCCCTGATGACGATGCTCGCTGGCCTCTTGACGGGATCTGCCTTCGCTGGCAGTGACGTCAACGGGGGCACGAACAGCGCAGCTGCGGCATCTGCGGCATCCGGCGGCACGCCCGAGACGATCGACTGCACGCCGCACAATTACAGCACGTGGCTGCCGATCGACCGCGCCGACGGCCGGGCGACTACGACGTTCACGATTCCCGAGGACTGCGGCGAGCTGGAGCTCTCGTACGCGAGCTACCTCACGCCATGGCCGAACTTCGATGAGGAGACCGCGGACCAGGAGCGGCTGTACGACAGCGTCACCGTCACGCTCGGTCCCGGGGTGCACACGCTGTCGGCTGCCATGGCGGACAAGAACTCCGAGTGCTACTTCCAGGTCGACTTCGTCTACGGGAAGGTGATCGAGAAGTTCGGCCCGGCCGGGACGGACAACTTCTACCGCTACCAGAACCGCATGATCGCGGCCGACAGCGGCGGCGACCACTCGTGTCTGACCGACACGCCGCCTCCGCCGCCGACCTGTCCGGCGACGAACTTCGTGATGACGAACGGCCCGCTCGCGATCACGGGCGATCGCGCCGAGGTGAAGTTCACGATCGCGGCCGGCTGCAAGGACGTCGAGCTCTCGCTCGTGAGCTACAAGGCGCCCGGCCCGACCTTCGACGAGAACACCGCGCACCTGC
>JBKPLI010000091.1:0-5527 GCA_046731555.1 Actinomycetota bacterium | reverse complement strand
TACGAGCGCTCGTTCGACATCTACTCGCGCCTGCTGCGCGAGCGGATCGTGTTCCTCGGGCAGGAGGTCGAGGACAACATCGCCAACCTCATCGCAGCGCAGCTGCTCTTCCTCGAGGCAGAGGATCCGGACAAGGACATCTGGCTCTACGTCAACTCGCCCGGCGGCTCCGCGTACGCGGGGATGGCGATCTACGACGCGATGCAGTACGTGAAGCCGGACGTCGGCACGGTGTGCGTCGGGATCGGCATGTCGGCCGCGGCGATGATCCTCTGCGGCGGCGCGAAGGGGAAGCGGTTCGCGCTTCCCAACTCGAAGATGATGATCCACCAGGGCTCCGGCGGCTTCCGCGGCACGCCCGCCGACATCCAGATCGCGGCCCGCGAGATCCTGGACATGACCCGTCGGATGGCCGAGATCATCTCGCGCCACACGGGCCAGGATGTCGACCAGGTCATGAAGGACATCGACCGCGATCGCTTCATGACGCCGCAAGAAGCCGTCGACTACGGCCTCGTCGATGCGATCATGGAGCATCGTGCCGCAATCCCTGGTGTTCATCCCGGCCTGGAACGAGGAGGCTTCGCTGCCGTCGGTGCTGGCGGAGCTGAAGGGGGAGCTGCCGGAAGCTGACGTCCTCGTCGTCGACGACGGCTCGACGGACGACACCGCCGGGGCCGCGCGCGCCGGCGGGGCCGAGGTGCTCTCGTTCGCCGAGAACCGCGGGCTGCGCGAGGCGATCGCGGCCGGCTGGGGCTTCGCGCACGAGCGGGGCTACTGGTTCTGCGGCCGCATCGACGCCGACGGTCAGCATCCGGTCCAGGAGCTGAAGCGCCTGCTCGAGACCGTGCGCGCGGGCGAGGCCGACGTCGCGGTCGGCTCTCGCTTCGTCTCGGGCGAGGGGTACCCCGCCTACCGCTACCTCCCGTCGCCCGCGCGTCGGTTCGGCACGGCAGTGCTGCGGCGCGCGATGAGGGTGCGCACCGGGCGCGCGATTGGCGACTCGACGAGCGGCATGTACGCGGCGAACGCCGCGGCGATCGAGCTGCTCGCGCAGCCCTACCTCACCGGCGCACCCGAGGTCGAGGCGCTGATCCGGCTCGGCGAGGCCGGCCTCCGCATCGAGGAGGTGCCGGTGAACATGCGCGAGCGGGCGGCCGGCGAGTCGAAGCTTCGCGGCGCGAAGGCCGTCAAGCTCGTCCTCACCGTGGCCGGCGCGCTCGTCCTCGGCCGGCGGATCCTGCGCCGGCTGCACGGCCGTTGACGCTCGTCGACGCGTTCGACGCGGGCCTCGGGTGGATGGACGACGGCAGCGTCCCGCGTACCTCGCACGCGCTCGCCGTGGACGGGCGCGTCTGGCTGATCGACGCCGTCGAGCCCGACGACCACGCGGCGCGTGCGGTCGCGGCGCTCGGCGAGCCCGTCGGCGTGATCCAGCTCCTCGACCGCCACGAGCGCGACTGCGCTCTGCTCGCGCGGCGCCTGGGGGTACCCCACCTGCATGCGTACGCCGGCGACCGAGGCGACGCGCCGTTCGAGTTCGTGCCGCTCCTCCGCCGCCGTCCGTGGCGCGAGGCGGCGCTCTGGTGGCCGCAGCGGCGCGTGCTCGTCTGCGCCGACGCGCTCGGCACGCTTCCGTACTTCACGGCGCCCGGCGAGGCGATCGGCGTCCATCCGCTCCTGCGCCTCTTCCCGCCGCGCGCGCTCGCGGGCTTCGCACCGGAGAGGATCCTCGTCGGGCACGGCGAAGGGGTGCGGCAAGGCGCCGCCCCCGCGCTTCAGGAAGCTCTTCGCACCTCCAGGCGACGTGCGTTGCCTGCAGTGCTGTCCGGATTCAAGGCTCGACGTGACCGTGGAGGAGGCGAATGAGTACCCTCTCCTCCGGAAAGAAGTCGGGGGCGACGTCCGGTCAACCACCGCGACGAAAGAGGAACCGAATGAAGAAGGCAATCCTCGTAGCCGCGCTGACAGCGGCCGTCACGGCCGTCGTCGTCGCGCGCAGTGGGGGTGCAACAACCGGTCCGGCGCAAATCCGGATCACCGACGTTCAGGCGGAGTACAAGCGGGTGGTCTCGGGCGGGTCCGGGCGAACCGGCGACATGGAGGTCATTCGCCAACGGCTCTACAATCCGAGCGTCTCGCAGCGTCCGATCGGGCGCGGCTACCTGCTCTGCACGTTCGTGAACCACCGCTCGCGGCAATGCACGGCGACATACATGCTGCCCAAGGGGAAGATCGTGGTGGCGGGCGCGCTCGACTCGCGGCTGTTCTACGAGCTCGCGGTCACCGGCGGCACAGGGCTCTACGACAACGCGCGCGGCACGCTGACGGTGACGTCCACAGGACTCAAGCCACGACGCGACGTGTTGCTCTTCCGTCTGGCGGGGTAGTGAACGGGTCCGGGACGATCCTCGTCGTCGACGACGAGCCGCCGCTGCGCGAGCTCGTTCGCGTGTCGCTCGGCGACGGCTACCAGTTCGACGAGGCGGCCGACATCGAGGCGGCATGGGAGAAGGCGCACGAGCGCCGTCCCGACCTCGTCGTGCTCGACATCATGCTGCCGGGCGGGAGCGGCCTTGACCTGCTGAAGCGGTTCCGCGAGGACGAGCTGCTTGCGGAGGTGCCGGTGATCGTGCTGTCGGCGTGGCAGACAGGCGAGGACGAGCAGGCCGCGCGTGCGGCCGGCGCCGACGCGTTCGTGCCGAAGCCGTTCGCCGTGGACGAGCTCGCACGGATCGTCGACGAGCTGCTGGAGGGCGCCGTTTGACGCGAAGCTCGCTCGTCACGCGCATCGTCGCGGCCGCGACGGTGATCGCGCTCGCCGTCGGTGCGCTCTTCCTCGTGTTCGTGCTCTCGCTCTCGACGCTGCGGCGGGCGACCAGCCGCGAGTCCCGGTCGAAGGACGTGACCGTGGCGACCGTGCAGCTCGACACGCTGACTGCCGACCTCGACAACGGCGTGCGCCTGTACGTGGCCGACAGGAAGCCGCGCTTCCTCGTGCCGTACAACGAGGCGAGCGCTCAGTGGCCGGCCGCGGCGGCGCGGCTGCGGACCCTCGTTCGCGGCGACGCGGTGCAGGAGCAGCGCGCGCAAGAGGTGACCCGGCAGATCCGCGAGTACCTGCAGGACTACGCCGACCCGATCATCGCGATCGCCAACGTCGCGCCCGAGGTGGCGCGATCGCAGGAGTCGACCGACGAGGGACGCAAGCGCATCGACGGGATCCGGCGTGGGCTGCTGCAGATCCTCAGCACGGAGAACGCGCGCTCCCGCCAGCGCATCGCGGACGCGAACGGCGTCGCGCGCCGCGCGGAGATCGCCGGGATCGCCGGCCTCGCGGCGTCGATCGTGCTCGTGCTGCTCTTCGGCGCCTGGGTGGCGCGCGCGGTGGCGCGCCCCGTGCGCCAGGCGGCCGACGCGGCCACCGATGTGGCGGCGGGCGAGTTCGAGGTTCGGCTCCCCGAGCGCGGCGTGGGCGAGATCGCGGCGCTCGGCGTGGCGTTCAACTCGATGACCCGTTCGCTCGCGGAGAGCCGCAAGGCGGTGCTCGAGCAGAACGAGCAGCTGCAGGCGAGCGAGCGGCACAAGTCCGACCTGATCAGCATGGTCTCGCACGAGCTGCGTACGCCGCTCTCGAGCGTGCTCGGCTTCACGCGGCTTCTGCTCGACCGCGACTTCGGCGAGGAGGAACGGCGGCGGTACCTGCAGATCGTCGACACGGAGGCGCGCCGCCTCGCGTCGCTCGCCGAGGACTTCCTCGACGTGCGCCTGCTCGAGGAGGGCCGCTTCGACCTCGACGTCGAGCCGCTCGACCTCATCACGCTCGTGCGCGAGCAGGTGCTGCTCTTCTTCGGCACGACGCGCGAGCATGAGCTCGAGCTCGACCTGCCGCTCGCCTCGGTGGTCGTCGACGCCGACCGCGACCGGTTGGCTCAGGTGATCGGGAACCTGTTCTCGAACGCGATCAAGTACTCGCCCGAGGGAGGCTCGATCGAGGTGCGGCTGCGCATCGAGCGCACGACCGCGCGGCTCTCCGTCACCGACGAGGGGGTCGGCATCCCGCGCGAGCACCAGGCGCGCATCTTCGAGAAGTTCTTCCGCGGCGGCGCGGTGGCGGCGGGCATCGGCGGCACCGGCCTCGGCCTCGCGGTCGCGCGCGAGATCGTCGAGGCGCACGGCGGCGAGATCGGCTTCCGCAGCACCGAGGGGATCGGCTCGACGTTCTGGCTGCGGCTGCCGCTCAGTGGCTCGGAGCCGCTACGCGACCTCGAGCCTGAGGAGCCGGAGGCGCGGCCAGTGCACGCGCAGCAGCAAACGCGGCGATGACGACGAGGCCGCCGGCGACCGCGTCGAGGATGAAGTGGTTGCCGGTCGCGACGATCGTGAAGAGCATGAACGGCGGGTACGCCAGCCCGAGCAGCCGCAGCCACCGCCGGCTCGCGAGCGCGTACACGGCCGCGCCGACGATCAGCGCGTAGCCGAAGTGCAGGCTCGGCACCGCGGCGAACGGGTTGTAGAGGCTGCCGAGCGACTCCGAGCTGAGGTTGATCCCCGCGCTGTCGGTGACGGTGTCGGCGAAGCCGAGGCCCGAGAGCCGCGGCGGCGCCGCCGGGAACACGACGTAGATCACGAGGGAGATCGCGGTCGCGATCACGATCGTCGTGCGGATCAGCGGGAAGTGCTCGCGGTGCCTGCGGTGCGCCCAGACGAGCATCGCGGTCGTCGCACCGAGGTGGAGGCTCATGTACGCGATGCCGAGGAACGCCGGCACGGCCGGGAGCGCGTCGACGGCCTGCTGCACGCCGCGCTCGACGAAGAGGCCGGCAGCCTGCTCGATTGCGACGATGTCCTGCGTGTGCGCGCGGGCGGCCTCGAGGCTCGTCGAGCCGAAGCCGCGGACGACCTCGTAGAGCGCGTACATGCCGATCGCGGTGCCGAGCTCCGCGAGGCCGGAATGGGTTCTGAGGATCGCGCGCATACAGCCAGGCTACGCGCGCGCGTGCGCGCGACGCGTCGGTCCCGGGAGCGATCTTCAGTCGTTCTCGAGGAGGAGGAGCGTCAGCTCTCGAGGCAGCCGTAGACGGCCTGTTTCTGGCCCTTCGTGGGCGTGCTCGACCAGAGGACGAGCGTCCGGTCGCGCCGCACCGGCTGTGGGGCGCTGGAGAGGAAGAAGAGGGCGTTCTGGCCGCCCTGCTGCTGAAGCCGGAGCAGCCGTGCCGTGGCCGTCATGACCCGTCTCGGCAGGTCGTCACTCTTGAAGATGAGGATCTGGACCGCGTTCGCGCCGGCCTTCGGCGACCCGTACGAGATCTCGCCGTACTCGTCGAGCTCCTTCGGCCACGCGAGCCCCTGCCGCCCGCGGCCGAGCTCGGGCCTGAAGTCGGGGTCGACGACCGGCAGCAGCGCGACGGTGTTCGTCGGCGGGATCGGCCGCGGCCGGTGCCGCACGTACTGCCCGAGCTTCGCGAGGCACGGCCGCGCCGTCTTCGACAGGGGCTGCGAGCTGCCGCAGCCCGCGGCGACGACG
>JBKPLI010000090.1:0-6365 GCA_046731555.1 Actinomycetota bacterium | reverse complement strand
GCGGCGCTGTCGCCGTACCGCCGCTCGCACGCACCGGGTGGATCGCAGGCGCCGTCTTCCTGTCGCGCCCGCGCGAGCGCTGGCGGCCTCCGCGTCCGGTCGAGGCGGCGATCCGGCGGACGCGGCGTGCGTGCGCATCGCTGCTCACACGCGTCGCGCCGCTGCGTCTGCGCGCCAACGACGACTGGAACCGCCTCGCGGCAGCCTGCCTCGCATTCGCGGCCCGCGGACCTGCGGTGCTCGCGCGCGCGTATACCGGGCATGATCGCCAAGCTCCTGCTCGTCGCCTCTTGCGCGCTCGGCGCGGCCGGGCTCGCACGCGCTGACGGGCTTCCGGTGCTCGGCATCGACATCGGCCCGACCGGCGTCGTCGCCGCCTCGGGCGAGGCGCGTTACGTGACGCTGCCTGCGGGGAGGGCGACGGTCGTCGCGCGCGTCGAGCCGAGCGGCGGTCGCGTGCTCGCCTCGCGGCTCCTGCGCGGGACGTTCACGATCCCGGCCGTCGCCTACGACGGCTCGGCCGGTGGGCTCTCGGCCGACGGGCGCACGCTCGTGCTGATCGAGCCGCGGCAGAGCTTCCCGCGCGCGCGGACGACGCTCGCGGTGCTCGACGAGCGCGCGTTGAGGCCGCGCGCGATCGTCCGGCTGCAGGGCGACTTCAGCTTCGACGCCGTCTCGCCGCGCGGCCGCTGGCTCTACCTGATCCAGTACGTCGACCCGAGCGATCCCGCGCACTACGCGGTGCGCGCCTACGACCTACGGGCCGGACGGCTCGTCGCGGCGCCGGTCGTCGACCCGCACGAGCCGGGCGAGGCGATGCGCGGCGCGCCGCTCACGCGCGCCATGAGCCCGCACGGCCGCTGGGCGTACACGCTCTACGACGGCGGCGGCGCGACGCCGTTCGTGCACGCGCTCGACACCGCGCGTCGCACGGCGCGCTGCATCGACCTCGACGGCGTCTCGCTTCAGCGGGCGTCGCGGCTGCGGATGCGCGCGACCGGCGGGACGATCGAGCTCCGCGACCACGGCCGCGTCGCGTTCGTCGTCGACACGCGCACGTTCCGCGTGCGGCGGGCCTAGGCGCGCTGCGCCTCGGCGCCGGCGACGCGCACGCCTGCCGCGCGCGTGCGCTCCGTCGCCTGCAGGACGACGGCCGCGATCACGATCGCGCCGCCGACGACGGCGATCGCAGCGGGCGTCTCGCCGAGCGCGATCCACACCCACAGCGGCCCGAGCACGACCTCGAGCAGGGAGATGAGCGCCACCTCGGCGGCCGGGATCAGCCTCGCACCCGCCGTCATGAACGCGAGGCCGCAGCCCATCTGCCCGACGCCGAGCAGCACGATGTAGCCGAGGTCCGCCCGCGTCACCGAGCCCGGGTCGGCGAACGGCGCGGCGACGACGAGCACGATCAGCTGCGAGAGGCAGACGGCCGGCGCCATCGACACGTCGCGACGGTGGCGCGTGATCACGATCGCGACCGCGAACGCGAGCGTCATGAGCAGCGAGATGCCGACGCCGAGCGCGCCGCCGCTCCCCGGCCCGCCGGCCATGAGCGCGACGCCGAACACGGCGACCGTCATCGCGAGCCACGCGCGGCGGCTGATCGAGTCGCCGAGCACGATCCACGCGAGCAGCGCGGCCGCGACCGGCGCGACGGCCTGCATGAAGAGCACGTTCGCGACGGTCGCGTGGTTCAGCGCGACGATGAACGTGCCCGAGGCGATCGCGGTGCACACGGCCACGCCGAGGCCCGCGACGCCGATCGAGCGGAACGCCTCCATCGTCCGGCCGCGCCGCCGCACCCAGACGAACAGCCCGAGCGCGAGGAAGGCGACGAACGCCCGGCCGGCGACCTGCGTCGTCGTGTCGACCGTCAGCTGGCGCTGCAGGACGCCCGCGGTCGACCACGCGACGGCCGCGAGGACGATGTAGAGCTGGCCGCGACGGCGCGCGGTGAGGTCGGTCGTCCCCGGCACCTCCGCAGTCAATCACGTGTGCCTGGTCTCGCGGCCGGATCCGCAGTACGCTCGTCGTTTCCCACGCCGAGGAGAGACGAATGAGACGGTTCACGCTCCTGTTGTCCGCGTTCGGGCTCGCGGCTGCCTCGCTCGCCCTCGCGGCGGCGGGCTCCGCGCAGCTCACGTCGTTCAGGTACTGCTCCGACCCGACGTTCCCGCCGATGGAGTCGAAGACGACGTCCGGCAAGTCGGTCGGGTTCGACGTCGACATGGCGTCGGCGATCGCGAAGGAGCTCGGCGGCAAGGCCACGTTCGTGCAGACGGCGTTCCCCGGGCTGCTCCCGGCGCTGTCGGCGAAGAAGTGCGACGTCGTGATCAGCGGCATCTTCATCACGCCCGATCGCACGAAGCAGTTCCCGGCCGTGCCGTACATGCGCTCGCATCGCGCGCTGCTCGTGAAGGCCGGCAACCCGAAGCACATCACGGGGCCGAACGCGCTCAAGGACAAGCAGGTCGCCGTGCAGGCCGGCACGAAGTACGAGGAGTACCTCAAGGGCCTGCAGAAGAAGATCGGGTTCACGCTGCGCAGCTACCCCGGTGACACGGACGCGGTCGCGCAGCTGCTGATCGGGCGCGCGGACGCGGTGCTCACGCAGGACACCTCGGGCGCGTACCAGATGAAGCAGCATCCGGGGAAGATCGCGATCGGCTACCTCTTCCCGCAGTTCGACGCGTTCGGGATCTACTACCGCAAATCGGAAGCGGACACGGGGTCGCAGTTCAAGAGCGCGATCGCGGCGCTGAAGACGGACGGGACCCTGCGCAGCCTTGCGCAGAAGTACCGCATCCCGGTCGGCAACGTGAAGTAACCCGCTGGTCGCCGGCTTCGACACCGGTCTCTTCTGGGAAGCGCTCACTTCCGGCCCGTACTGGAAGGGAGCGCTTCTCGCCCTCGCGCTGACCGTCGTGTCGCTCGCGGTCGCGGTCGTGCTCGGATACCTGCTCGCGCTCGGGCGCATGAGCCGGCGCCGCTCCGTGCGCAGCTTCTGCGCGACGTACAACTGGCTCTTCCGCGCGACGCCGACACTGCTGCAGCTGATCTTCATCTGGGACGCGCTGCCGCAGCTGTGGCCGGTGTTCGCGGGGACGTGGTTCACGCCGTTCCTCGCGGCGTTCATCGCGCTCTCGCTCAACGAGGCCGCGTACATGGCCGAGATCGTGCGCGCAGGGCTGCTGTCGGTCGACCCCGGCCAGGAGCTCGCCGGCCGCGCGCTCGGCATGTCGCGGCGGCAGATCCTCCGGCGCGTGATCGTGCCGCAGTCGATCCGCGTGATCATCCCGCCGACCGGCAACGAGTTCATCACGCTGCTGAAGCTCACGAGCCTCGCGTCGGTGATCTCCGTGCACGAGCTGCTCACGGCGGCCAACCAGCTCGCGTCGGTGCGGTTCCAGTTCGCCGAGGTCTACGGCGCCGCGCTCGTCTACTACCTCGTGCTCGTCTCGCTGCTGATGATCGCGCAGGGCCGGCTCGAGAGGCGCTTCACGTGGAGCTCCGCGCGGCGCCGCCGCAGCGTCGCACCCGTCCCCTCGATCGCCCACGACGCCCGATGAGCGACGCGATCCTCCGGGCAGACGGCGTGCACAAGCGCTACGGCGAGCTCGAGGTGCTGCGCGGCGTGACGCTCGAGGTCGCGCGCGGCGAGGTGAAGGTGATCATCGGCCCGTCGGGCTCGGGCAAGTCGACGCTGCTCCGCTGCCTCGCGCTGCTCGAGGAGCCGGACGCGGGCGAGGTCTCGCTCGAAGGGCGCCGGCCGGCCGCGGGCGAGGTGGGAATGGTGTTCCAGCGCTTCAACCTCTTCCAGAACATGACCGCGCTCGGCAACGTGATGGTCGGGCTCACGGAGGTGCGCGGCCTGTCGAAGCGCGAGGCGCGCGAACAGGCGACCGAGTTCCTCGAACGGGTCGGCCTGCGCGACAAGGCCGAGCAGTACCCGGACGAGCTGTCGGGCGGCCAGCAGCAGCGCGTCGCGATCGCGCGCGCGCTCGTGATGAGGCCGAAGGCGATGCTCTTCGACGAGCCCACCTCGGCGCTCGACGTCGAGCTCGTGCGCGAGGTGCTCGACGTGATGGAGGGACTCGCACAGGAGGGGATGACGATGGTCGTCGTCTCGCACGAGCTCCGCTTCGCGCACCACGTCGCGAGCTCGATCCTGATGATGGACGAAGGTGTGATCATCGAGGAGGCCCCGCCCTCCGAGTTCTTCTCGGCGCCGAGGCACGAGCGCACGCGACGCTTCCTCGCGCTCGTCGAGTGAGGCGACGCTTGCGGCGCCGTCTTCAGGACGCGCGGGTCTCCCGCGCGTCCGTCTGCGTTGCCGGCCGGGAACGTGGATCCTCGAGGTGAGCGCATGAGCGTCCTCGTCGCGGTCGACCGCTTCCCCGGCGGCGAGCTTGCGGGGCTCGAGATCGTGCACGAGCCCGGCCCGGACGTCGAGGCCGTGTTGCTCATGCGCGAGGTCTCGTTCGGTGCCGCGGACATGGACGCGGTGCCGAGCGCGCGGGCGATCGTGACGGCGTCGATCGGCTACGACCACGTCGACGTCGCTGCTGCGGCCGAGCGCGGGATCTGGGTCTGCAACGTGCCGGACTACTGCGTCGAGGAGGTCGCCGACCACACGCTCGCGCTGCTGCTCGCGCTCACACGCGGCGTCGTCGCGCTCAACCGCGACATCCGCGAGGGCGGGTGGAGCGCACTCGCCGCCGGGCCGCTGCGCACGCTCGCCGGGTTGCGCGTCGGCGTCGTCGGCCACGGCCGGATCGGGAGCGCCGTCGCGCGGCGGCTCGGAGCGCTCGGCTGCGAGCTCGTCGTGAACGACGTTCGCGAGGTCGGCGTGCCGCTCGCGCCGCTCGACGAGCTGCTCGCGACGAGCGACGCCGTGACGCTGCACGTGCCGCTGACCGCGGCCACGCGCGGGCTGGTCGGCGCGCGCGAGCTGGCGCTGATGCGTCGTGACGCCGTGCTGGTCAACACGGCGCGCGGCCCGGTCGTCGAGCTCGAAGCGCTCGTGCGCGCGCTGCGCGAGGGCCGGCTCGGCGGCGCGGCGCTCGACGTGCTCCCGGCCGAGCCGCCCGAGGACCTGCCCGCGCTCCCGAACCTGATCGTGACGCCGCATGCGGCCTGGTACAGCGAGGCGTCCGAGCGCCGCCGCTACGCGGGCGCGGTCGAGGCGGTACGGACGGCGCTGCGCGGCGAGCGGCCGCCGAGCGCCGTCCCGGAGACGCCCTAGCTCAGGGCCGCAGCTGGTACGGCGTGCAGCCCTTCGTCGGGAAGCTCGTCAGGTAGAAGTTGTTCCAGTGCTGGCCGGTGATGTGCGCGATGCTGTGGCACACGCTCCCGGACCGCAGCTTCAGCGTGCACTCGAAGTGGTCCCAGTAGCGCACGCTGTCCTGAAGCATCGAGTGCGCGTGGTAGAGCACCCGCTGCGCGGCGGCCAGCGGCTCGCAGCGCGCGCTTGCGACGGTCGGATACTTGTCCGGGATGTTCCGCGACGTGTTCGCGGCCGTCTGGAACCAGAGCCCGCCGTCATGCCCGTGCGCAGCCGCGGGCAGGAGGGCCGCCCCCGCGATGACGATCCCGATGACAAGCCGCATGCCCCGCTCCTTTGTCCCCACCGGGAGGGCAGCGTTCGATCGCGCCCCATCCCGCGAGCGAATGTTGCGCCGGTGGAGCGCGAAAAGTCAATCCCGGTGGAACCGGAGTCGCGGTGGGCGCGGGGTGCGGGGAGCCACGCGGCTCCCCGCACCGTCCGTCCCTAGGCCGCGAGGTCGAGCGCGGGCTGCGCCTGCGGGGCAGCCTCGAGCTCGTCGCGGCGGATCAGCGTCAGCGACGCGAGGATCCCGAGCGCGGCGACCACGACGCCCGCCACGAACGCGGCCGTGAAGCCGTCGACGAGCGCGACCGGAAGCGCCGAGCCGGACGCGACCGCGTCCTCGGTGTGCGAGGTCGCGATCGTCGACAGCGCGGCGATGCCGAGCGCGCCGCCGATCTGCTGCGACGTGTTGATGAGGCCCGAGGCGAGCCCGGCCTCCGCGGGCTGCACGCCCGCGAGCGCCGCGATCGAGATCGGCACGAACGAGAAGCCGATGCCGAGCCCGATCAGGAGGAACCCGGGCAGGAGGTCGGACACGTACGAGCCGCCGACGGAGACCTGCGTGAAGAACACGAGGCCCGCGGTCAGGGCGGTCATGCCCGTCACGAGCACCGGCTTCACGCCGATGCGCGTCACGAGCTGCGCCGCGACCGCCGACCACACGATCGCCGTACCGGCGACCGCGAGATACGCCACGCCCGTCTTCATCGCCGAGTACCCGAGCACCTGCTGCATGTACAGCGTCAGCATCAGG
>JBKPLI010000089.1:0-3580 GCA_046731555.1 Actinomycetota bacterium | reverse complement strand
CCCTCGCACACTGCGCAACGGCACGTGCCGCGCGGCGTCGCGACCGCGCCGCCCGAGCCGAGGATCTCGATCCGCATGCGGGCGACGCTAGCGGCCGGCGCGGTCGCGCGCGCCGGCCGCCTCGCGTCGAGCCGTCAGTGGTGCTTGCCGCCGACCGGCAGCGACACGCCCGGAGAGAGCAGCCGCTGCTCGAGGCAGTTGATCTTGCCCGTGCCGGCGCTCTCGCCCGCCGTGTTCGGCGAGTTGTCGCGCCGGTTGCCGTCCGAGTTGGTCGTGCAGAACGTGCGCCCGGCGAGCACGGGGCTCGTCGGGAACTCGAGCGGCCCGCCGTTCCGCAGGCTGGCCGCCCCGACCGGGTTGCGGAACGCCTCGCTCACACGCCCGTGGCGGTCGACCACGACGATCGCGTTCCGCTCGTTCGGGTCGGCCCAGATGTTCCCGGCCCGGTCGAGCGCGATGCCGTCGACACCCTCGAGCGTCGGATGCTGGACGAGCACGCTGTCCCAGCAGAGCGCGTTCGCCGGGTAGGTCGGGTCGCAGCCGGTCGGGCTCTGCACGTTGCCCCGCCGGTCGAGCTCGACCTCCCACACGGCGCCGCGCGCGGTGTCGGCGACGAGCAGGTCGCCGTCCTCGGTGAACGCGAGCCCGTTCGCGACGATGTTCTGCGGCGCGGGCGCCGCGGGTGCGGGCGACAGCGACGAGTTGACGCGGCCGACGCCGACGGAGTTCGCCATCGTCGGGATCCGGAACAGCTCCGTGGCCGCGCCGCCGCCCGACCCGACGCGGAACACGCGTCCCTGCGCCGTCCCGCCGTCCGACACGTAGAGGTTGCCGTCGCGGTCGAACGCGGCGCCGTTCCCGCCGGTCGTGCCGGTCGCGAACGAGGTCGCAGTGGGCGGCGACGTCGCGCTCACCTCCGTGACGGCGATCTGGTCGCCCGCGGGGCCGAAGCCGGTGATGTAGAGCCGGCCGTCGGGGCCGAACGCGAGCCCCAGCGGGTTGCACGGCGCCGGGATGTGCGCGACGGTCACGGGCGTCTGGTTCGCGCCGCCCGTCGCGGAGAAGCGCCACACCGGGCACTCGCCGAGCGCGGCGGCGCTGCGCGGCGCGACGTAGAGGTTGCCGCGGCCGTCGTTCGTGAGCCCCTCGATCGGGACGTTGCTGTTGAAGACGGTCGTCCAGGTCGCGTTGCCGACGAAGAACCCGCGCTTGTGGTCGCCGAGCGCGGAGTCGATCGCAACGGTCACAGTGGCCGCCAGCGCTGCGCCGCCGGCCAGGATCCACCTCATCCTGCTCATTACGCCTCCTGTGGAGTCGTGGGCATCCGGAAACTACGCGCGGAGGGTCACGGGCGGTTCGCCCCGGACGCGTCGTAGTGCGTCACGGTCTGTTCGAACCGCGTCAGCGCTCGCCTTGCCTCGGCCGGGACGACCGCGGCGTCGTGGTCGTCGCCCGCGAACGCGCGCACCGCGTCGAAGGACGCCCAGAGCGTGACGACCACGAACTCGACCTCGTCCCCGACGTTGCGGCGCAGGACGTACGCGCCCTCGTGGCCCTCGATCTCGTCCAGCGCCGGGAGCGTCGCCGTGCGGAGATGCTCTTCGTAGACCGGCGCCAGCTCCGTCGTCGACCACCCGCGCCAGACTCTCGCGACCATGGCGCTACGCTAGCGAGCGTGATCGCACGCACGTGGCGGGGCTGGACACGGCGCGAGGACGCCGACGTGTACGCGGACTACATCGAGGAGACGGGAATGCGCGCCTACCGCGAGACGCCGGGCAACCGCGGGGCGTGGATGCTGCGCCGCGACGAGGGCGACCGCACCGAGTTCGTGACGCTCTCGTTCTGGGACTCGCTCGACGCCGTGCGCGCGTTTGCGGGCGACGACGTCGAGCGTGCGGTGTTCTACCCGGAGGACGACCGCTTCCTCGTCGATCGCGAGACGCGCGTCCTGCACTACGAGATCGTCAGCGGCGCCGACTAGCGGCCGTCGAGCAGGATCGTCCAGCCGTCGACCGACTCGACGTGCAGGACGGAGCCGGCCCAGTTGTCGCGCGCGAACGTCTCGCGCACATGCTCCTCCGAGTCGGCGGAGACGACATGGACGACGCGCACCTCGTCGTGGAGCGGGCCGCCGAGCACGATGAACCCGTCCTCGACGAGGCCGTCCATGAAGGCGGCGTGCTCGTCCCAGCCGGCCTGCTTGCGGAGCGGCACGTCCGGGTTCCAGTCCGGGCCGGTGCGCGTGACGACCACGTGCCAGAGGGTCTGCTTGTCGGTCATGCCCGGAAGGCTGCCGACCTTCAGCGAGAAGAGCAAGTCGAGGTAAGCTCCCCAGCGATGAGGAACGCTGATCGCTGGGACGCGCTCGAGGTGCGTCACGTGCGGGCGTTCGCCGCGGTCGTCGACGCCGGCTCGTTCGCGGGCGCCGCGCGCGGCCTCGGCTACACGCAGTCGGCCGTCAGCCAGCAGATTTTCGCGCTCGAGCGCATCGTCGGCGCGCCGGTGCTCCTGCGCCACGCCGGCGGCCGCCGCCCCGTCGAGCTGACGGATGCGGGCCGCATGCTGCTCGCGCACGCACAGCCGCTGCTCGCACGCGTGCAGGCGGCGCAGGCGGACATGACCGCGCTCTCGAACGGCGAGACCGGCACCGTCGCGCTGGCCACGTTCCAGAGCTTCGGCGCGCGTGTGCTGCCCGTCGTGCTCGCGCGCTTCCGCTCGCTGCGGCCGGGCGTCGACGTCGCGATTCGCGAGGCGCCGACGGTCGAGGAGCTCGTCGCGGACGTCGAGCGCGGCGAGGTCGACGTCGCGTTCGCCGTGCTGCCGTTCGCGGACGGGCCGTTCGAGGTGCGCGACCTGCTCAGCGACCCGTACGTGCTCGTCACGCGCGCGGGCGGCGACGAGCGCGGCCTCGGCGGCGTCGACGGCAAGCGCCTCCTCGGCATCCGCCGCTGCGTGCACGAGCACTTCGTCGAGGCGCGCCTGCTCGCGGAGGGCATCGCGCCGGCGTCGGTCGCGCGCTTCGACGACAACGGGATGATCCAGGCGCTCGCGGCGGCGGGCGAGGGCGTGGCGATCGTGCCGCGGCTGACCGTCGACCCGGAGGACCCCGCCGTCGACGTGCATCCGCTGCCGGAGCTCGCGGCGCGGCAGATCGTCGCCGTCTGGCATCGCGAGCGCCACCTGAGCGCGGCGGCGCGGGAGCTCGTCGACGTCGCCGCCGAGGTCTGCGCGGCGTGAAGGCGCTCGTCACCGGCGCGACCGACGGGCTCGGCCGCGCGGTGGCCGCGGAGCTCGGGCGGGGCGGTGCGACGGTACTCGTGCACGGCCGCGACGACGCACGCGGCCGCGAGACGATCGCCGAGATCGGCGGCGACGCGCACTGGTACCGGGCGGATCTCGCGTCGCTGGACGACGTCCGTGACCTCGCGGCGCGCGTGCGCGCCGACCACCACGGGCTCGACGTGCTCGTCAACAACGCGGGCATCGGTACGACGCTGCCGGGCGACGGCGCGCGTCTCGAGAGCGCCGACGGGTACGAGCTGCGCTTCGCCGTCAACTACCTCTCGCACTTCCTGCT
>JBKPLI010000088.1:0-16109 GCA_046731555.1 Actinomycetota bacterium | reverse complement strand
TCGACACGGACGAGCGTCGGCGCCGGCTCGCGTCCGAGCTCGGCGCGGACGAGGTGGTCGACGGCGCGTCGGTCGTCGACGCGGTGCGCGACCTGACGGCCGGCCGTGGCGCGGAGCTCGTCTTCGACTTCGTCGGCACCGACGCGACGCACGCGGACTCGCTCGCGCTGCTCGCGCGCGGCGGCACGTACTCGGTGGTCGGCTACGGCGGCGCCGTGCCGGCGACGTCGATGGCCCTCGTCGTCGCCGAGGTCTCCGTCGTCGGCAACCTCGTCGGCTCGTGGGTCGACCTGTGGGAGGTCGTCCAGCTCCACGCCGCCGGCCGCATCCGGCTGCAGACCGAGACGCACCCACTCGACGACGTGAACGAGGTGCTCGGCCGCCTGCGCGAGGGCGACGTCACGGGCCGCGCCGTCCTCGTTCCGTAGCGCTTCCGTCACACCTCACCGTCCGGAACGGACATGTCTCCAGTCCGGAGTGCGGCCGTGTCCCTTTGGGACGAGGAGCGCTCAACGGAGCGACCGCCCGGCGACGTTTTCCACAGCGGACATGCCCACAACGGCCGGTCCGCCAGTCCGGAGTACGGACATGGCCGTTCGAGCCACGTCCGCGACGGACGGTCGGCTAGGCCGTGCGGCCCGGGTCGGTCGGCTCGCCGGGCTCCGCGCTCGGGACGAGCACGAGGTCGTTCTCGACCGAGAACCACGCGCCGTCGACGCCCGCCGGACGCTCCGCGTCGTCCGCGTCGCGCGGGACGAACTCGCGCAGCAGGGACGGCTTCACCGCGAACACCGCGTCCGAGTCGAGGTACTCACTCGCGCCGTCGAACACGTGCGTCGCGACCGTGCGGTAGCCCGGCGCACGCACGATCATGTGGATGTGCGCCGGCCGCCATGGGTGGCGGCCCGTCGCGGCAAGCATCGCGCCGACCGGCCCGTCGTCCGGGATCGTGTACGGCACCGGACGCACCGCGACGAAGCCGTACGTCCCGTCGCCCCGCGCGCGGAAGCGGCCGCGCAGGTGGTCGTCGGACGCATTGGGGTCCTGCACCGCGTAGAGCTGGTTGTCGCCGTTCTGCCAGACGTCGAGCTCCGCGTCTGCGATCGGCTCGCCCTCCACCGACGTCACGCGGCCGTACACCCACGCGGGATCGCCGGCGGGCTCCGAGGCGATCGACGCCCCGTACTCGCGCATCGGCGCGCCGGGCAGGTAGAACGGCCCGAGCACGGTCGACTCGGTCGCGCCCTCGGGTAGCGGGTTCGCCAGCGCGTCGACGAGCATCGACAGCCCGAGCGAGTCCGACCAGAGGATGAACTCCTGCCGCCGCTCGTCCGTGATGTGCCCCGTCGCGGTGAGGATCCCGATCCCCGCCTCCCACTCCTCCTGCGTCAGCCCGACCTCCGTCGCGAACGCGTGCAGGTGCCGCGCGAACGCCTGCACGAGCTCGCGCAGCCGCTCGTCCGAGCAGCCCGAGAAGCTCTGCACGACGGCCGCGGTGATGTCCTCCGGGGTGGTGCGCGTGGCGGTCGACATGGGATGCTTGTCCTGTCTAGTATCGCTTAACGGTCGACTCCGGAGGTAGTGATGGCGCAAGCGGCGCACGACGAGCAGCAGGCCGGCGTGCAGCGGCCGATGAACGGCCAGGAGTACCTCGAGACACTGCGCGACGGACGCGAGATCTGGATCTACGGGGAGAAGGTCGACGACGTCACGACCCACCCCGCGTTCCGGAACGGCGCCCGCAGCGTCGCGCGCCTCTACGACGCGCTGCACGACCCGGAGACGAAGGACGTCCTCACGACGGAGACCGACACCGGCAGCGGCGGCTACACGCACCCGTTCTTCCGCGCGCCGATGTCCGCCGAGGACCTCGTGCGCGGCCGCGACGCGATCGCCGCATGGCAGCGCCTCACGTACGGCTGGATGGGACGCAGCCCCGACTACAAGGCCGCGTTCCTCGCCACGTACGGCCCGAACGCCGACTACTACACGCCGTTCGCGGACAACGCGAGGCGTTGGTACAAGGAGGCGCAGGAGAAGGTCTACTTCATGAACCACACGCTGGTGAACCCGCCGGTCGACCGCAACAAGGACATCCACGAGGTCGACGACGTGTTCATCCATGCGGTGAAGGAGACCGACGAGGGCGTCGTCGTGCGCGGGGCGAAGATGGTCGCGACCGGCTCGGCGTTCTCGAACTACAACTTCGTCTCGTACCACGGCGCGCTGCCGATCAAGAAGGAGGAGTACGCGCTCTCCTTCTTCGCGCCGATGCACCAGCCGGGCATCCGGCTCATCTGCCGGCCGTCGTACGAGTACCAGGCAGCGGTGCTCGGCAGCCCGTTCGACTACCCGCTCTCGAGCCGCTTCGACGAGAACGACGCGGTGCTCGTGTTCGAGGACGCGCTCATCCCGTGGGAGAACTTCCTCATCTACGGCAACCTCGAGATCGCGAGCACGTACCACCTGACCGGCTTCATCTGGCGCGCGCTGCTGCAGGGCTGCACGCGGCTCGCGGTGAAGCTCGACTTCATCGCCGGCCTCTTCATCAAGGCCGTCGAGGCGACGGGCACGATCGAGTTCCGCGGCATCCAGGCGTCGATCGGCGAGATCCTCGCGTGGCGGAACATGTTCTGGTCGCTCACCGACGCGATGTGCCACAACCCGGTGCCGTCGGCGAACGGGTCGGTGCTGCCGAACATCGAGGCCGCCTCGGCGTACCGCATCCTCTCGAACCAGGCCTACCCGATCATCAAGGGCATCATCGAGAACCAGACCGGCGGCGCGCTGATCGTGCACCCGTCGAGCTCCGCCGACTGGAAGCACCCCGAGCTGCGACCGTACCTCGACCAGTTCTACCGCGGCTCGAACGGCTACACCGCCGTCGACAAGATGAAGCTCGTGAAACTCCTGTGGGACGCGATCGGCAGCGAGTTCGGCGGCCGGCACGAGCTGTACGAGCGCTCGTACTCCGGGAGCCACGAGCTGACGAAGCTCGAGTGCTACTGGATGGCGCAGGGCGACGGCACGGTCGACCGCATCAAGGGCTTCGCCGAGCAGTGCATGTCGGAGTACGACCTCGACGGCTGGACGGTGCCGGACCTCGTGAACCCCGACGACGTCAGCCTCGTCGGCAAGAAGAGCTAGAGCTCGCGGTAGAAGTACGCGTTCGCGGCGAGCGTGCCGTCGGGGAGCACGGCGTAGCCGGGCATGACGCCCATGCGCGTCCAGCCGAGGCGCTCGTAGAAGCGGTCGGCCGTCGTGTCGACGTGCGTCGTTAGCCAGAGGAGCGTGAAGCCGAGCTCGCGCGCCTTCTCCGTCGCACGCTCCATCAACGCGCGCCCGAGGCCGCGGCCACGCGCGTCGGCGCGCACGGCGAGGCGCACGACCTCGCCGCGGTGGCGTCCGTTCGACGCCCGCGCACGCACGACCTGCACCGACCCGACGAGCGCATCGTCCTCGAGTGCCGCGAGCAGCACGTGGTCGCGCGGGTCGAGGCGTGCCGCCGTCTCGAGCCACGCGTCGCGCGCCGCCGCGAGCGTGAGCGGCGCGGCAAGCCCGAGCCCCATCCCGTCGGCGTGCGCGTCGAGCAGCAGCTGCGCGAGCTCGTCGAGCCGCTCGCGCACGTCAGCCGCGCCGAGCTCGACGACGCTCACTCCTTCGGCTTGATGCGCAGGTGCCCGGGCGCCGCGCCGATGAGCGAGGCCATGTCCCAGCTCACCGCGTCCTCGAGCGCCTCGACGTGCTGGTCGCGCAGCGAGCCGAAGCCGCTGCGGAAGTAGAGCAGCGGCCGCCGGCCGCGCTTCGCGCCGCAGTCGCGCACGAGGCCGGTGAAGATCGAGTGGTCGCCGCCGGGGAAGCGCTCGTGCACGTCGCAGACGAAGTACGCGATCGCGTCCTCGAGCACGGGCAGGTCGGCCTCCTCCTTCAACGCGAGCCCCGCGAACTTGTCGTCGCTCGGCCGCGCGAACCGGAGCGCCAGGTCCTGCTGCCCCTCGCCCAGCACGTTGACGACGAAGCGTTTGCTCGCTTCGATCGCCTCGTGCGACGGCAGCGCGTTCGAGATGCACACGAGGAGGAGCACCGGGTCGAGCGAGAGCGACGCGACGGCACTCGCGGTCATGCCGGTCGCACGGCTGTCGTGCTTCGTCGTGATGACGGTGACGCCGGTCGCGAAGTGCGCGATCGCCTCGCGGAACGTCGCCTCGTCGACCGCCATCAGCGCTCCTCGTCCGCGAACGCCCTCGCGCGCACGTCGCCGCCGCGGCCGACGACGAACCACACGCCCTCGACCGGCTCGGTACCGACGTTGCGCAGGCGGTGCGGCGTCGTCGAGTCGAACGAGATCGAGTCGCCCGGGCCGACCTCGTACGTGTCGAAGCCGACCGTCACCTCCAGCGTCCCTCTCAGCACGAGCCCGTACTCGCGGCCCGCGTGACGGATGAAGCCGTCGCCCTGGCTCGACGAGCCGCCGGGCTCGTAGACGACCCAGAGGAAGTCGGCCTCCGGATCCGGCGAGGCGGTCAGGCGCTCCCAGCGGACGCCGGACTCGAGCTGCAGCGTCGCGCGCGAGTCGCGCTCCTGCAGCTCGTCCTTGCGCGCGGCGGGGCGGTCGCCGTCCCCGCGCGCCGCTCGTCCCCCTGCGACGGGCGCCGTGCCGTCGGCGACGCCGCCGAAGAGCTCGTCGAGCGACATGCGCAGCTCGCTCACGATCGCGTACAGCGTGCCGACCGACGGGCGCGACTTGCCGGTCTCGATCTGCGAGAGCGCGCTCGGCGAGATCTGGAGCCGCCGCGCGAGCTCGCGCAGGCTGACTCCCTGCTCCTCCCGCCGCGCCCGCAGGTGCGCGCCGACGCCCTCCGCGATCTGCTGAGGGCGGCGCGGACGACGCTCCGGCACCGGATCTCCCGCCATCGAGCCGATCGTAACCCCCACGACACGTCTGTTCAGAACCGCTGGACGTGTCCTAGGCTCTGGCGGAGATGGACACAATCGTGATCGGCGCGGGCCAGGCCGGGCTCTCCGCGAGCCACCTGCTCACGCTGCGCGGGTGCGAGCATCTGGTGCTCGAGGCGGGAGCGGTCGCCGAGACGTGGCGGTCGCGGCGGTGGGACGGCTTCTACCTCAACACGCCGAACTGGACGCTCCAGCTGCCGGGCCACGAGTACGACGGCGACGAGCCCGACGCGTTCCTCCCGCGCGCCGCCGTCGTCGAGTACCTCGAGGCGTACGCGAACGGCGCGCCGGTGCGCACCGACGCGCGCGTGACGGCGCTCCGGCCAGAGGGCGACCGGTGGCGCGTCGAGCTCGAGGACGAGGCGCTGCACGCGACGAACGTCGTCGTCGCGACCGGCGCGTTCGGCCGTCCGTTCCGGCCGGATGTCGGCGCCGCACCTGCGGGCGTGCTCGAGCTGAACGGCAACGAGTACCGCTCGCCCGAGGCGCTTCCCGACGGCGCCGTGCTCGTCGTGGGCAGCGGCCAGACCGGCTGCCAGATCGCGGACGAGCTGCTTCAGGCCGGGCGCGACGTCTACCTCGCGGTCGGCCGCTGCCCCTGGTTCCCGCGCCGGCACCGCGGGCGCGACATGCTGCACTGGGCGCTCGCGGTCGGCCTGATGGACGAGACGGTCGACAAGCTCCCGTCACCCGCTGCGCGACTCGCGTGCAACCCGGCGATCAGCGGCAACGACGGTGGCCACGACTGCCACGCCCGCTGGCTCGGCGCGCGCGGCGTCGTGCTCGCCGGGCGCGTCGAGCGCATCGACGGCACGCAGGTGACGTTCGCCCCGGGCCTCGACGAGAGCCTCACGCAGGCGGACGCGTTCGCGGCGACCGTCAAGCGGCGAATCGACGAGCACCTCGGCGTCGAGCCGGAGCCGCCCGAGGAGCCCGCCCCGTATCGCTCGGTCGACGAGCTCGACCTCGACGGCGTCGGGGCGATCCTGTGGACGACCGGCTTCCGCCCGGACTTCGACTGGATCGAGGGCGTCGCGCTCGACGAACAGCGCTTCCCGGTGCAGCAGCGCGGCGTCGCGCCGCAGCCCGGCCTCTACTTCCTCGGCGTCAACTGGCTGCACAAGCGCAAGTCGGCGCTGTTCCTCGGCGTCGGCGAGGACGCCGAGCATGTGGTCGCGCACATCCTGGGGCGCTAGCCTTCGTCGCCGAGGAAGCGGCGCCAGTCGGCGACGAATCGCGCCTGGTAGCGCGACGGCGGCTGCGGCACCTGCGTCTCGAGCCAGCGCACCGGCGCCTCCGACACGTTGCGCAGCGCGTGCATGCTCCCGACGCCGCTCCAGCAGAAGTCGCCCGCGCCGAGCTCGTGCGTTTCGCCCTCGAGCACGGCCTCGATCTCGCCGTCGAGGAAGTAGAAGCCCTCCTCGAACGCGTGATCGTGCTCAGTGATGAAGCCGCCGGGCGCGTACTGGACGAGCATGAGGTTGAACTGGCTCGCGCCCGTGTCGGGGCCGAGAAGGATCTCGAGCGCCGCGCCGCCCACGTTCGCAGCGCCGAAGCCGGCGAGTCCGATCGTGGCGCTCGGCGCGGGCAGCGCCGAGAGGTCGAAGTGCGCCTTGCGGTACGGCGGGTCGGCGTCGACCGCGGGCGCGTTGCGCTCGACGAACATGGTGTCGTCGAGCGCGCCGCTCGGGATCGGCGCGCTCACCTCGAGCCAGCGCGCGTCGTCTGCAGACTCGTTGCGCAGTGCGTGCGCCACGCCGCGGTCGACGAAGACGTAGTCGTCGGCGGCGAGCTCCTCGCGCGCGCCGGCCACCTCGAGCACGAGCTGCCCGTCGAGCACGTAGATCGCCTCCTCGAACGCGTGCAGGTGACGCTCGACGTGGCCGCGCGGCTCGAGCTCGGCGATCACGACCTCCTGGTGCACCGACCCCGTCTCGCGCCCGAACAGGATGCGGCGCGTGTGCCCGTCGCTGCGGCCGGCGTAGACGCCCGCGTCGGGCGTCGCGTCGACGAGCCTCCCGACGGCGTACACGGGCCGAGCCAACCAGCCGCAGCGCCGCCGGTCAAGCCGCCGCGAGCTCGAGCTCACGCGCGGCCTCGACGACGACGTGGTGCACCGGGAGCGCGAACCGCGCGCGCAGCCGTCCGACGACGTCGCGCGCGAGCCAGCTCGAGCGGCGCTCGGGATGCGTCGCGACGACGAGCTCGTCGGCGCGGAACAGCAACATGGCGTCATCGGCCGCGACGAGCGGGTCGACGTCGCCGACGTAGCCCTCGGCGGCGAGACCGTGCACGCGCAGCGAGGCGAGGCAGACCGTGAGGCGCTCCGCCACGTCGCGCCGCGCAGGCGCCGGTGCGACGACGAGCACGTCGGCGCCGCGGTCGCCTGCCGCGTGGACGACGACGCGCTGCAGCAGGTCGCTCGCGACGGTCTCGTTGGCGAGCACGAGGATCCTGCGCCGCGTTGTGGGTGAAGTGGCCATCGAGGCTCCTTTCGTCGGGTTGCACCTCCAGCATGCGCGCGACGGCTGGGAGCCGGCTGTGATCGGGATATGACCGCGCTACGAGCGCAGCGGCAGCTCGATGCGGAACGTCGCGCCCCCGCCCGGGGACGACGCGGCCGACACGCTGCCGCCGTGCGCCTCGGCGACCGCGGCCACGATCGAGAGCCCGAGGCCGACGCCGCCGCTCGCGCGGGCGCGCGACGGGTCGGCGCGGTAGAAGCGCTCGAAGACGTGAGCCACCTCCTCGTCGCCGAGGCCAAGGCCCGCGTCTGCGACCTCGATCGCCGCATTCCCGTTCACGCGCGAGAGCGACACGCGCACCGGTGTGGCCGGCGGCGTGTGCGCGCGGACGTTCGAGAGCAGGTTGTCGACGATCTGCCGGAGGCGCACGCGGTCGCCGGTGACGACGGCCTCGTCCACCGCGAGCTCGATCGGCCGCGCCGGCTCGAGCGTCTGCGCCGTCTCGACCGCCTCGGATACCACCTCGTCGAGCGCGACCGGCTCCTGCTCGAGCGGACGCCCCTCGTCGAGGCGCGCGAGGAGCAGCAGGTCGTCCACGAGGAAGCTCATGCGCTCCGACTCGCGGCTGATGCCGGTCATCGACCGCTCGAGGTCGTCGGGCCGCGTCGACGCGCCGCGCGTGAAGAGCTCTGCGTACGCGCGCACGGCCGCGAGCGGCGTGCGCAGCTCGTGCGAGGCATCCGCGACGAACCGGCGCAGCTTGCGCTCCGACGCCTCGCGGGCGCGAAACGCCGTCTCGATCTGGCCGAGCATCGCGTTCAGCGCGAGCCCGAGCCGGCCGACCTCGGTGCGATCCTCCGCGCGCTCGACGCGGCGTGTCAGGTCACCGGCGGCGATTGCGGCCGCGGTCGTCCCGATCGCGTCGAGCGGCCTCAGCCCGAGCCGCACGACCCACAGGCCGCCGGCCGCGAGCGCGGCGAGCACGATCGCGGTCACGAGCAGCTCGATCATGAGCAGCTGGCGCAGCGTGTTGTTGACGTCGGCGAGCGACGTCGCGAGCACGAGCATCCCGTCGGCGCCCTGGTCGATCGATGCGCGCACGCGGTACTCGCCGCCGTCCTGCCCGTCGACGGTGAAATGGCGCACGCTGTCGTGCGCGCCGTCGGAGGGCGCGCTCACGTCGATCCTCGACGGCAGCTGCGGCGTCGGAGGCTGCTCGTCGCCGAACGCCGGCGTGGGCACCGTCTGGAGCACGGAGCTCCCGTCGAGCGAGCGCACCTGCACGAAAAGATTCGGCGGGATGTTTCCCGGGCCCTCGCGTCCGCGCCGGTCGAGTACGGCGTGCTCGTCGTCGTCGAGCGTCCGGTCGACGCGCTGGACGAGATTCGACTTCAGAAGCGCGTACGTCGCCGCGTCCGCGACGAGCAGCCCCGCCGCGGCGAGCACCACCACGCCCAGCACGAGCCGGGCGCGCAGCGACATGCGATCGATCATCTACTCGCGTTCCGCTTCGAGCATGTACCCCGCTTGGCGGACGGTCTTGATCAACGGCGGCCCTTCGGCGTCGAGCTTCCGGCGCAGGTAGCTGACGTACGTCTCCACGACGTTCGAGTTGCCGCCGAAGTCGTAGCGCCACACGTTCTGGAGGATCTGCGACTTCGACAGCACGCGCCGCGGGTTGAGGAGGAAGTAGCGCAGCAGCGAGAACTCGGTTGCGGTGAGCGCGATCTGCGTCTCGCCGCGGTGCACCTCGTGCCGCGTCTCGTCGAGCGTGAGGTCGGCGAAGCGCAGGACGTCGCCGGGCAGCGCGCTCGCCGTGCGGCGCAGGATCGCCTGCGTCCGCGCGACGATCTCCGCGAGGCTGAACGGCTTCGTCACGTAGTCGTCGCCGCCTGCGCGCAGCGCCTCGACCTTGTTCTCGACCGCGTCCTTCGCCGTGAGGAAGAGGATCGCGGTCTTGTAGCCCTGCTCCCGCAGCCGCCGCCCGACCTCGATGCCCTCGATGTCGGGGAGCATCCAGTCGAGGACGACGAGGTCGGGCTCGAACTGCGCGACGGCTGCGAGAGCGCCGCGGCCGGTGGCCGCCTCCTCGACGTCGAAGCCCTCGTAGCGGAGGGCGGTCGCGACGGCGTCTACGATCGACGGCTCGTCGTCGACGACGAGGATGCGGGCCTGGTCGGGTTGGGGGTTGGCGTTCACGTCGATCACGGTGCCAGCACTTCCTGTGAGCCGGCTGAGAACGCCGGGACCGTGGCTGTGAGGTTGCTGTGAGTGCGCGTGCACCTGTGAAGCGCCTGTGTCCCGCGTCCGAAAGCTCTTAGTGGTTTCGCAGGGCTTTCTCAAGGTGGGTGTTTCGATGAGCCCGCCCTGCTCTACGAGAGGAGACGGATGACGAAGACGACGAAGCTGATGCTCGTGCTCGCCGTCGCGGCGACCTCGCTGCTGACTGTCGGCGTGGCTCAGCATCGGCGCACGGTGGCGGCGGCGGGCACTACGGCAAGGCAAGCACGAGCGCGCTCGTGACGGCCGCGGCGAAGGAGCTCGGCGTCAAGCGCGCGAAGCTGAAGCAGGCGATCGTCGATGCGGCGACCGCGCGTGTCGACGAGGCCGTCGACGACGGCGACCTCGAGGCGGACGACGCGGACGAGTACAAGGCGGAGGCGGAGGACAACCTCGCCTTCGCGTACTCGATCAGCCGCACGAAGACCGTCGCGACGAACCTCGGCATCACGATCGCGAAGCTGAACGACGGCTTCTCCGCGGCGCGCAAGTCGCTTGCGGTCGCGCGAATCGATGCCGCGGTCAAGGCCGGCGACCTCGACGAGAGCGAGGCCGCCGACCGGAAGCCAGGCGGCGGCCACGGCCGCGGCAGGTAAGAGATTCCCTCGCCCGGCCGGCTCCCCCCGGCGACGCGAAGGCCCGCTCGGGCGGGCCCTCGCCGTTAACGTCTCCGGCATGAGCTACGAGCTGGTCGAGCCGGACGCGATCCGCGTCACCGACGCCGCGAGCGAGCTCGTCGGCGAGCGGTACGGCGCGACGGTGTCGCTGATCGTCGTGGACACGCCCCCGGGCGGCGGGCCGGACCTGCACCGGCACCCGTACGAGGAGGTCTTCGTCGTCCACTCGGGCCAGGCCGACTTCACCGTCGGCGACGAGGTCGTGCGCGCCGGCCCCGGCCAGGTCGTGATCGTCCACGCCGGCACGCCGCACGGGTTCAAGAGCGTCGGCCCCGACAACGCGCGGATGGTGAACATCCACGCGTCGCCGGCGTTCGTCACCGAGTGGCTCTGACGATTACGACCTGGTGACCCCGTCGCGATCGAGGCGACATACCCGTTGCCGCTCTTCGCGACCTTGAGGATCGACTTCTGGCCGCCGTTGACGAAGATCGAGTCGTTCACGTTGCGCATGTCGCGCGTGCCGCGGCGGCTGTACGGCGACCGCTTGTAGACGGCGTCGGTCGTCGCGTCGGGGAAGAAGAGCTGCCCGGTGTGCACGACCCGTCCGCCGACGTGCACCTTCACATGGATGTGCACCGTGCGCCCCTGGTACCAGCCCGGGTAGACCGTGTCGAAGATCGCGACGCCCTTCGCGTCCGTGCGCTGGATGCCGCGCATGAAGGTGCCGCTCGAGCCCTGCACCCCTGAGTACGCGCCGAGCGCGTCGCAGTGCCAGACGTCGACGGCCGCGCCCTTGATCGGCTTGCACGTCGATGCGTTCACGATCGTGAGCCTGAGACGCAGCGGCGCCCCCGGCCGTCCCTCGGCGATGTTCCGCCGTACCTTCTCGCCCGCGACGTAGAACGGGCCCTCCGTGAGCTCGGGCGTGAGCACGCAGCTCACGACTCCCGACGCGACGCCGGCCGGCCCCGCGCCTGCGGACTCGGACGCCGTCACGGCGCCCCCGCCGAGCGCGGCGAGCAACCCGCCGAGCTTGAGCAGCGACCCGCGCCGCGTCACGCGCTGGTGTTCGAATTCCGTGTGTTCGTCCATGCCGTTGACGGTACTCCCGCTACCTGGGAATCGGTTGTGAGTTCACGCGGACCACGAGTAGACGTCGATGACGTCGACGGCGAGCACCGGCCCGTCGGGCGGCCGCGTTCGGTACTGCCCGTACTTGTCGGCGAGCAGCGCCAGGGCGCGCTCGCGTTCCTCCCCCGCGTCGAGGACGCGCGCCCGTCCGCGGAGGCGGATCCACCAGAGCTGCGACCAGTCGTCGTCGTAGTGGTCGACGAGGATCGTCACGTCCGGCCTGGCGCGCGCGTTCTCGATGCGGCGCAGCGTGCGCGATCGCTTCGGCTTCCAGTCGACGGCCGTGTAGAGCGTGTCGCCCTCGAGCGCGAACACGATCGGGACGAGGTGCGGCCGGCCGTCGGGGTCGATCGTCGCCAGCCCGGCCACCCTCGCGGCAACTAGTCTCGGGTCGTGCACCTCGGGGTGATCCTGCCGAACTTCGGCCTTGACTCGACCGTCGACGGCATCCGCCGCAGCGCCGAGCTCGCCGAGGAGCTCGGGTTCGACTCGGTCTGGACGACGGAGCACATCATCGTCGGCCCCGAGGGGGTCGACCCGTACGGGCGCGTGTACGACCCGCTCGTGACGCTCGCGTGGATCGCCGGCTGGACGGAGCGCGTACGGCTCGGGACGTCGATCGTGCTCGTACCCCTGCACCACCCGATCCACCTCGCGAAGGAGGCGGCGTCGCTGCAGGAGCTCTCCGGCGGCCGCTTCACGCTCGGCGTCGGCATGGGCTGGCACAAGGACGAGTTCGACTCCATGGGCATCGAGTTCGCCGGCCGCGGCCGACGCAGCGACGAGGCGATCCGCGTCATGCGCGCGCTGTGGCAGGGCGAGCGCGACTTCGACGGCACGTGGTGGTCGTTCCACGGCGCGACCTTCGCGCCGCTGCCGTCGCCGCCGCCCGAGATCTGGGTCGGCGGCGGCTCGGAGCCCGCGATCCGCCGCGCGCTCGAGCTCGGCGACGCCTGGCACCCGTCCCGCGGCTCGAACATGGACGACGTCCGCCGCGTGAAGGCGGAGCATCCGGACCTGCGCGTCGTCCCGCGCACGTCGCTCGACCGTGTCGAGGGGATGCTCGAGGCCGGCGCCGACGGCGTCGTCGTCACCTTCCCGGACGAGAAGCGCATGCGCGACTTCGCGGCGCGCTACCGCTGAGGCGCATGGAGCGCGTCACGCAGCTCCGCGGCGAGGGGCGCTGGCCCGAGGCGCTCGAGGTCGCCGGCGACCCGCTCCTGCGGGCCGACCTCCTGAACGAGCAGGCGCTCTTCGCGGCCGACGCCGAGGCGCGCGCAGCCGCGGGCCGTGAGCTCGACCGCGCCGAGGCGCTCGTCGCGCTCGGCCGCGGGCGGATCCTGCACGCGGACTTCCTCGAGACGCGGGAGCGCAACGTGCACGAGCTCGCGCTGTTCGAGCGGGCGCTCGCGCTGGCCGCCGCCGCGGAGGATCTGCTGCTCGAGGGCTGGGCGCGCCTGTGGGTCGGCCTCTTCCACCAGGTCGTCGACGGCGACGGCGGGGCGGCGCGGCCGTTCTTCGAGGCGGCGTACGCGGTGGGCGAGGCGCACGGCGACCGCGTGCTCATGTCGTACGCGACGCGGCACCTCGCGTGGGAGGACGAGGAGGCCGGCAACCTCGACGGGTCGTGGGCGCGCTGGGAGGAGTCGGTCGAGCTGCGCCGCGTCGAGGGCTTCCTGCCCGGCGTCGCGGCGGGGCTGCTCACGCTCGGCGAGGCCGCGGCCGAGCGCGGTCGGCCCGACGACGCGCGCCGGCTGCTCACGGAGGCGCGGGAGCTCGCCGAGCGGTCGAACGCACGCGCGTTCCTCGTGCGCATCGACGCGGTGCTCGCCGATCTCTAGCCCGGCTTCGCCGCGGTGAGGCTCGCGTAGGCGATGTGCCCGAAGAACTCGCCCGCGTCCGAGCGGCGGCGCGCCTCGGCCTTCAACACCTCCGCCGTCTCGGCCGCGACGACGCCGTCGGCTGCGAGCGCGTCGGCGCCGCGGTCGATCAGCGTCAGCATGTAGCCGCCCGAAGAGGGCGACTCGACGTAGCCGTGGCTCGCTGACGCGATCGACTCGAAGCCCGCGGCGGCGACGAGCGACGGGAGGCGCCGGACGAAGTAGCGGTCGTGCACGAGCCCGTTGACCGCCGCGTCGACGCACGTCTGCAGCGGATCGGCCTGTCGAACGGCGACCGTCACCGTCGTGTAGTCGCCGTCGAACACGACGAGCTGCCCGCCCGGCCGCAGCACGCGGAACGCCTCCACGAGCGCGAACTCCGGCTCGGGCACGTGGCAGAGCACGGTGTGATAGAGCGCGACGTCGAAGGAGCCGTCCTCGAACGACAGGCTGCTCGCGTCCGCAACCGCGAACGTCAGGCCGTCGATCCCGGACGCAAGCTCGCGCGCCCGCTGGACGAAGTACGGCGACGGGTCGGTCGCGACGACCTCGCCCACCTCGAGTCGCGCCGCGACCGCGCGCGACACCGCGCCCGTGCCGCAGCCGCCCTCGACGACGCGCGCGCCCTGCGGCCACGCGACCGCGTTCAGGTACGTCTCGCGGATCGCCGCCTGCTGCGGGTCGGCCGCGCGCAGCTCGAGGATCTGCGCGATCGCTTCGAGCACGTCGGCGTCGGCCTCCGTGATCGTCAGGTAGACGTCGGGCACCCGCCCAGGTCTACACCCGCGCGCGCACGGCGTCCACCGCCGACGCGGCGACGAACAGCGCGGTCGCCGTCAGCACGATCGTCCCGCCGGGCGGGGCGTCGCCGTAGTACGAGAGGGTCAGACCCACGAGCACGGACACGAGGCCGAGCACGATCGAGATCGCCATCGTCGAGCGCAGGCTCCACGCGACGCGCTGCGCCGCGATCACCGGCAGAACCATCAGCGCGGCGATGAGCAGGATCCCGACGATCCGCATCGAGACGCCGACCGTCAGCGCCGCGAGCATCGACACCGTCGCGTTCAGCAGCGGCACGGGCAGGCCCGCGACGCGCGCGCCCTCCTCGTCGAGCGCGACCGCGATCAGCCCGCGCAGCAGGACGGCGACGATCACGAGCGACGCGACGCCGAGCCCGGCGATGAGCGCGAGATCGGCGCGCGTGACCGTCAGGATCGAGCCGAAGAGGTACGCGAACAGGTTCACGTTCAGCGCGCCGGCGGCCGAGACGATCACGACTCCGGCCGCGATGCCCGTGTAGAAGACGATCGCGAGCGCCTGGTCGCCGGCCGCGCGGCGCCGCGCGCGCAGCCACTCGATCGCGCCGGCGCCGACGAGCGCGGCGACGAGCGCGGTCAGCACCGGCGAGACGCCGAGGAGATAGCCGATCGCGACGCCGGCGAACGCGACGTGGCCGATGCCGTCGCCGATCAGGCTCATCTGCCGCTGCACGAGGAAGAAGCCGACGGTCGGCGCGAGCACGCCGACGATCGCGCCGGCGGCGAACGCGAGCCGCATGAACTCGAGGTCAAGCATGCGTGTGCGACGGGTCGTGCCACACGGCCGGGAGCGCGGACGGGCGGCCGTCGAAGACGATCTGCTGCCGCACGAGCACGAGCCGCTCGACGACGTGCTCGACCGCGCCGAACTCGTGCGAGACGTAGACGATGGTGACGCCGAGCTCGCGGTTCAGCTGCTCGAGCAGCACGGCGAGGGCTTCCTGCGACTCGACGTCGACGCCGGTGGTCGGCTCGTCGAGCACGAGCAGCGACGGCTGCGCTGCGAGCGCCTTCGCGATGAACGCGCGCTGCTGCTGCCCGCCCGAGAGCCGGCTGAGCGGCCGCGACGCGAGCGGAGTGAGGCCGACGCGCTCGATCGCCTCCGCGACCGCCTCGCGGTCCTCGCGGCGCAGACGCCCGAGCGGGCGGACCGCGGCGCGGCCCGCCTCGACGACCTCGCGCACGGTCGCAGGCGCGTCGACGCCGACGCGGGTGCGCTGCGCGAGGTAGCCGAGCCGGCGTCGGTCGCGGAACGACGTCGCGGGCTCGCCGAACAGCAGCACGCGTCCGCGCGTCGGCCGCTCGAGCCCGAGCGCGAGCCGCAGCAGCGTCGTCTTGCCGCCGCCGTTCGGCCCGGCGACCGCGACGAACTCGCCTTCGGTGACGCGCAGGTCGACGTCGCGCAAGACGGGCTGCGAAGGCAGGTAGCCGAACTCGACGTGCTCGAACTCGATCGCTAGCTGCATCCGAGCGCCTGTCGCAGGACGCGCAGGTTCCGCGTCATCACCGACATGTAGTCCTCGCCGCGGTCGAGCTCGGCCTGCGTGAGCCCTTCGAGCGGGTCGAGGACGGCCGTGTTCGCGCCCGCCTCGCGCGCGACGGTCTGCGCGAGCCGCGGCGAGACGAGCTTCTCGAAGAAGACGGTGCGCACGTGATCGCGGCGCACGGTGTCGACGAGGTCGCCGAGCGCGCGCGGCGACGGCTCGGACCCCGGGTCCACGCCCGTGATCGGCACCTGCTTCAGCCCGTAGCGCGCGGCGAGGTAGCCGAACGCGGCGTGGCTCGTCACGAGCTCGCGGCGTGCGCAGTGCGCGAGGCCGTCGCGGTAGCGCCGGTCGAGCGCGCGCACCTCGGCCGCGACGAGCGCCGCGCGCTGCGGCCGCTCAAGTGCGGCGCCGACCCGCCGCACGACGCGCGAGAACCGCACGGGGTCGAGCCACACGTGCGGGTCGGCCT
>JBKPLI010000087.1:0-11893 GCA_046731555.1 Actinomycetota bacterium | reverse complement strand
GTGCAGTACGACGAGTACACGGCGTCCGCGACGCTCGTCCCGTCGGTCGCGCTCACGTACGGCGCGAGCTACACGGTCACAATCAAGGGCGGCGTCGGCGGCCTGAAGGACCGTGCCGGCAACCCGCTCGCGGCCGACAAGGTCTGGACGTTCACGACGGAGGCCGTGCCGCCGCCGATTCTCGTCATCGGGTCGACGACGAACAAGTTCACGATGTACACGACCGAGATCCTCAAGGCCGAGGGCCTGAACGACTTCTCGACGCTCGACATCTCGCTCGTGTCGCCGGCCGTGCTCTCGTACTACGACGTCGCGATCCTCGGCGACACGCCGCTGACGTCGCTGCAGGTCCAGACGCTGACGAACTGGGTGACGGCGGGCGGCAACCTGATCGCGCTCCACCCGGACAAGCAGCTCGCCGGCCTGCTCGGCATCACCGACACGAACACGACGCTCGCGAACGCGTACCTGAAGGTCGACACCACGACGACGCCCGGCAACGGCATCTACGGCCAGACGATGCAGTTCCACGGCACCGCCGACCGCTACACGCTCTCCGGCGCGACAGCGATCGCGACGCTGTACTCGAACTCGACGACCGCCACGTCGAACCCGGCCGTGACGCTGAAGTCGGTCGGCTCGAGCGGCGGCGAGGCGGCGGCGTTCACCTTCGACCTCGACCGGTCGATCGTCTACACGCGCCAGGGCAACCCGGCGTTCGCCGGCCAGGACCGCGACGGCGTCGGCGACATCCGGCCGAACGACCTCTTCTACTCGACGTGGCTCGACACGAGCAAGATCGGCGTCCCGCAGGCGGACGAGCAGCAGCGGCTGCTGGCGAACCTGATCACGCGCATGAACGCGAACAAGACGCCGCTGCCGCGCTTCTGGTACCTGCCGCGCGACGAGAAGGCCGCGATCGTCATGACCGGCGACGACCACGCCACCGGCGGCACCGCCGGGCGGTTCGACCAGTACATCGCCGCGAGCCCCGCAGGCTGCTCCGTCGTGAACTGGGACTGCATTCGCTCGACGTCCTACATCTACACGAACACCCCGCTCACGAACGCGCAGGCCGCCTCCTACACCTCGCAGGGCTTCGAGGTCGCTCTGCACGTCAGCATCGACAACTCGTGCAAGGCGTGGCCGCAGGGCGGGCTCGACTCGCAGTACTACACGCCGCAGCTGAACGCGTTCCTCGCGAAGTACACGAGCATCCCGGCGCCGGTGACCGAGCGGACGCACTGCGTCGAGTGGGCCGACTGGGCGACGCAGCCCAAGGTCGAGCTCGCGCACGGCATCCGCCTCGACACGAACTACTACCACTACCCCGCGAGCTGGATCGGCAACACGCCGGGCTACATGAACGGCTCGGGCGAAATCATGCGCTTCGCCGATACGGACGGCTCGCTCATCGACGTCTACCAGGCGATGACGCACAACACGGACGAGTCGAACATGGCGCAGCCGGCATCCGCGAACTTCCTCATGGACAACGCGCTCGGCGCGAACGCCTTCTACGGCATGTTCACGATCCTCATCCACACCGACATCGCTGCGAACGCCGACTCCGACGCGGTGATCGCATCCGCGAAGTCGAAGAGCGTGCCGGTGATCTCGGCGAAGCAGGCTCTCGACTGGGTCGACGGCCGCGGCCGCTCGACGTTCCGCAACTTCTCGTGGAACGGCTCGACCGTCACCTTCACGATCGCCGTCGGCTCGGGCGCGAACGGCCTGCGCGCGATGCTTCCGATGTCGAGCAACGGCAAGACCCTGACCTCGATCTCCCGCGGCGGCACGAACGTGTCTTTCACGACGCAGACGATCAAGGGCATCAGCTACGCGTTCTTCGACGCGGCCGCCGGCGGCTACTCGGCGACCTACTCCTAGCGAGACCGCCCTTTCGGAATGGTCCCGGGTCAGACCCCGCGATCAGCCACACTTCCACCATGGCCCACGGACTGGGAGTCGGCGGCGACGTCGAGCAGGCTCTGGAGGGCGTCGCCGTGCCGAGCTACATCCTCGACACGACGGGAATCGTCCGCTGGATCAACGCGGCGGCCGAGCGGCTTCTCGGCGACGTTCGGGGTCGCCACATCACCTCCGTCGTCGCGCCCGAGGACAACCGGCGCGCCCGCGAGCTGTTCACCCGGAAGGTGCTCGGCACAGCCGCAGCCACGGAAGCGACCGGCGTCTTGCTCTCGACCGCCGGCGAGCGGGTGGCCGTGGACATCAGCGCGGTACCGCTCAGGAGCGGTGAACGGGTGGTCGGCGTCTTCGGGCTCTTGGACGAACGGCCTGACGACGCGCTCAGGGCGCCACACCCGCATCTCACCCCCCGCCAGGTGGAGGTGCTGCGCCTGCTCGAGCAGGGCCGCTCGACGAAGCAGATCGCCGCCGAGCTCCACCTGAGCACCGAGACGGTCAGAAACCACATCCGCCGTCTCTTCCGAGCTCTCGGCGTCAACTCCCGGCTCGAGGCCGTCGCCGCCGCCCGGCGCGGATCACCCCCGTGACCACCGAATTGGGTCTCGCGTCGAGCCGGCCGGTCAGGAAGGCGCGACGAACCAGCCGAAGCGGGCGTTCAGCCGTCCCACGAACGGGAGGCGCACGAGGATCCGCTTGACCGCCGTCCGGCGGGCCTTCGCGGCCTCGCGGCGGCGCCAGTACTCGTCCTTCTCCTTCGAAACCTTCGAGTAGTACGGCCCGCCCGTGTGGTGGACGACGAGGTCGGCGAGCACCGCGGCCTCGAAGCCGAGCTGCTCGATGTCCTTGATGTACGCCTCGTCCTCGAGCCAGAAGACCTTCTTCTTGTCCTCGCGGAAGCCGCCGACCCGCTGGTTCAGCTCGCGCGAGGTGATCGCGCACCCGCCGCCGGTCGGGCCTCGGAGGAGCCGGACGCCGTTCTCCTCGACGAGCGTGTACGCGTCGGGGCGGACGTGGTGCCGCACGCGCGACGCCTCGTCGTTCGGGTCGTCCTCGAGATCCGCCGCGAGAAAGCCGATCTTCGGCAGCCGGCGGAACGCGTCGCGGAGCATGCGATCCCACGCCTGGGGCGCCTCGACGACGTCGTCGTCGAGCTCCACGAGGTAGGGGGCCTCCGTGAGCCGGAAGGCGCGCGCGTACGCGTTCTGGCCGATGTTCTCCTCGCTGTTCACGACCCGGATCCGGGGATCCGTCAGCGTGGCGAGGTACTCGGCCGTGGCGTCGGTCGACGCGTTGTTCCAGATCACGATCTCGCCTGTCGCGTCCGAGGCGCGCGCGAGCACGTTCTCGACGCACTGCTGCAGCAGGTGCTGCCGGTTGTGCGTGAGGACGACGACCGCGATCCCCTCGGCTGCCATGGGCACATGGTAGGTCGGCCTCCGGCCCGTCAACACGCGCCGTTGGGCCAGATTTGGCTTCCGGAGCCGAATGCGGGACTAGCCGTTCGGCTAGACCGGTTCCGGCCGTCTGGTCATAGGCGCGCGCGAAGGGCGTGGCTACGGTGGAGCTGTGGACTCGGGAGCGCCGACGACCCCCCGCGCCGACGTGCTGCTCGTCTGCTCGTCGGGCGGTCATCTCCTGCAGCTGTGCGCCCTGCGCGACTCGTGGGCCGGCTTCAGCCGGGCCTGGGTCACGTTCGACAAGAGCGATGCCCGCTCGCTCCTCAGCGACGAACGGGTGTTCTACGCCTACGGCCCGACGAACCGGAGCGTCAAGAACCTGATCCGGAACATCGGGGTCGCCGTCCGCGTCCTGAGGACCGTGAGGCCGAAGGTGATCGTCACGACGGGCGCCGGCGTCGCCGTCCCGTTCGCCTGGGTCGGGCGGCTGCTCGGCACGCGCGTCGTCTACGTCGAGAGCCTCACGCGGATCGAAGGCCCGTCGCTCTCGTACCGGATGATCGCGCCGGTCGCCGAGCGCACCTACGTGCAGTGGCCCGAGCTCGCGCAGGCCCTTCCCCGCTCGCGCTACGTCGGCAACGTCTTCTCGACGGGCGAATGATCTTCGTCACCGTCGGAACCAACGAGGCGCGCTTCGACCGGCTGTTGCACGCAGTCGCGGCCCTGCCGGCCGGCGAGGAGATCGTCGTGCAGTACGGCGCGTCGGTCGTGCGGCCGGAGAACGCGACCCTCCACGAGTTCCTGCCGTTCGAACAGATCGTCGAGCACGTGCGCCGCGCGCGCGTCGTCGTGACGCACGCAGGAGTCGGCTCGATCATCGTCTCGCTCAGCAACGGCAAGAAGCCCGTCGTCGTGCCGCGCCTCAAGCAGTACGCCGAGGCCGTCGACGACCACCAGCTCTTCTTCGGCCGGCGCTTCGCCGAGGCCGGGCTCGTCACGTTCGTCGAGTCGCCCGACGGCCTGCGCGACGCGCTCGCCGCCGAGCACGACGGGGCGGGCCTCGCGCCGAAGGCCGGCGCTCTCGCCGGCGACCTCCGCAGCTTCCTCGAGCGCAGCATCGCGGCGTGAGCGACGAACACCACCACGACGGGATGGTCGGCCGCATCCTGAGCGGCCTCGCCTGGAAGGCGGGCTCTCAGGTGATGTTGCAGATCACGCGGCTCGTCGTCGCCCTCTTCCTCGCGCGCATGCTCGCGCCGGACGACTGGGGCGTCGCGGCGATGGTGCTCGTGTTCTCCGGCTTCGTGATCGTGTTCACCGACAACGCGCTCGGGACCGCGCTCATCCAGCGGCGCACGATCGACGAGGACGACCGCTCGACCGTCTTCTGGTCGTCGGCGGGGATCGGCGTGCTGCTCGCGCTCGGCGGCTGGGCGCTGTCGGGCCCGCTCGCGTCGTTCTACGGCGAGCCGGAGGTCCAGCCGCTCTTCGTCGTCCTGTCGCTGAGCTTCTTCGTCGCGACGCTCGGGACGACGCAGTCGGCGCTGCTCGTGCGCGACATGCAGTTCCGGATTCTCGAGCTGCGCCAGATGGCGGCGACGGTCGCCGGCGCGGCCGCAGGCATCGCGGTCGCGATCGCGGGCGGCGGCGCGTGGGCGATCGTGATCCAGCAGCTCGCCGACGCAACGACCTCGACGATCCTGCTCTGGATCCTGACGCCGTGGCGGCCGAAGTTCAGGTTCTCGACGGCGAGCCTGCGCCGGCTGGGCGGCTTCGCCGGCAACGTGTTCGGCGAGAACCTGCTCTACCAGGCGGGCCGCAACATCGCGAACCTCCTGATCGGCCGCTTCATCGGCGCGGCCGCGCTCGGCGCGTACTCGCTCGCGACGAACGTCATCCTCGTGCCGTTCTCGCGCATCGCGGCACCGCTGCAGCAGGTCTTCTTCCCCGCGTTCTCGCGCATGGACGACAAGGAGCGCATGGCCGACATGTGGGTGCGCGTGATGCGGCTCGTCGGCGCGATCTCCATCCCCGCGCTCGTCGGGCTCGCGATCGTCGCACCCGAGTTCGTCGACGTCGTGCTCGGCGACAAGTGGCACGACGCGATCCCCGTGATCCAGATCCTCGCGTGGGCCGGGCTCGTGCAGTCGCTGCAGACCCTGAACGGCGAGATTTTGCTCGCGCTCGGCAAGGCGAGCTGGCTGCTCGGGTTCACCGCGCTGTGGTTCGTCGGCAGCCTGACCTCGTTCCTTGTCGGCGTGCACTGGGGGATCATCGGCGTCGCCGTCGCGTACGCGGTCGTCACGACGGTGATCGAGCCGATCCGCGCGTACCTCGCGTGCCGTGCGCTCGGCTTCCCGCTCTGGCGGTTCGTCGCCGCCTTCGGCGGCGTCGCGCAGGCGACCGCGATCATGGCCGTGGTCGTCGTCGCGGCACGTCAGGCGCTCGTCGCCCAGGACGTGCCGCAGGCAGCGACGCTCGTGCTGCTCATCGTGCTCGGCGCGGCGGTGTACACGCCGTGCTGCCTCTGGCGCGCGCCGGAGATCCGCGAGCTGATGAAGGGCCTCGCCGCCCGTCGCCGCCGTGCGGCGGCGCCGGCCGAGCCCCGGTTGTCCGAGCTGTAGACACCGCCACACGTTCGCGCTCGACACGCTCGATCTGGATTCGCAAAGTGCGGATCCTGGTTGATAATGAGCCGAGGACGACGTTGGGGACGGAGGGGATCTCGGGGTTGCGGGGAACGTGGCCGAGTCGAACGGGCACGGTGCCCGGCTCGCTCCGGCGACGCGTGCGGACCGGCGCATGAACGAGTGGCGCGCGCACAGGCGGGACGGGGCGCAGACCCGCGAGGCGATCCTCGCAGAGGCCGAGCGACTCTTCGCGGAGCGCGGGTTCGGCGGCGCGAGCCTCGAGCAGATCGGCCACGCGGCCGGCCTCTCGCGCGGCACGCCCGGCTACTTCTTCGGCGTCAAGGAGCGGCTGTACGACGCCGTCGTCGAGCGCATCCTCGAGCGCGCGCGGCTTCGCCTCCGCCCGGTGTACGACCGACTGCGCGAAGCCGGCGCCGACGACGAGGATCAGCTCGCCAACCTCGTCCGCACACATCTCGAGCTGCTCGCCGAGGATCCGGCGCTCGTGCGCCTGCTCCAATGGGAATCGCTCGGCGGGCAGGGGAAGATGCTCGACGAGCTCGCCGCGCACGCGCCGGACCTCCTTGACGTGCTGCGCTCGTCGACCGGCGCGGAGGCCGAGCGTGACCTGCTCCTGAGCGCCGTCTCGCTCTGCTGGTTCCCCTTCGCCTACGCCGATGCGATCACCCGCACGCTCGGCCTCGATCCGCGGTCGCCCGACTTCCTGGCGCTGCACACGGAGGCCGTCGCCGGTCTCTTACGCGCGCGCGTCCTCCGCCCGACCAGTTAGCCTCCCGCCCGCGAGGAGTTCGGTCTTCGCAGGCGTATCCGGTCAAGGATCGCTAGCGTTCCTTGCTTCGCAGCAAGGAAGGAACGCTGCTGTCCAGCCCAGTCATCGACCAATCGACCAAACCAGCAGCGGGCGCGACGTCGGGAGCGACGACGCTTTTCGCTGCAACAGGGGGTTCAAAACATGCCGAAGTTCGGTGCGTGGAGACACCCTGCGGCGAAGTTCATCGGTGTTATCTGTGTCATTTCCGTGTTCGCGGCCGGACTGTCGGCCGCGGGCGACACGTCGGCGGCGGGGTCAGGCCTCGTCGCGTCGTACGACTTCGATGCCGGGAGCGGCTCGGTTCTCGCCGACCGCTCGGGCAACGGCAACGACGGCGTGATCTCGGGGGCGGCGTGGTCCAAGGGCGGAAAGTACGGGGGCGCACTCACGTTCGACGGCGTCGACGACTGGGTCACGGTCGCCGACTCGTCGTCGCTCGACCTGACGAAGGGCATGACGATCGAGGCGTGGGTCAATCCGACCGCGCTGACCGGCCGCTGGCGCACCGTCGCCGTGAAGGAGCAGCCGGGGCAACTCGATTACGCGCTCTATGCGCATACGAACTCCGAAGGACCAAGCGGGCACGTGTTCGTCGGCGGATCGGACACGTACCTGCGCGAGGACTCCGCGATCCCGGCCGGGACGTGGACGCACTTGGCAGCGACGTACGACGGCTCGTCGATTCGGCTGTACGTGAACGGCGACCGCGTCCGGTCGAGGTCCGCGAGAGGCTCCATCGCGACGTCGACTCGGCCGCTGCGCCTCGGCGGGAACTCGGTCTGGGACGAGTTCTTCCAGGGCTCGATCGACGAGCTCCGCATCTACAACCGGAGCCTCAGCTCGAGCGCAATCCGGTCCGACATGAGGACGGCGATCGGCGGGGCCACCTCGCCTCCACCCTCACCGCCTCCGGCCGACACCACGGCGCCGTCGACGCCGACGAGCCTGCGTGCGACCGGCTCGACGCCGGCCTCGGTCAGCCTGGCGTGGAACGCCTCGACGGACAACGTCGGCGTCACGGGCTACGGCGTCTACAAGGGTTCGACGTTCGCCGGCAACGCGACCTCCACGACGTACACCGTCTCGGGTCTCGCCTGCGGCGCGAGCTACACGCTCGCCGTCGACGCCGTCGACGCGGCCGGCAACCGGTCCGCGAAGACGTCGATCACCACGACGACCGCCGCGTGCGCGCCGGCGGCGGACACGCAGGCGCCGACGACGCCGGGCAACTTCATCGTCGTCGGGACGACCGGCACCACGATCAGCGTCACCTGGAGCCAGTCGCTCGACAACGTCGGTGTGACGGACTACGGGCTGTACCGCAACAACACGCTGGCCGGGTCGACGCCGGGCACGAGCTATACGTACGGCGGTCTCACCTGCGGGACCACGTACACGCTCGCCGTCGACGCGGCGGACGCGGCCAGGAACCGCTCCGGCAAGTCGACGATCAGCGCGTCCACGACGGCGTGCCCCGGTCCGACGGATACGCAGGCGCCGACGACGCCGACGAACCTGCGCGCGACGGGCTCGACCGCCTCGTCGATCAGCCTCGCGTGGAGCGCGTCGTTCGACAACGTCGGCGTAACCGCCTACGGGGCATACAACGGCACGACCCGGGTCGGCAACCCGACCGGGACGACGTACACCGTCACCGGCCTCTCGTGCGGGACGAGCTACGCGCTCGCCGTGGACGCCGTCGACGCGGCCGGCAACCGCTCGGGCAAGGCGACGCTGAACGCGTCGACCGCGGCGTGTGCACCGCCGGCCGACACGACCGCGCCGACCGTGCCGGGGAACTTCACTGTCGTCGGCACGACCGGCGATTCGGTCAGCGTGAGTTGGAGCCAGTCGATCGACAACGTCGGCGTGACGGGCTACGGGCTCTACCGCGCCGGCCAGCAGGTCGGGACCGCGTCCGGCACGTCGTTCACCTACACCGGCCTGACGTGCGGCACGGGTTACTCGCTGGCCGTCGACGCCGCCGATGCGGCCGGGAATCGGTCCGGGAAGGCGACGATCAACGGCTCGACGGCCGCGTGTCCGCAGGCGCCGCCGCCGTCGAACGGGACGGCGAACCTGTGGGTCGATCCGAACGGCGGCTCCTGCGCCCGGCAGGCCTCGCGCGGCGGGTACGCCGACGCACAGGCGTGCGGTTCCTGGAACGCTGCCTATCAGGCGGCGAGTACCGGGGACGTGATCCTCGTGAAGGGCGGGACCTATCCGTCACAGACGATCGCCGACAGAAGCAACCTCTCCCTCGGCTCCGCGGTGATCTCGATGCACCCGGCACCGGGCGAGAACATCGTCGTCGACGGCTACCTCGACGTGAAGACGCATGACCTCGCGATCGACGGCGGCGACCAGCTGGGCGTGAACGAGGCGAACCGGATCCAGGTCAACGGCATCAGCAGCAGCGACCAGGCCGTCGACTTCGGCTGGGGCAACAACTCGCCGCGTGTGACGGGCAACGTGGTCGAGGACGTGCACGCCCGCAACGTCTACTTCGACGACGGCAGCCGCGGGAACACGTTCCGCAACGGCGACGTCGGGCCGAGCGACCTCGGCGGCGAGAACCTGTGCAGCGATCTCGTCCAGTCCGGCAACGCCCAGTTCACCGTCGAGTACAACCTCGTCCACGACAACCTCAGCAGCGGCTGTGGCGGCGCGCACATCGACGCGTTCGACCTCAACCCCGACGACACCGGCAGCGTGGTGCGTGGCAACCGCATCTGGTGGTGCGGCACGCAATGCATCTTCATGGGCGATCCCGGCAAGTTGCTGGTCGAGAACAACTTCATCGAAGAGACCAACGCCTGCGGCGGCGGCTGCGACGGCCCGCAGGAGATCGCCCTCATGGGCGACACGGTCGTCCGCTACAACACCGTCGAAGGCGACGACGGGTACGGCTGCAACTCCTGCAGCCCCACCAGGCCGGGGAACACCGTGATCTACGGCAACGTGTTCCTCTCTTCGTACGGCGGCTGCGCCGGCGGCGGCGTCATCACCGCCAACTACGACTACAACGTGTTCGCCCCGGGCGGCACCTCCTGCGGGTCGCACTCCAAGGTCTGCACGCCGCGGCTCGCGACCGGCAACCTCTGGACGAACGTCGACCAGCAGGCCGATTACCACCTGGCCTCGAACGACACCTGCGCGCTCGGCGCAGGCGAGCCGGGCGACTATCCGTCGCAGGACCTCGACGGCACGGAGCGGCCGCAGGGCGCACCGGACGCAGGCGCAGACGAGAAGTAAAAGGCGTGCAAAACGCGGGTGAGCCCGCGGCAGACACGCGTTAGGATCACCGCTCGGCCCCAGGGTGTCTGGGGCCGAGCGGCCTCTCGGCCACATGCGGATCCTGCTGGCGACAACCCTCTCGCTCGTCGCCGTGCTCCTCTGCGCGCAGGCGGCGACGCCCGTCACGCGGCCGACGCTCGCCGTCGCGACGACCGGCTCCGACTCCGGCGGCTGCACCGCCTCCGCCCCGTGCCGCAGCTTCCAGCGTGCGTACGACGTCGCGAAGCCCGGCCAGATCGTCGAGGTCGCGGCCGGCGGCTATCCCGACCAGACGCTGACGGGCACGAAGGGCGGCAAGGTGATCTTCAAGCCGCGGGCCGGCGCGAAGGTGCGCCTCGGCTCGTTGAAGGTGCACGCCGACCACGTCGAGGTGCGGAGCGTGCAGATGCTCGAGTGGAACGCGTCGAGGAGTCGACCGGCTTCACCGCGCGCAACCTCGACGTCGCCTGGTTCGGCATCTGGGGCTCGCACAACACATCCGTCATCGGCGGCGACATCGGACCGTCGCTCGTCGGCGACGAGTTCCACACCGTGTGGATCACGTTCGGCGACCACGACGGGGAGCCGCGCAACCTCCTCCTCGACAGCGTGTACTTCCACGACTTCAGCAAGGCGAAGGAAGGCGATCACACGCAGTGCATCTTCATCACGGGCGGCAACGGCGTCACGATCCGCAACTCGCGCTTCGTGCGCTGCGACGTGTTCTCGATCTTCGCCGGCACGCCGTGGTGGAAGCAGGGCCTGCCGCCGCTGCGCAACGTCACGATCGAGAACAACTTCTTCGACGCGTCGACGTGGGGCGGCTCGTACAACTGCTGCAGCTACGCGATCCGCTTCGCCGGCGACTGGTCGCGTCTCGACAACTTCCGCTTCGCATACAACTCGTCGAAGATGCCGATGGCGTTCGGCGACAAGGAGACTCCGAAGTCGAACTTCCAGATCGTCGGCAACGTGATGCCGAACGACGGGTGCAGTTCGAAGGACACCTACCGCTACAACGTGCTCATCGGCGGCTCGAAGTGCTCGAGCACGGATCGCAGCGTTCCGAGCCTCGCGGCGGCGGGTTTCGTCGCACCGCTTGCGCGTCAGCCCGACCTGCCGGCGCGTTCGAGCACTGATTGCGCGTTTCGCACGACTGCGTCTGAAGGCAGCTTCTTAACGAACTGTAAGCGCGCGTCCCGTACGCGCAGACGTCGTCGTTCGACGCTGTTATAGTCGCCGCCCGATAAGGGGCGTCGCGGGAGACGACACCTCGCCAACGAGTCCAAGGATCCAGGCGCGTGGGCGGCCGTACCGAATCCGCCTGCGTCGTGGCGCATACCCCGCTTGTGAAGCTCGCACTGACGACACTCGCCGCCGCACTTGCCACGATTTCCGTGGTCCTGCCTGCAGGCGCATCGGCGCCGCGCCTCCCAAGTCAGGTGTGGGGCGTGTCGGTCGTGCACGCCTCGTCGAAGGACGTAGCGTGGAAGCGCGTTGGGACGCTCGGCAAGTCGGGCGTCAACGCCGTCGTCGTGAACGGACACGTCTTCAAGGGCGACGCACTGAACCGTCTGCGCGCCGCGGCCGGTCGCAACCGGCTGCTCGTCATTCCCCTCGGCACCTGCGACAAGTGCCTCCGCGTCGTCTCCTCGCCCGCAGCGGCAGTGAAGGCCGCGCGCAAGAACTCGACCGTCGCCGTCCGGCTTCGCTCGCCGCTGCAGATCCGCTACCTGCGCGGCCTGCGCGCCGGCCGCGTGATCGGCGTGCTTCAGCTCCGCGGCGGCGGCGCGTTCGCGTTGCCCTCGTGGAAGCGCGCGGTGCAGGTC
>JBKPLI010000086.1:0-13244 GCA_046731555.1 Actinomycetota bacterium | reverse complement strand
CGTGCGGGAGCGCGACCCACAGCGCCGCGCCGAACGCGGCGATCGCGAGCAGCGCGACGACGAGCGCCACGATGCGCCGCCGGCGGATCTGCGCGCGCGACGGGCCTTGCGGCCGCCGCACGGGCATCATCTGCGGGCGCTCTGCCACTCCAGATAGGTCGAAAGGAGGTGCGCGGCGGCGCGTGCGTCGTCGCCGCCGGCGAGCACCGACGTGAAGCGCTCGTCGAAGAGCTCGACCGGCACCTCGACGGCGGCGCGCAGAGACTCGACGAACGCGGACGTCTCGGTCGCCTGCGCGCCGTGCTCGCCCTTCAGCGTCAGCGGCAGGCCGACGACGACCCGGTCTGGCTGCTCCTCGCGGATGACGGTGAGCAGTGCGTCGAACCCCTTCTTGTCGTTGACGGCCTTCACCACGCCGATCGGCCGCGCGATCATGCCCGTCGGGTCGGACACGGCCACGCCGGTCCGCGCGGACCCGTAGTCGAGCGCCAGCACCTTCACGTCATGCGAGGGCGGTCGAGATCAGCTCGCGCGCACGGGCGAGCGCGTCGGCGAGCTTCTCGGGATCCTTGCCGCCCGCGCGGGCCATCGTCGGCCGGCCGCCGCCGCCTCCGCCGACGATCGGCGCGATCTCCCGCACGACGTCGCCCGCGCTGACCCGCTCGGCGACGGCCTGGTCGAAGTTCGCGACGAGGTGCACGGTGCCGTCCTCGCGCGAGCCGAGCACGACCGCGGCCGGCGACTGCCGCTGCTTGAAGCGGTCGGAGAGGTCGAGCAGCGCGTCGGCCGAGAGCCCCTCCACCGCCTGCGCGATCACGTTGACGCCGTTCACTGTCTCGACCTCGGGCTCGACCTCGACCTGCGCCTCGGCCTTGCGCGGCTTCTTCGCCTCGCGCCGCGCCTGCTCGAGCTCGGCGCGCACGTCGTCGAGCTGTCGCGAGCGCCCGTGCAGGTACGCCCACGCGTCGCCCGCCGTCACGGCCTCGATGCGGCGCACACCCGAGCCGACGGAGCCCTCGGAGAGGATCGCGAACGGCCCGATCTCGGCCGTCGAGCGCACGTGCGTGCCGCCGCAGAGCTCGCGCGAGTAGTCGTCGATCTCGACGACCCGCACCTCGGAGCCGTACTTCTCGCCGAACAGCATGGTCGCGCCGAGCTTGCGCGCCTCGTCGATCGGCGTCACGAACGTCCGCACCGGGATCGCCTCGAACACCTTCTCGTTGACGATCCGCTCCACGCGCTCGCGCTCCTCGGGCGTGAGCTGCTGCGTGTGCGTGAAGTCGAAGCGCAGCTTGTCGGGCCGCACTGCCGAGCCCGCCTGCTTCACGTGGTCGCCGAGAACGTCCCGCAGCGCCTGGTGGAGGAGGTGGGTCGCCGTGTGGTTCGTCATCGTCGGGAAGCGCACCGACCACGGGACGACGGCGCGCACGCGCGCGCCCGGCTCGAATCCGGTCCCGTCGAAGACGAGCACCTGGTCGTCGTCGAAGCGGTACGCGGCGCGCAGCGTCGCGACGGCGCCGGTCTCGTCGTCGATCAGCTCGCCCGCGTCGGTGACCTGGCCGCCGCTCTCGGCGTAGAACGGCGACTCGCGCAGCTTCGCGAGGAACGTGCCGTCCTCGAGCGCCTCGACCGAAGCGAGCTCCGTGAGGACGTCCGTCTTCTCGTAGCCGACGAACTCGGTCGCGAAGCCGGCGCCGGCCGCGAACTCGGCCGCGCGCTGCACCTCGCTCTTGTCGCCGCCGGCGCGCGAGACCTCGCGGTGCTCCTCCATCAGGCTGCGGAAACGGTCGACGTCGACCGGCTGGCCGCGCTCCTCGGCGAGCTCGACCGTCATCTCGATCGGGAAGCCGTACGTCGCCTGCAGCGCGAACGCGTCGTCGCCGCTGATCGCCTCGCCGGCAGCGAGCTCCTCGAACAGCTTCATGCCGCGCGCGAGCGTCTCGTTGAAGCGCTCCTCCTCCGCACGAATGACTCGCTCGATCTCGTCCGCGTGCTCGCGCAGCTCGGGGTGCCACGGCTCCATCTGCGCGACCACGACCGCCGGCAGCCGGTACACGTCGCGCAGGCCGATCCGCTGCGCCTGGTAGACCGCGCGCCGGATGATCCGCCGCAGCACGTAGCCGCGCCCCTCGTTCGACGGTGTGACGCCGTCGCCGACGAGAAACGTCATCCCGCGGCCGTGGTCGGCGAGAATGCGGTGCGCCTTCGTCGCCTCGCGCGAGTCGCCGTACGCGACCCCCGACTCCGCGGCGATCCAGCGCATGATGTCCTGGTAGCCGTCCGTCTCGTACACCGAGCGGACGTCCTGCAGGATCGCCGCGGCGCGCTCGAGGCCCATGCCGGTGTCGATGTTCTGCTCTGGGAGCGGCGTCACCGTCCCGTCGGGGCGCAGCTCGAACTCCATGAAGACGAGGTTCCAGAACTCGAGGAAGCGCTCGCAGCGCGTGCAGCTCGGCTTGCAGTCGGGCTCGCCGCAGCCGTGCTCCTCGCCCCAGTCCCAGTAGATCTCCGAGTCGGGCCCGCACGGGCCGGGCCCGCCGACCGACCAGAAGTTCTCGGAGCGCGGAAGCAGGACGATGCGGTCGCTCGGCATGCCGATCCGCTCCCACAGGTCGATCGCAACCTCGTCCGGGCCGAGCTTCAGCTCCGCGTCACCCGCGAACACGGTGACCCAGAGGCGGTCCCAGTCGAGCTTCATGCGCTCGCGCATGAACTCGGTCGCAAGGTCGATCGCGCCCTCCTTGAAGTACTGGCCGAACGAGAAGTTGCCGAGCATCTCGAAGAATGTGAGATGCGACCCGTCGAGGCCGACCTCGTCGATGTCCGGAGTGCGGAAGCACTTCTGCACCGTGGTCGTGAGGGGCGCGGGCGGCTGCTCGAACCCGAGGAAGTACGGCATCTGCGGCTGCATGCCGGCGCTCGTGAGCAGCGTCGAGCGGTCGTCGGCGCGCGGGATCAACGAGGCGGACGGGCGGCGCAGGTGACGCTTCTCCTCGAAGAAGCCCAGGAAGCCTTCGCGCAGTTCGGCCGTGGTGCGCACGGCCGACAGTGTACGGACGGTCAGACCAGGGTTTTCGTCAGCCAGTCGCCGACGTGTTCGCCCAGCGAGGGCCCTGCGTCCGCGAGCAGCCCGTGGCCCGCGTTCGCGACCCAGTGCACGTCCGCGTGCGGCAGCGCCTGCACGAACGCGCTCACGAGGCGCTCGTTCACGTCGACGTGCGGCGGCAGCGTCGCGAGCAGGAGCATGACCGGGATCTCCGCGTCGCGGATGCGGGGCCACGCGTCACTCTGCCGTGCGACCGCGAGGCCGCGGAACGCGGCGCCGCGCGCCTCGGGCGACGACCCGACAAGCTCGCCGTTGTCGCGCCGCAGGCCGGCGAGGTGCGCCTGCAGGAGGTCCGGCGACCAGCGCTGCACCGACGCCGCGAGCTCGTCCGCGAAAGCCTGCTCGGTCGGCCACCGCCACGGCCGCGCGCGTGCCTCCTCGACCCACGCCTCGAGCGGCCGCTCGGCCTCGACGTCCGGGAGCGCGCCGTAGTCGATGTGGCCGCTGTCGAGCAGCACGAGCGCCTCGAGGCGCTCGGGCCGGTGCGCGGCGTAGTGCACGGCGATCGACCCGCCCCACGAGTGGCCCATGAAGACGAAGCGGTCGAGCGCGAGCTCGGCCACCAGCCCGTCGAGGAGCTCCATCAGCGGCTCGAGCTCGTACCGGTGTGGCGGGAGCGTCGGCGACGCGCCGAACCCCGGCCCGTCGACGGATATCACGTGGAAGCCGCGCGCGACGAGCGGCGGCGCCACCTCGAGGATCGTCTCGCCCGACCCCGACGGGCCGAGCGCATGCCAGAATAGGAGCTTCCGGTTCTTCCCGGCGCCCCATTCGCGCACGGCGATCCGGGCGCCTGCCGCCTGCACCTCCCTCATGACCGCACGCTAGATGCGCGCGCGTGCGCCAGGGATGAAGCCTTGCGATTTAGCGCACTAGCGTGCTGCGCGCCGCGGCGGCTGCTCGGTCTCCTCCGCGGCGATCTCGTCGCGGATCTTCTCGAGCGCGCGGCGGATGAGCCGCGAGACGTGCATCTGCGAGATGCCGACCTGCTGCGCGATCTGCGACTGCGTCAGCCCCTCGAAGAAGCGCAGGTGGAGGATCCGACGCTCGCGCTCGTCGAGCGCGCGGAACCCGGGTGCGAGCACCGCGCGGTCCTCCGACACCTCGTACTGGTGCTCCTCCGTGCCCAGCGACTCCAGCGGGTCGAGCTCCTCGCCGTCCTCCTGCCCCGTGCCCTGCGAGAGCGAGAGCGACGAGTACGCGCGGCCGGACTCGAGGGCCTCGAGTACCTCTTCCTCCTCGACGCCCGCCGCCTTCGCGAGCTCGGGGATCGTCGGCGAGCGGCTGAGCTGCACGGTCAGCTGCTCGATCAGCTTGGAGAGCTGCACGTTCAGCTCCTGCAGGCCGCGCGGCACGCGCACGGACCAGCCGCGGTCGCGGAAGTGGCGCTTGATCTCGCCGATGATGTTCGGCGTCGCGTACGTCGTGAGCTCGACGCCGCGGTTCAGGTCGAAGCGGTCGATCGCCTTGATGAGGCCGATCGCGCCGATCTGCACCAGGTCGTCGAGCTGCTCGCCGCGGTAGCTGTACCGCCGCGCGAGCGAGCGAACCAGCGACATGTACTGCTCGATCAGCTGCTCGCGCGCCTGGAGGTCGCCCTCCTCGTGGTAGCGGCGCAGCAGGACCTTGTCGCTCTCAGCCACCGGGCGTCACCCGCTTCGTGAGCAGAACCCACTCGCCGTCGAGCTCGACGGCGTCGACGACCGTGTCGAGGACGCGGCGGAGGCCGAGCGCGTCGCCGTCGTCGTGCGCGAGCTCCGCGCCGACGTCGACGGGACCGATGCGCGCGTGCACCTCGTCGTCGCGCATCGCCATCGTGACGGTGACGTCGTCGCCGCCGTCCTCCGCGCGGTCGAGGATCGCCTCGACGGCGATCTGCAGATCCTCGAGGTTCTCGAGCGTGAGGTTCAGGCGCAGCGCGAGGCCGCCGAGGACGAGGTGCGCGACGGGGTGGAACTCGCGCTCGCCCGGGATCGTGAGCGTGATCTCGTCAGTCACGCGTGCGGCTCAGCTCCTCTTCGAGATCGGCCTCGCGGCGTGCGGCCGCTTCCTTCGCCGTCTCGACAGCGGAGCGCCAGTCGCGCCGTGCGCGCAGTGTCGCCCAGCCGTGAGAGACGCCGGCCGAGAAGCCGGTGAGCTTCTGCACGGGTCGCTTCACCGCGAAGCTGACGGCACGCACGGCCTCGTCGACGGCCTCGACGGCGTCGACTGCACTGTCCGTTGCAACGTCGAGCTTGTCCAACTGCAGGTTCACCCGGTCGACCGACCCTCCGACCTTGTTGATCACGGGAAGCAACTCACGCTCCGTCCCCCTGATGAACGAGGAAAGCCGGTCCAGGGTTCCGGCCAGGCGGAAGAACATCCACCCCAGCCCGAGCCCGACGGCCAGCAGGAAGATCGAAAGCGCGACGTAGGCGGCGTCCCCCGCCGAAAACGCGACCACGATTCGATACTACGCGCCGCGGGCGGACGTCACCAATCCAGCGCCCACCACCACGTCGTCGTCGTAGAGAACGGCGGCCTGTCCGGCGGCGACGCCGTACGCCGGCTCGTCGAGCTCGAGGTGGAACCCGCGCGACGTCGGCTCGACGTGCGCCGTCACCGCCGGCGAGCGGTAGCGAAGCTTCGCGTCGACGCGCGTCGCGTCCGCGTAGAGGCGCCCGCGCGCGCTCACGTGCGTGCGCGCGAGTGCGGCGCGCGGCCCGACGACGACCGTGTTCGTGCGCGCGTCCGCGTGCAGCGCGTAGAGCGGCGCCGCCGCTGCGACGCCGAGGCCCTTTCGCTGCCCGGGCGTGAAGCGCCAGTAACCGTCGTGCGTGCCGAGCGACTCGCCGCGCTCGTCGACGATCGCGCCCGGTGAGGCGGCGAGGCCGTGTCGCTCGAGGAACGCGCGATAGTCGTCTCCGGCGAGGAAGCACGCCTCCTGGCTCTCGGCGCGGCGCGCGACGGCGAGCCCGGCCGCCTCGGCCTGCACGCGTGTCTCGGCCTTCGTCTGCCCTCCGAGCGGGAACCAGATGCGGTCGAGGTGACGCGGGTCGAGACGCGCGAGCATGTAGCTCTGGTCCTTCGTCGCGTCTGCCGCACGCGCGAGCAGGAGGCGACCGTCGCGCTCGACGATGCGCGCGTAGTGGCCGGTCGCGAGCCGCGCAGCGCCGACGCGCCGCGCGAAGGCGAGCAGCTCGGCGAACCGGAAGCTGCCGTTGCAGCGGATGCACGGGTTCGGCGTCTCGCCGCGCGCGTACCCGCGGACGAACGGCTCGACGACCGCGCGCCGGAACTCCTCGCGCAGGTCGAGCGTCACGTGCGGGACGCCGCGCGCGTGACACGTCTCGCGTGCGGCGATCACGGCGGACGGCGAGCAGCACGCGCGCTCGGTGTCGGGGCCGCGCGGGTCGATCCACAGCCGCAGCGTGACACCGACCGCGTCCGCACCCGCGTGCAGGAGCGCGACGGCGCTGTCGACGCCGCCGCTCATCGCGACCGCCGTGCGCGCGTCGTCGCGCACGGCGCGCACGTGCGGGCCGATCGCGTTCGCGAGTGCGTCGACCGGCAGGGTCTCGCCGCCGACGGCCGCCGCCTCGAGCAGGGTCAGCCCGCGCAGGTCGCCGTCGATGCCGGGCGCGTCGGCGTCGACGATGCGGTCGCCGTCGACGCGCAGCCGCACGGCGGCCCAGTCGCCGTCGCGCGACGAATCACCGAAGAGCTCGAGCACGCGGCCAGCGTAGCTCCGGTGTCACGCGCGCGCGCGTGCCAGGAGAGCATCGGCCGGCTTACGCCGGCCGATGTCTCCAAGGCAATTGGAAACCCTGACCCCGCCGACCCGGCCGCGCCCTTGTGAACCTGGCCAGGCCAGGTGGGTGCCGTGCGGGCCATCGGCCAGACTTCGCCTAGACCCGACGCGAGCTCCCTTTCACGTAGCGTTGGTTCTACATGGATGCGCGGCACTGCGAACGGGGTCGGGCATCCGCGTCGCACTGTAGCCGAGCTTTCGCGCGCTGTCTCGCACGTCAACTCGCGCGCGCGTAGCTCCACCCGATCTGCTGCACGCCGCGCAACCCGAGCCTCCGCGCGAGCGCGTCCGTCAGGTCGAACTCGCGACCGGGCACGTACGGACCGCGGTCGATCACTTGCACGAGCGCGTGCTTGCCGCGGTACGTGACGTAGATCCGCGCGCCGCACGGCAGCACCGGATGCGCGATGCCTTCCGTGTCCGGATGGATCACCTTGCCGCACGCGGTGCGCTTGCCGAACACCTGCGGCCCGCTCGACCCGGCGCGCGCCGTGTACGAGCCCGCCGGCTCCGGGAGGTTCGAGCTCTCCTCGCGCCTGCCCGACGTGACCGCGAGCGACACGACCGCCGCGAGCAGCGCGACGCCGGCGAGCGCGATCTCGCGCTGCGCGAGCCGCGCCGTCACCGCGCACCCGCCGTGAGGAGGTCCCCGAACGATTCGCGCACGAGCGGGTCGAACTCGGGCGGCAGCAGCCCGTCCGCGTTCGCGAACTCGCGCAGGTAGACGAGCAGGTACGCGAGCTCCTCGTTGTCGGAGGCGTGGTCGCGCAGGACCCGGTCGAGGTCCCAGATGTTCCACTCGCGTGCGTCGTCGACCGTCACCGGTGTGGACGCTACGGGAACCGGCTCCGGCTCGGGCCCGGGCTCCGGCTCTTCGGCAACCGGCTCCGGTTCCGGGTCCGGTTCCGGTTCTGGCTCCGGCTCAGGTGCTGGTTCGGGTTCGCGTTCGGGTTCCGGCTCGGGTTCCGGCTCGGGCTCCGGCTCTGGTTCAGGCTCCGGCTCTGGTTCATCGGCAACCGGCTCCGGCTCCGGCTCTGGCTCCGGTTCGGGTTCGGGCTCCGGCTCTTCGGCAACGTGTTCCGCCTCGGATTCCTCGTGCGGAACCTCCTCCCGCGCATCGAGGACGTGAACGTGCTGCGGGTCGTCGACGGGCACGGCGGCCGGCACGGGGCGCGGCGTCGAGAGCGCGCGCTCGACGAAGAAGCTCAACAGCCACACCGAGAACACCGAGACGGCGATCCAGAGCGGCCCGATGTCGAGGAACCCGGCGAGGATCGCGACGCCGACGATCGCCGCCATCTCGACGAGGAGGCGCGGCCCTGGGCGCCGGAGGAGCTTCACGCGGCTAATCCTCGCGTGTCGACCGGCGGGGCAGTGCCCGCGCGCCCGCCGGCCGCGCCGGCACTTCGATCGTCCCCTCGTCCTCGGACGGCCCGCGGCGCCAGCGCCGTCGCTTCGCGCCGTTGTCGGCGAGCGGGTCGAGGCGGTGCCGCGCGACCCGGACGCCGTTCCCGTGCAGCTCGACCGGCGCCGGAGGCTCCGCGGGCGCCGACTCCTCGACCGCCGGTTCGACGACCTCGTCCGGCGCGACGGGAAGCTCCGCGACGAGCCAGGGATCGGCCTCCGCGTCCTCGGCCTCGTCGCGGCGACGGCCCCACAGCCGCCGGCGGCGAGGCTGCGCGGCGGCCTCGAACGACGGCTCGTCGGTCGCCTCGTCGGGCTCCTCGACCGCGACCGGCGCGGGCGCGGGCTCGGGCTCCGGCTCGACCTCGACAGGTGCCTCCTCGGCGGCCGGCTCGGCCTCGACCGGAGCGTCGGCGGCGGCCGGCGCCTCCGCGGCAGGTTCGTCGTCTGCGATCGAGTCGTGCGGCTGCGTGTCCTCGTCGGGAGGCCGCGGCGCCACCGGCCACTCGCCGAGCACCTCGGCGCGCAACGCGGGCGACGCAATCCAGGTCGGCGCCTCGTCGCGCTGCTCCGCGGCCGGGTAACCCGACCCGACCTGCTCGAGCGGCCGCGGCGGCGGCAGCGACACCTGCGGCACGTAGTAGCGCGGCGGGAGGCCGCTGCCGTAGTGCGGCTCGTCGCGCCACGCCGCCCACTCGATCAGCGCGACGATCAGCCAGCCGAGCAGCATCACGCCGGCGATCCACAGCGCCTCGACGTTCGCGAGCGTCAGCCCGACCGCGAGGGCGACGAGGAACAGCACCTCGGCGGCGAACCGCGACGCGCGACGCTCAGGCACGCGGCGCCCCGGCGGTTACGACTCGTCCTCGTCCTGCGACTCGGCAGGCGAGGCGGGAGGCTCGGACGGCTGCTCGTCGCTCGGCGGGATGCCCGCGGCGCGCGCGGCCTCCTCGACACGGCGGCGTGCCCGCTCCTGCGGCGAGAGCTCCTCCTCCGCAGAGGGCTCTTCCGACGGCGCCTCGGCCTCGGGCTCGTCGGGCTCAGGCACCGGCGCGATCGCAGGAGCCGCCGGCGCGGGCGTCGTGCGCGCACGCGACGCCTCGGTCGCGGCGCGCGCGGCCTCGACGATCGCGTTCGAGACCTCGGTGAGCGCCTCGGGGCCTAGGCCGGCGGCGGTGAGCAGCTGCTCGGCGCCCTGCTGCGCGCGCGCCATGATCGCGGCACCCTGCGCGCGCGCCCACTCGAGCGTCTGCTCGACCTCGGCGCGCGCGGCGTTCGTGAGCTCGGTCGCCTGGTGGCGCGACTGCTCGAGGAGCCGTGCGCCGCGCGCCTCGGACTCGCGCAGCTCGGCGGTCGCGTCGCGGTTCGCGGCGGCGAGCAGCTCGCGCGCCTCGTTGTTCGCAGCCGTCAGGATCTCCGTGCGCTGCTTCTCGCTCTCGTCGCGGTAGCGCTCGATCTCGCCCTCGCGCTCCTGCAGCTCGCGCTGGCGGCGGCGCACCTCCTCCTCCGTGCGCCCGAGCTGGGCGGCAGAGGCGTTCTGCGCGTCGCGCTCGAGCGCGTCCGCGAACTCCGCGGCGCCGCGGATGAGATGCAGCGCGTCCATGCGCACCGCGTGGCCGGTCGGGTCGACGTTCGCGGTCCGGCCGGCCGCCTGCAGGACGCGCAGCTGCGCCTGCAGCTGGAGCGCGTGCCGGCGGAACGCGTCGAACGCGTCGCGAATGACGTCGGGGTCGTACCCCCCGCCCTCGACCTGCGGGATGTCCTCCAGCCGCGGTAGCGACGTCAGCGGCGCGGACTGGGCGGGCTCTTGAGTCGACATGACGGCGTTATTCCAGGCGGGGGTGGCCGAACCCTGCGTTCGGTGGCACAGAGTATGCCTTCTGTTGCGGCCGGTTACAGCCCGCGCGCCTAGGACGAGTGTTCGGCCGGCTCGCTCTCGGCGACCACGTCGATGCCGAGCTCCTCGAGCTGCTCCTGCTCCACGGGCGTCGGCGCGCCCGACATCGGGTCGACGCCGGCCTGGTTCTTCGGGAACGCGAGCGTGTCCCGGATGAACGGCTCGTCGAGGAGCGCCATGGAGAGCCGGTCGATCCCCGAGGCGATGCCGCCGTGCGGAGGCGCACCCATCGCGAGCGCGTCGAGCAGGAACCCGAACTTCGAGCGCTGCTCCTCGGGCGAGATGTTGAGAAGGCCGAACACCTTCTCCTGCAGCTCGGGCTCGTGGATCCGGAACGAGCCGCCGGCGAGCTCGAGGCCGTTGCCGACGAGGTCGTACGCGATCGCCTTCGCGGCGCCGGGGTCGGTGTCGAGCAGCCCGAGCGACTCCTGGTTCGGCCGCGTGAACGGATGGTGCTCGGCGTCCCACCGCTCGAGCTCGGGATCCCACTTGAACATCGGGAAGTCGGTCACCCACGCGAACTTCCACGCGTTCTGGTCGACGAGGTCGAGCTCGCGGCCGAGGTGCAGGCGCAGGAACCCGAGGACGCGCGACACCTCGGCCGGCGCGTCGGCGGCGAAGAGCGCGGTCGTGCCGGGCTCGCGGAGCGCGTCGAGCACCTCGGGTGACAGGAACTTCGCGATCGGCGAGCTCACCTCGCCGTCGGCGCGGAAAACGACGTACGCGAGCCCCTTCGCACCCCAGCCCTTCGCGAGCTCCTCGAGCTTCTGCACCTCTCCGCGCGAGAGCTCCTTCGGCACAGAGAGGTACCGCACCGCCTTCGCGTTCGCGAAGACGCCGAACTCGGAGCCGCGCGTCAGCTCGGTCGCGTCCTGGATCTCGAGGCCGAACCGCAGGTCGGGCTTGTCGGAGCCGTAGCGGCGGTCGGCCTCCTCCCACGGGATGCGCGGGAACGGCGTCTCGAGCTCGACGGCGGCGCACTCCCGCCACACGCGCGCGACGACGCGCTCGATGAGCGCGAACAGGTAGTCGACGTCGGGGAACGCCATCTCGACGTCGAGTTGCGTCAGCTCCTGGAGCCGGTCGGCGCGCAGATCCTCGTCACGGAAGCAGCGCGCGATCTGGTAGTAGCGCTCGAAGCCGGCGATGACGAGCAGCTGCTTGTAGATCTGCGGGCTCTGCGGCAGCGCGAAGAACCGCCCCGGCTGCAGGCGCGTCGGCACGAGGAAGTCGCGCGCGCCCTCCGGCGTCGGCTTGCCCATGATCGGCGTCTCGATGTCGACGAAGCCGTCGCGCTCCATCTCCTGCCGGATGATCGAGGTGAGCTGCGCGCGCGTCCGGATGTTGCGCTGCAGGCGCTCGCGGCGAAGGTCGAGCCAGCGGTAGCGGATGCGCAGCGTCTCGTCGACGCCCTCCTCGTCCAGCTGGAACGGAAGCGGCGTCGACCGGCTGATGACGGCGAGGTCGGTGACCTGCACCTCGATCTCGCCGGTCGCCATGTTCGGGTTGACCGTCTCCGGCGCGCGCCGCACGACCTCGCCGCGCGCCTGGATCACGAACTCGTTGCGCAGCTCGTGCGCCGCGGCCGCCGCACCGGGCGCGTGCTCCGGGTTCACGACGAGCTGCAGGACGCCGCCCTCGTCGCGGAGGTCGACGAACACGAGCCCGCCGTGGTCCCGCCGCCGTGCGACCCAGCCGGCGAGCGTGACGGTGCGCCCTTCGTCCTCGGGGCGCAGCGAGCTTCCGCGGAGATCGCGCCAGGTGCTCATCGCGGCCGGAGCGTAGCCGCCAGCGCGTCGAGCGCGACCACTTCCTCGGCCTCGCCGCGACGGCGAATCGCCGCGTCCTCGGCGCGCGCGATCACCACCGTGCGCGCACTCGTGCGGCCGGCCTGAGTGAGCTGGCCCTTGACCGACCGCCCGGCGTAGTCGGTGTCGGCCGCGATGCCCGCGCGCCGCAGCTCGGCCATCGTCTCGAGGATCCGCTCGCGCGGTGCGCCGTCGACGACGAAGAAGACGTCGAGGGGGCGGCGCTCGGCGGTGATGCCCTCGTTCTCGAGCGCGAGCACGAGCCGCTCGAGCCCGGCGCCGAAACCGATGCCCGGTGTCGGCGGCCCGCCGATCTGCTCGACGAGGCCGTCGTAGCGCCCGCCGCCGCAGATCGTCGAGTTGACGTTCTCGTCGGGGCCGATGAACTCGAAGGTCGTACGCGTGTAGTAGTCGAGGCCGCGCACGAGCGTCGGGTCGATCACGTACGGCACCTCGTAGACGTCGAGGTAGCGGCGCACCGCGACGAAGTGCTCGCGGCACTCGTCGCAGAGCGACTCGCCGATCTTCGGCGCGGACTCGAGCGCGGCGCGCACCTGCGGGCTCTTCACGTCGAACACCTGGAGCGGGCTCGTCGCGCGCTTGTGCCGCGCGTCCTCGTCGAGCACGTCGGCGTGCGCGTCGAGCCACTCATTCAGCCGCTCGACGTACGCAGGGCGACAATTCGCGTCGCCGATCGAGTTGAGGTGCAGCTCCCACTGCGTCACGCCGAGGCGCCGGAGGAGGTCGTGGTAGAGCTGGACGATCTCCGCGTCGATCGCGGGATCACCGGAGCCGATCGCTTCCGCCGACCACTGGTAGTGCTCGCGGTAGCGGCCGCGGCCGGGCGCGCCGTACCGGTACATCGGCGCGATCGTGTACAGCTTCACGGGCTGCGGCTCGCGGTGCATGCCGTGCTCGACATATGCGCGGCAGATCGGCGCCGTGCCCTCCGGCCGGAGTGTCAGCGAACGGTGGCTCCGGTCCTCGAAGGTGTACATCTCCTTGTGCACGACGTCCGACGCCGCGCCGGAGGTGCGCGCGAAGAGCGCGGTGTCCTCGAAGCCGGGCGTCTGGATGCGGCCGAACGCGTAGTCGGCCGCGAGCTCCTCGATCGTGCGCACGAGGTGCCACCAGAGCGCCTCGGACGGCAGGACGTCGTGCGCTCCGCGCGGCGCCTGGAACTTCGTGCGGTCGCTCACTCCGGCGCCGGCGCGCGCAGCTCGGCGAGGAACGGGTTCG
>JBKPLI010000085.1:0-7136 GCA_046731555.1 Actinomycetota bacterium | reverse complement strand
CGTCGCGACCGACCACCGCCGGCGCGAGCACGTCGCGCACGACGAGCGCCGCGGCCGCAGGCGCGTAGGTATAGCCGATGCCGGAGCGGCCGTCCGCGCGGGCCTCGACGACGACGATCGTCGTCGCATCCCACTCGAGCGTCGCGTCGGACTCCGGCTCGTCGGTCGGGATCTCGAAGACCGCAGCCGTCAGCCGCTCGACGCTTGGAGTCATCGCCCGGGCAGGAGCTCGGCGAGCTTCTGCCGGAAGCTCTGCGCGATGAAGCGCCGCGACGCGGAGTCGCCCGCCCACACTGCGTGCATGAGCGCGCGCGCCTGCTCGAGCGTGACATGCGGCGGCAGCGGCGGCACCTCCGGGTCGACGATCGCCTCGAGCAGAACCGGCCGTTCGGCCCCGAGCGCCTCGTCCCAGGCGGCACCGACGCGGTCCGGGTCGTCGACGCGGATGCCGTGCAGGCCGACGAGCTCCGCGTAGCGCGCGTACGGAAAGTCCGGCAGCGTCTGCGACGCCTCGAACTTCGGGTCGCCCTCCAGCACGCGCTGCTCCCACGTGACCTGGTTGAGGTCGTCGTTGTGCAGCACGAGCACGACCAGCCGCGGGTCGCTCCACTCGCGCCAGTGCCGCGCGACGGTGATCAGCTCGTTCATGCCGTTCATCTGGAACGCGCCGTCGCCGACGAGCGCGATCGCGACACGCTCGGGGAACGCGAACTTCGCGGCGATCGCGTACGGCACGCCCGGGCCCATCGTCGCGAGCGTCCCCGAGAGCGACGCCTTCATCCCGCGCCGCAGCCTGAGGTCGCGTGCGTACCAGTTCGCGGCCGAGCCCGAGTCCGCGCTGACGATGCAGTCGTCGGGCAGCCGGCGCGACAGCTCGAGGAACACACGCTGCGGGTTGATCGGATCCGCGTCCTGCATCGCACGCGCCTCGATCACGCGCCACCAGTCGGCAACGCTCTCCTCGATCTCGTCGCGCCACGCACGGTCGTCCTTGCGCCGCAGCAGCGGGAGCAGCGCAGCGAGCGTCTCCTTCGAGTCTCCGACGAGGTTGACCTCCATCGGATAGCGGATGCCGATCAACCGGCCGTCGACGTCGATCTGCACGCCGCGCGCCTTGCCCTCCTCGGGCAGGAACTCCGAGTACGGGAAGCTGGAGCCGACTATCAGCAGGGTGTCGCAGCGCTGCATCATGTTCCAGCTCGGCTTCGTGCCCAGAAGGCCGATCGAGCCGGTGACGAAGGGGAGATCGTCCGGGAGCGCCGCCTTGCCGAGGAGCGCCTTCGCGACGCCGGCGCCGAGCAGCTCCGCGGTCTCGATCACCTCGTCGGCCGCGTGCGCGGCGCCCTGGCCGATCAGCATCGCGACGCGCTCGCCCGCGTTGAGGATCTCGGCCGCGCGCTCGAGCTCGCCGCGCGGCGGCACGATCGTCGGCCGGGTGTACCCGAGAGACGAGTGGATCGTGCCGTGCTCATGCGGCGGGTCGGCGGCCTCCATCGAGGCGACGTCGTTCGGGACGATGACGCACGTGACCGTGCGCTGGTCGAGCGCGACGCGAACGGCGCGGTCGACGAGGTGCCGCATCTGCTCCGGCACGCTCGCGGTCTCGACGAACTCGTGCGCGACGTCCTTGAACAGGGTGTGCAGGTCGACCTCCTGCTGGTACGCACCGCCGAGCGCGGTGCGCGCCTGCTGCCCGACGATCGCGACGACCGGCTGGTGGTCGAGCTTCGCGTCGTACAGCCCGTTCAGGAGATGGATCGCCCCCGGCCCCGAGGTCGCGAGGCACACGCCGACCTCGCCGGTCCACTTCGCGTGCCCGCACGCCATGAACGCCGCCATCTCCTCGTGCCGAACCTGCAGGAACCGCGGTCGCCCGTCCGCGCGGCCGAGCGCGCCCAAGATCGCGTTGATCCCGTCGCCGGGGTAGCCGTAGACGACGCGGACACCCCACTCCGTGAGTCGCTGCAGCAACGCATCGGCTACGAGCATGACGTCGCTCCGCGCTTCATCGTGTTCCGCTGTAACCGCGATTGCGGCGGCGAAACGTCGGCCGAACGGACAGCCGCCGGGAGCCGCCGCGCGCGTGCGAGGCGCGCACGGCGGCTACTCCCAGGGCGCTGTTCCTCAGCAGCCGCTACGCGCTGCTGGTCGTCTTCTCGCCTTCGCGGATCTCGCCGCGCCAGGCGCCGCTCTCGGCACCCCGGCTCTCGAGGAGCTGCTTGAACCGCTCGAGGTCGCCGCGGATGCGACGGCTGTCGAGGCGTGCGGCCGCGCCGGCCTTCTCGAGCCCGCCCTCCGGCGTGTAGCTCATCACGAGCCGGACCTTCGACCGCGTCGGGGAGATCTCGTCGAAGGTGACCGAGCCGCGCGTCTCCTTCCCGTCGACCGATTCCCAGGCGATCCGCCGGTCCGGCTGCTGCTCGACGATCTTGGCGTCCCACTCCGCCTTGCGACCACCGATGCTCGCCGCCCAGCGCAGGAGCGTGTCGTCGAGTTGCCTGACCTCGTCGACGCCTTCCATGAACTGCGGGAACTCCTCGAACTGCGTCCACTGGTTGTACGCAGCCGAGACCGGCACGTCGACCTCGATCTCCTCGGTGATCTTCACCGATTCGAGCGGGGTCTCGACGACCGCGCCCGCGCGACGCACGAGCCCGAGCACGCGCGTGCGCACAGCCGGGACGGCGACCGCGGCCGAAGCCGCGCCGAATCCCGCGAGCACGAGCAGCACGTTGCGCTTGCGATGGCGTCTTGCGACCCGCTTCTGCGCGCCGCTCGCCTGCTTGACGACCTCCGCGAGCTGCTCCCGTAGCACCTGGTCGGTCGCCAGCCGGCCAACCATGCCGATCATGCCGGCCTGCCGCACCGCGCGATCCCGAACGGCCAACCCGGCCGCAGTCGCGGCCAGCACGCGTGCGCGCAGCTTCTCGTCTTCCCGAAGCTGCTCGACGACGTTCGACACGCCCTCGGCCGCGTCGGCGACCAGCGCCGCCCCCTGGCTCAGGCCCTTCCGCATCTCACGCTTCTTGATCTTCACATTCGCCTCCTCTTTCCTGGAATAAAGCTCTCCGTTCGCTCGGCCGGGCGCGCCTGCTCGTCCATCTGCGGGCGCACCGGCGGCGCTCGGTGAGCGCCGGGACCGGCGCAGCGCGTCGGCCACCGTTCCGACCCGAACCCTGACCGACCCCGAACGCATCCCCGCGCGCGAATGAGCGTGCTCGTGCCTCTGACCTCGCAAGAGAGGCCTATCCGGTGCCGATCGGTCTAAACCTCCCTATCGGAGGGCGATCGAGGCGCTAGCGGGACGGGCGGCCGCGCGGGTCGTCCGCGACGAACGGTTCTGCGGCCGGGACCTTGTCGACGATCACGAACCGGTCGGTGCTGGTCACCACCTGTTCGAGCCGGTCGTCCTCGTGGCCCGGCGAGAGCGCGAAACGATCGTCCTGCGCGCGCACGACGTCGTACTCCGCCAGCGTCATCCACACCGGCTCGTCGCAGCCTTCGCCACGGCCGCACTCGCAGTGGAACCGAAAGGTCGATCCCTCGTCGATCGCTCCACTTTCCTCCGCCTCGCGATCGAGCAGGTCGATCCGCTCGTTGACCTCGCGTGCGAGGGCCTCGTTCCGGGCCTGACGCTCGAGCCGTTTCAGCATGGGTGAATCCTCGCACGTCCGGGTGGGCGCACGGCGGCGCGATTCGGCGCGGCCGAGCCGGGTACACGCGCGCGCATGGCGCGCTGGCGTTTTCTGATCCACCTCCGCGGGAGTCTGTGGTTCGTTCCCGTCCTGTGCGTGCTGGTCGGCGCCGCGATCTCGTTCGTGACGATCGCGCTCGACCGGCTGTTCGACTACGACGCGGTTTCACAGGATCTGGTCGGCGACTCCAACGCGGCGACGTCGATCCTGTCGACGGTCGCGGTCTCGATGGTCAGCCTGACGACGCTCGTCCTGACGATCACGATGGTGGTGGTGCAGCTCGCGATGGGCCAGTTCTCGCCGCGCATCGTGCAGCGCATCCTGAGGGACAAGCCGAGCCAGTTCGCGATCGGCCTCTTCGTCGCGACGTTCGTGCACGCGATCCTCACCCTGCGCGAGGTGTCGAGCGGCCCCGGCGGGCACGTGCCCGGCATCGCCGTCCTGACTGCGTACCTGCTCGTGCTCACGAGCATCGTCGTGCTCGTGATCTACGTGCAGCACATCGGCCAGGCGCTCCGCGTCTCCGCGCTCGTCGAGCTCGTCGGCCACGATACGCGCGGGCTCGTCGACAAGGTGTACCCCGACAAGGGAGCCCCCGCTCCCGAGCCCGACGAGCGCGTCGTGCGCGCGCGTCGCTCGGGTGTCGTGACCGCGATCGGGTACGACGAGCTCGTCGAGGAGGCGCGCCGGGCGGACTGCGCCCTCGAGCTCGTGCCGGCGCTCGGCGACTTCGTCCCGGCGGACGCACCGCTCTACATCGTCCACGGCGAGGCGCGGGACCTCGACGAGGACGAGCTGCACCGCGCGCTCGTGCTCAAGCTCGAGCCGACGCTCGACCGGGACGTCGGTTACGGCATCCGCATGCTCGTCGACATCGCCGAGCGCTCCCTCTCGGAGTCGCCGTTCCAGGATCCCACGACGGCTGTGCAGGCGATCGACCGCATCCACGACATCCTCCGCCAGCTCGCACGACGACCGTTCCCGGACGGCCGTCACCGCGACGAGACGGGCGAGGTCCGGCTGGTCGTGTCCGTCCCGACGTGGGAGGACTACGTGCTGCTCGCGACCGAGGAGATCACGCTCGCGGGCGCCGGCTCGCCACCGGTCGTGCGTCGTCTCGAGGGCGCGCTCGCCGACCTGCGCGCCATCGCGCCGCCCGAGCGGCAGCCGATCATCGACCGCCGGCTCGACGCACTCGCCGAGGCCGTCGCCGCGGGCGAAGCGCGGCAACGCGTCGCGTTTCCGTGACGACAGAGCGCGCGATCATCGGCGCGCTGTTTCGACAGTCGTCCTCGTGGAAGGTGTGATCCGTGGCCGGGGCCGGCGTGAACCCTGGCGGGGACGGCCCGAGACGGCTCGTCCACGCACTGATCCTGCTGGTTGCCGTGGCCGAGCAGGTCCTCGCCGAACTGCAGGCGATCGGCGGATCTCCCGACGTGGCGGCCTCGGTCAGCCAGGCCCGGGACGCGGCGGCGAGGGCGCTCGAGGCGCAAGCACCGACGAGCCGCGTCGATCGATAGGCGGTCGGTCTCGGTCGTCCGTACCTGCGCCGGACGACGGCCCGTTACGCCATCGACTGGCACACGGGTGCCGCCACACCTCACACGCCACAGTCAGATCGCCTTCCGGCTGCGGCTGTACGACGCGTGAGGCATCGGAGGCCGGCGGTCCGTTCGCCGCAGCCGCCGGCCTCCGAGCTACCTTCCGTCAGGAGCGCGGACCGGCGTGCCTGCGGCGCCCAGGTTCTCGACGGCGCCCGCTCAGCCGGGCGGCGCGTCTTGGTGCTTGCGCAAGTGGACGACGTTGCCCGACCGCTGGCCGAGCCAGATGCCGTCGTCTTCCGAGACGAAGCCGGTCGTCTCCCAGCGCGGGAAGAAGGCCTCGTTGAAGCTCAGGTCTGCACGCGCCAGGTTCCAGTTGTCCCCGCTGTTGTTCGGCTCGAAGCGCACGTACACGGGGAACGAATCGACGTCTTCGATCCGAAGCAACTGCTTGCGCGGGTCGTTCACCGCCGGGCTCGTGACGTCGCTGCCCGCGCCGAGCACGTACTCGTGGCTCGATCCGCGCTCGAAGTCGTCGGCGCTCGTGTCGAGATGGAACTCGCGCCCGCAGACGCCGAGGTAGATGCTGCCGTCGGTTCCGCCGCCGGACGCCTCGCCGGTGTTGATGTTGATCTGAATGGATTCGATCTGCGCCATCTGACGATCCTCCCGAGGCGCGGCCTGGGGCCGCCGGGCCGCCGCCGTACTCGTTTCCTGTTGAGAACTGGACGGCGCAGGCGCGGCGATTCTTCCTGCCCTTCGTCGAGCGCGCGTCGCGCCGCGGGCGTTCAGGCGGCGATGCGGTCGAGGTACTGCAGAAGCTCGTGCGCTGCGAGCTCGATCTCCTTGTGCCGCCACTCCGCGGCGCGGTAGTGACAGGCGATCAGCCCCATCCGATGCACACGCCGAAGGTCGCCGTAGACGAACGCGTAGCGCGCCTTCGTCTCGTCGGCCGCGCCCTCGGTGAGACCGAGATGCCAGGCCGCGTACTCGTCCCATGAGTGCGTCTTCAAGAACGCGTTCTGGTCGCGCGCGCGCGGTTGCACGTTCTGCCAGCGCGAGCGCATCACGTACTGGCGTGCGTCGATGAGCTGCTTCGCGTGCCTCACCGCATCCTTGTTCAGCGTGTACGCGGCCATCCGCGCATTCTCGCCGAACGAGATCGGTTAGCGGTTGCTCTTCACGCCAGGCCGAGCAGCCGCGCGGCGTTCTGCTTGAGGATCAGCGGGCGCACCTCGTCCTTGAAGTCGGCCTGCTCGAAATCGGCGAGCCAGCGGTCGGGCGTGATCATCGGGTAGTCCGAGCCGAACAGGACGCGGTCGCGCAGCTGCGTGTTCGCGTAGCGGACGAGCTGCGGCGGGAAGTACTTCGGCGACCAGCCCGAGAGGTCGATGTACACCTGCGCCTTGTGCAGCGCGACCGAGATCGCCTCGTCCTGCCACGGAAACGACGGGTGCGCGAGCACGATCTTCAGCTCCGGGAAGTCGACCGCCACGTCGTCGACGAGCATCGGGTTCGAGTACTTGAGCCGGATCCCGCCGCCGCCCGGCAGCCCCGAGCCGATCCCCGAATGGCCGGTGTGGAACAGCGCCGGCAGCCCCGCCTCCTCGATCGCCGCATACAGCGGGTAGAACGCATCGTCGTTCGGGAAGAACGCCTGGATGTTCGGGTGGAACTTGAACCCGCGCACACCGAGCGCGACGAGGCGTCGCACCTCGTCGAGCGCGTCCGGCCGGTGCGGGTCGACGCTCCCGAACGGGATCAGCACATCGCTGTTCGCCGCCGCCACCTCGGCGATCTCGTCGCTCCGCACCGCCGCGCGACCGGTCTGCGTGACCGCGTCGACCGTGAACACGACGGCCGCCATGTTCCGCTCGCGGTAGTACGCCGCCACGTCCTC
>JBKPLI010000084.1:0-18728 GCA_046731555.1 Actinomycetota bacterium | reverse complement strand
GTGTCAGACACCGAAGTGCCTGACACCGTGACGCCGTTATTCGCTTCTGGAGCCTTCGCGCTCGCGGCGGGGACCGCCGCGACCGCCGCGGCCGCCGTCGCGGCGAGGACCGCGATCCTCCCTGGGCTCGCGCGGCGGGGCGTCCTTCGCCCGCTCGACGAGCTCCTCGGGCGACACCATCGCGCCGTTCTCGTGCTTCTGGATCAGCTTGAGGCCGATGCGGCCGCGGGCCTTGTCGACCTCCTGGACGAGCACGTCGAGGATGTCGCCGCGTGAGATGACGTCCTCGATGTGGTTCACGCGACCGGGGCCGACGTTCGAGACGTGTAGCAGGCCGTCGGTGCCCTTCTTCAGCTCGACGAACGCGCCGAAGTCGGTCGTCTTGACGACCTTGCCCGTGTACTGGTCGCCGACCTCGGGCTCCTTCGTGAGGGCGGTGATGGCCGCGATCGCGGCGTCGCCCTTCGTGCCCTCGGTGGCGTACACGAGGATCGTGCCGTCCTCCTCGATGTCGATCTGGACCTCGTACTCGGCCTCGAGCGAGCGGATCGTCTCGCCGCCCTTGCCGATGACCATCCCGATGTACTCCGGGTTGATCTGCACGGTCTGGATCCGCGGCGCGTGGCCGGCGAGCTCCTGACGCGGCTCCGGGATCGCCTGCAGCATCCGCTCGAGGATCGCGGCGCGCGCCCGCGCGGCCTGCGCGAGGGCGTTCTCCATGATCTCGCGGCTGACGCCGGTGATCTTGATGTCCATCTGGAGGGCGGTGATCCCCTCGCTCGTGCCGGCGACCTTGAAGTCCATGTCGCCGAGGTGGTCCTCCGCACCCTGGATGTCCGTGAGGATGACGTAGTCGTCGCCCTCCTTCACGAGCCCCATCGCAATGCCGGAGACCGGCGCCTTGATCGGCACACCCGCGTCCATGAGCGCGAGCGTCGAGCCGCACACCGAGCCCATCGACGACGAGCCGTTCGACTCGAGCGTCTCCGAGACGAGCCGGATCGTGTACGGGAACTCCTCCGCCGGCGGGATGACCGCCTCGAGCGCCCGCTGCGCGAGCGCCCCGTGGCCGATGTCGCGGCGCTTCGGGCCGCGCATCATGCCGGTCTCCCCGACCGAGTAGGGCGGGAAGTTGTAGTGGTGCATGAAGCGCCGGTCGGTCTCGAGCGAGAGGTCGTCGATGCGCTGACCCTCCTTCGCCGTTCCGAGCGTGAGCAGCGACATGATCTGCGTCTGGCCGCGGGTGAAGAGACCCGAGCCGTGCGTCCGCGCCGAGACCGAGACCTCGCACACGATCGGGCGGATCTGCTCCTCCGAGCGGCCGTCCGGGCGGCGCTTGTCGATCGCGATCTTCTTGCGGACGAGGTCCTTGTAGATCGCCTCCGACGCCTTCTTGACGTAGCTCTTCGTGAGCGCGTCCTTCACGACCGGGTCGCCGTCGACGGTCGCCGGCCCGACCGGGAACGGCAGGTCGACGGTGTCGACGATCCGGTCGAAGAGCAGGTGCCGCTTCGCGGACTTGAGCTCCTTCGAGTCCTGCTCGGCCTCCGTGAGCCCGCGCAGGTCGTTCTCGAACTGCTCGCGCACCGGGCCCTCGACCGCGGCCTGGCGCTGCTTCTCGAGGATCATCGCGAGCGACATGCGCGTCTGGAGCTCGCGCTGGACGTCCTCGTCGGTCGAGTCCATCGACAGGACGCCGGACTCCCGCTCGACGATCTCCTCGACGATCGCACCGCCCTCGCGGATGCCGTGCTCCTGGATCCTCTGCCAGACCTCGTGGCCGTACTGCGACTCGAGGCGCTCGGTGAGCGACCCGTCGAGCCACTTCGGCTTGCCGGCCTTCGCGCGCAGCTCCTCCTGCGCCTCGCAGATCCGGACGATCTCGCGGTGCGCGACATCGAGCGCCTCGAGGAGCTTCGCCTCGGGCACCTGGTCCGCGCCGGCCTCGACCATCGTCAGGCCGTCCTTCGTGCCGACGACGATGAGGTCGAGCTCGGACTCCTCCGCCTCCTGCAGCGTCGGGTTCACGACGAGCTCGCCCTCGAGGATCCCCATGCGCACGGCGCCGATCGGGCCGAGGAACGGCATCGGCGAGATCACGAGCGCGGCGGAGATGCCGTTGATCGCGAGGATGTCGTGCGAGGTGACCATGTCCGCCGAGAGCACGGTGGCGATGCACTGCGTCTCGTTGCGGTAACCCTTCGGCCACAGCGGCCGCACGGGCCGGTCGATCATGCGCGCGGTGAGGATCGCCCGCTCCGTGGGGCGTCCCTCGCGCTTGAAGAAACCGCCGGGGATCTTCCCGGCGGCGTACATCCGCTCCTCGACGTCGACCGTGAGCGGGAAGAAGTCCGCGCCCTCGCGCGGCTCCGTGCGTCCCTGCGCGGTCGCGAGGACCATGGTCTCGCCCGAGCGGACGACGACCGCGCCGTCTGCCTGCTTGGCGAGCTTGCCCGTCTCGAACGTCATGGTCTTGCCGCCGACGTCGACGGACACGGTGGTCGGCTCGAGCTTCAGCTCGGCCTCAACGATGCTCATCTATCCCATTCCTCCACTCTGCTTTGGTGAAGGGTGGGAGTTGAGTCAGCCCCTGCCGAAGGGACTCGCTCAACTTCCACCCTTCGGGGCTTTCCGGAGCTAGCGGCGCAGGCCGAGCTCCTTGATGAGGGCGCGGTAGCCCTCCAGATCCTTCTTCTGCAAGTAGTTCAGGAACCGCCGCCGGCGCCCGACGAGCTTCAGCAGCCCACGGCGCGAGTAGTGGTCCTTGTGGTGCGAGCGCAGGTGCTCGGTCAGCTCGTTGATGCGCTGCGTCAGCATCGCGATCTGGACCTCGGGCGAGCCCGTGTCAGTCTCGTGCTTGCCGAACTTGCCGACGTGCTCCTGCTTCGCTTCCTTGGTGAGGGCCATCGAACCTCCTGGTAGACGACACCGACGCCCCCGCTCGCCGCGCGTAGGAAGGGGACGCGCGTCGGCCGGGTCGTGGTCGGCGAGTAGGGTAGCAACCTCGTGCCGGAACCGAGGTTTCAAGCGGTTTGCGAAGCGGCCGCCGAGCGCTGGGAGGTGCCCGCGCTCGCGGTCGGAACGGCGGGCGGCCGCGTCGACGAGACGGTCGCCGTCGGGTGCCCGCCCGAGACGCGTTTCCGCGTCGCGTCGATCACGAAGCCGTTCACGGCGACGCTCGCGGCCGCGACGCTCGACCTCGACGCGCCGACCGGGGTCTGGCCGGACGACGTGCGCGTCCGGCACCTGCTCGCGCACACGAGCGGGTACGACGGCGAGATCGGCGATCTCGCGCGGTTCGGGGACGGCGACGATGCGCTCCGCGGCGCGGTCGCCGAGCTGCCGGGCGCGCGGCGGTGGCTCGGCGTCGACGAGATCTGGTCGTACGCGAACACCGGCTACTGGCTCGCCGGCTGGCTCGCGGCCGAACGCGTCGGCTCGACGTACGAGGACGCGCTCGCGTCGCGGGTGCTCGCGCCGGCCGGCCTCGAGGCGACGGCGTTCGACGAGCCGGACCTCGACGGGTCCGGCCCCGACGCGATCGAGGGCCGCTACCCGCGGGCTCGCCGCCCGTCCGGCGGGCTCGTCTCGACGGTCGACGACCTCCTGCGCTTCGCGCGGTGGCAGCTCGGCGAGCCGTCGACCGCGGCACTGCGCGTCCCGCTCGCGAAGCCCCTCGGCGGCGTCTACGGCCTGGGCTTCTTCGGTGAGCGCGTCGGCGGTGAGGACGTCTGGGGTCATGGGGGCTCGTACGGCGGCTTCGAGTCGTCGCTCCTGCTCGTGCCGTCGCGCGGCGCGGCGTTCGTGGGGCTCACGAACAGCGGCCGCGGCAGCCAGGCGCTGCGCGAGGTGGAGGACGCGTGGTTCGAGTCGGTGCTCGGCGCGCGTCGACGCGAACCCGAGCCGGTCGCGCTGGACCAGGACGAGCTCGAGGCGTTCGCGGGGACGTACGCGAACAGCGGGCTGCGCGCGACGGTCGCGGCCGAGGCGGACGGGCTGGTCGTCGACGTCGAGGAGGTGCTCCCGAACGGCGACCCCGGCGAGCGCCTCGAGGTCCGCGGACGGCCGCTCGGCCCGCAGACGTTCGTCGTCGTCGGGGGCGACTGGGACGGCGCGCGCTTCGACTTCCCGCGGGCAGGGTTCGCGCGGATCGGGAGCCGACTGGCCGAGCGCGTCGCGTGATCGCGGCCGTCGCGGCGGGACATCCCGCAACGGCGGACGCGGGGCTCGAGATCCTCGCCGAGGGCGGCACGGCCGCCGACGCAGCCGTCGCCGCCGGCCTCGCGTCGTGCGTCGCCGAGACGGTGATGACCGGCTTGCTCGGCGGCGGTCACGCGATCCACTTCGACGCCACGACCGGTCGTACGCGCGCGCTCGACTGCTTCGTCGCCGTGCCGTCGGGACAGGGCGCACCGATGGCGGAGCTGCGCGTTCCGTTCGGCGAGGAGCTCGTGCACTACGCGATCGGCGCCTCGTCGTGCGCGGTGCCCGGCGTCCCGGCGGGGCTCGACGCGCTGTGGCGCGCGCACGGCCGGCTCCCGTGGCCGCGGCTCGTCGAGCCCGCGTTGCGCCTCGCACGCATGGGCGTCGCGATGCCGGAGGCTCACGCGTCCTGCCTCGCGATGCTCGAGCCGGTGATGACGATGCGCGAGGGCGGCCGGATCTACGCGCCCGGCGGGCGGCTGCTCGCGACGGGCGACCGGCTCGAGCAGCCCGGCCTCGTCCGCGCGCTGCAGCTCGTCGCCGAGGAGGGCGCGGCGAGCGTCTACATCGGCTCGCTCGCCGAATCGCTGCTCGAGCTCGTCCGCGCGCGCGACGGCGCGATCACCGCCGACGACCTCGCCTCGTACCGGGCCGAGTGGACCGAGCCTGCGTGGGTCGATTTCGCCCGGCGGCGGGTCGCGACACGCGGCGGCCTGTCGGGTATCCCGGAGACGCTTGCACGCCTCCGCGCCACCGACGATCCGCACGCGCTGCTCGCCGCGCTAGAGGGCGATGCGGTCGCCGACTCGCACACGACGAACCTCTGCGTCGTCGACGCCGACGGGAACGCGTGCGTCCTCACGACGAGCCTCGGCCTCGGGTCCGGCGACTGGCTGCCGGAGCTCGACGTGCATCTGAACAGCATGCTCGGCGAGGTCGACCTCGTCCGCGAGCGCATCGTGCCGGGCAGACGCATGGCGAGCATGATGGCGCCGACGCTCGCGTTCGACGCGGACGGCCTCGAGCTCGCGGTCGGCGCCGCCGGCGGCACGCGCCTCCGCACGGCGCTCGTCGCGGTGCTGGCGGCGGTGCTCGGCGAGGGCGAAGCGCTCGACGCCGCGATCGAGCGGCCGCGCTTCCACCCCGCGGGCGAGCTCGTGAATGCCGAGCCGGGGGTCGACGAGGCGTTCCTCCGCGAGCTCGAGCGCGCGGGCCGGCCGGTACGGCGCTGGCCGGCGCGGCACCACTACTTCGGCGGCGTCAGTGGAATCGGACGTTCCCGGGCGGCCGGTGACCCGAGGCGCAGCGGGGCCGCGCGGGCGCTGCCGCCGGGAGCGTCTCGGTGATCCAGCCCAGGTAGCCGCACCTCGGACACCCCGGGTTCTCCTGCACCGTGCCGCCGCCCGTCGGCTTGGCGTAGATCGTCCCGCAGTCGAGGCACCGAACGCGGTCGAGCGCGTGGAGCTCGCGCAGCGGTTGCGACTTTCGAGACATGCGGAGAGAAGACAGGCAAGACGGCGAAAACTTGCGGGCTACTTCGTCAGCCGTTCACGGTTGCTTCACACGGGCCGGACCGCGCCACGCGTCTGCTCGACGTCGTGCGCGATCTGGTCGATCAGCTCCTGTTCGTCCGCGAACGCCCGCTCGTCGCGGAGGCGCCGCCACAGCTCGACGACGAGCCTCGTCCCGTAGAGGTCGCCCTCGAAGTCGAGCAGGAACGCCTCGATGCGCCGCTCGTCGCCGCCGTAGTGCGGGTTCACGCCGATCGAGACGGCCGCGCGATGCTCGCCGACCGCGCCCGCGTAGATGCCGAAGGCGGGCACGAGCAGGTCGGGCTCGACGCGCAGGTTCGCCGTCGGGAACCCGAGCGTGCCGCCGCGCGCATCGCCCGAGACGACGAGCCCGTCGACCTCCACCGGTCGCCCGAGCAGCGCGGCGGCGCCGGCCACGTCGCCGTCGTGGACGAGGTGGCGGATCTGCCGCGACGAGATCCCCTCCACGAGCTCGACCGGGCGCACGTCGTAGCCGAGGCGCCCGAGCAGCCCGACGTCGCCCGCCCGCCGCCGGCCAAACCGGAAGTCCTCGCCGGCGACGATCACCGCCGTCCCGATCGGGCGCAGGTAGGCGTCGGCGAACTCCTCGGGCGTGAGCGACGCGAGCTGCGGCGTGAACTCGACGACGAGCGTCTCCTCCACGCCCGCGTCCGCGAGCAGCTCGAGTCGGCGCTCGATCGTCGAGACGAGATCGACCTGGTTCCCGAGCACGGTGCGCGGGTGCGGGTGGAACGTGACGACCGTCGGCGACGGCCCGGCCTCGCACACGGCGCGCACGACCTCGCGGTGACCGAGGTGCACGCCGTCGAACGTCCCGATCGCGACGGCGCGCGGCTTCGCGTCGAGCTCCGAGGGCGCGTGTGCGACCTTCACCGCACCGCCTCCGACTCGAGCTCGAGCACGCGCGACCGGATCGCGTCGGGCACGCGCTCGACGACCTCCGCCGGCAGCCGCGCGAGCGCCTCCGACGGCGGCACGAGCCGCTCCGGGTCGGCCTCCGCGATCGAGAACGGCCCGATCGCCGTTCGCCGCAGCGTCGTGCAGTGCCCTCCGAGTGCCTGCGCGATCGACCGCACGTACGTCCCCGAGGTGACGCGCAGGTCGAGCCGCACCGAGTCGACGTCGTACGCGACCACGTCGAGGGCGTCGACGCGCGAGCGGCGCAGCGGCATCTCGACTTCGACGCCACGGCGCGCGAGGCGGTAGGCGCGCTCGCCGCCGACCTTGACGGCGGACGCGGCCGGGATCGGCAGCTCGACCTCGCCTCGGAGCTCGTCGAGCCGCGCGTCGAGCTCGTCGCGCGACGGCGCGGCGTGCCGCTCGAGGACGTCGCCCTCCGGGTCGCCGGTCGACGTCGTCGACGTGAGGTCGACGTCCGTCTCGTAGCGCTTGTCGAGCCCGACGAAGCACGGAGCCAGCCTCGTCGCGGCGCCGGACAGGAGCAGCATGAGCCCGGTCGCGAACGGGTCGAGCGTGCCCGCGTGGCCGGTGCGCGCGCGGGTGCGGCGCCGCAGGTCCGCGACGAGCGCGAACGACGACGGCCCCGCCGGCTTGTCGACGAGGACGACGCCGACGGGCTTAAGCGCCCGCGGCGGCATCGCCCGGATGCTCGTCGCGCGTCACGTCGAGGAATGCGCGGTGCAGCTCCTCGACGATCTCCGCGATCTCGAGCGCGCTCGAGAAGCCCGACGCCTGGCGGTGCCCGCCCCCGCCGAACCGGCGGGCGATCGCGGACACGTCCACCTCGTCGTGGCTCGACCGCAGCGACACGCGGCGCGGCGGTCCGTCGTCGCGCGGCGGCTCGCGGATGAGCGCGACCATCTCGGAGCCCTCGACCGAGCGCAGAAAGTCGATGATCCCCTCCGAGTACGGCTCCTCCGCGCCGACGTCGCCGAAGTCGGAGCGCAGCAGGTGCGAGATCACGAGGCGCCCGCCCTCGAACAGCTGTGCCCGGTCGAGCGCGCGCGCAAGCAGCTTCAGCTTCGCGAACTGCACCGTCTCGTAGACGTGCCGGAAGATGCCGTGCACGTCGGCGCCCGCCTCGACGAGCTCTGCGGCGAGCCGCAGCGACTTCGGCGTCGTGTTCGAGTACTGGAAGCGCCCGGTGTCGGTGACGAGCGCGACGTAGAGCGCCTCGGCGATGTCGGGCGTGAGCGCGACGTCGAGCTCACGCAGGATGTCGCGCACGATCTCCGCGGTCGACGAGGCGTCGGGCACGACGAGGTTCACGGCGCCGAAGCGCGAGTTGTCGTGGTGGTGGTCGACGTCGACGACGAGCGCGGAGCGCTCGAGCGGCGTGCGCTCCGGGCTGATGCGCCGCTCGTTCGCGCAGTCGACCGCGATCAGCACGCGCTCCTCCGCGTCCGGCGGCAGCTCGCGCTGCAGTGCGTCGAGCGGCAGGAAGCGGTACTCGCCGGGCAGCGGCCCGTCGCCGGTCAGGTACATCACGGCGTCCTTGCCGAGCGACTGCAAGGCGAGCGTCGTCGCGAGCATCGACCCGAGCGCGTCGCCGTCCGGGTTCTCGTGCGTGACGACGGTGAAGCGGTCGTGTGCGCGGATCGCGTCCGCGACCGCCTGGAGATCACTGCGGGTCGTCGTCGCCTGGCTCATCTTCGGGAGGGAGGTCGCTCGCGAGCTCGTCGATCAGCTTCGTCATGTGCACGCCGCGCTCGATCGATTCATCGTATTCGAACGACAGCTGCGGGGTCCGCTTCAGTCTCAGCTCGCGCGCGAGACGGCTCTGCAGCACCCCGTGCGCCGACTCGAGGCCGACGATCGACGCGCGGCGCTTCTTCTGGTTGCCGAACACCGAGACGTACACGGTCGCCTCCCGGAGGTCGCGCGTCACGCGCACGCCGGTCACCGTGACGAGGCCGATCCGCGGGTCCTTGAGGTCGCCGACGGCGTCCGCGATCACGGCGCGGACCGACTCGTTGACTCGGCGCATGCGCGCGGACACCGCGTCAGGGTAGTCAGTCGTCGGGCGAGACGAGCGTCAGCTCGGAGCGGGTCAGCTCCCACTCCTGCCCCGAGAGCCAGCGCTCGGCCGCCGCCGCCAGCTCCTCGGCCTCGTGTGCCGTCCGCGCGACGCAGGCGACCGTGAGCGCGCACCGCTGCCACAGGTCGTGGTGGTCGACCTCGGCCACCGACGCGCCGAACCGGTTCTGCAGCTGGGCCTTCGCCGACTTGACGTGCTTGCGCTTGCCCTTCAGCGACCCCGCCTCGGGGAAGTGCAGCTCGACTGCGAGGATCGCGACGTAGCCGGCCGCCACGCGGCGCGCGCTACGACTCGGCGGAAGGCGCCGACCCGCCGCCGGCCGAGGGCTCGTCGAGCGACGTCCGCTCGACCTCGCGCGTCTCGTACACCTCGAAGATGTCGCCTTCGCGCAGGTCGTTGAAGCCTTCGAGCAGGATGCCGCACTCGAAGCCCTCGGAGACCTCGCGCACGTCGTCCTTGAAGCGGCGCAGCTGCGCGACCGTCGTCTCGTGGATGCGTGCGCCCTCGCGGAAGATGCGGACGTTGGCGTTGCGGCGCACGACGCCGCTCGTGACCATGCAGCCCGCGATCGTGCCGAGGCGCGAGACGCGGAACAGCGCGCGCACCTCCGCCTCGCCGAGGATCGCCTCGGTCTCGACCGGCGACAGCATGCCGACGAGCGCCTGCTCGATCTCCTCCGTGAGCTGGTAGATGACGCGGTACTGGCGGATCTCGATGCCCTGCCGCTCGGCAAGGGCACGCGCCTCGGCCGACGGCCGGACGTTGAAGCCGACGACCATCGCGTTCGACGCGGCGGCGAGATTGACGTCGTTCTCGGTGATGCCGCCGACGCCGGTGTGGATGACGTTGACGCGCACCTCCGGGTGCTGGATCTTCGACAGCTCGCCCTCGATCGCCTCGACGGAGCCCTGGACGTCGCCCTTGATGACGAGGTTCAAGTCCTGGACGGCCCCGGTCTGCATCTGCTGGAAGAGCGTCTCGAGCGACACGCCGCGGCTCGCCTGCTTCGCGAGCGCCTCGCGGCGCAGCCGCTCGCCACGCTGGTGCGCGAGGTCGCGCGCGCGGCGCTCGCTGTCGACGACGCGCGAGAGCTCGCCGGCGGGCGGCGGCTTGTCGAAGCCGAGGATCTCGACCGGATCGCCCGGCTTGGCCTCCTGGATGCGCTCGCCGCGGTAGTCGTAGAGCGCGCGCACGCGGCCCCACGCGTCGCCGGCGACGATCGCGTCGCCCACCTTGAGCGTGCCGCGCTGGACGAGCATCGTCGCGACCGGCCCGCGCCCGACGTCGAGACGGGACTCGATGATGGGGCCGGACGCCTCGGCCGTCGGGTTCGCGCGCAGGTCGAGCTCGGCGTCGGCGACGAGCAGGATCTTCTCCAGCAGCTCGTCGAGGTTCTCCGCCTGCTTCGCGGAGACGCGCGCGACCTGCACCGTGCCGCCCCACTCCTCCGCCTGCACGTCCTCCTGCGCGAGCTCGCCGAGGACGCGGTCGGGGTTGGACGCAGGCAGATCGATCTTGTTGACGGCGACGACGATCGGCACCTCGGCCGCGCGTGCGTGCGAGATCGACTCGCGCGTCTGCGGCATGACGCCGTCGTCGGCCGCGACGACGAGCACGGCGATGTCCGTCACCTTCGCGCCGCGGGCGCGCATGGCGGTGAACGCCTCGTGGCCCGGCGTGTCGAGGAACGTGATGCGCCGGCCGTCGACCTCGGTCTGGTACGCGCCGATGTGCTGCGTGATGCCGCCGGCCTCCGTCTCGACGACGGCCGTCTTGCGGATCGCGTCGAGCAGGGTCGTCTTGCCGTGGTCGACGTGGCCCATGATCGTGACCACCGGCGGGCGCTCCTGCAGCGCGTCCTCGGGATCCTCGAACGTCTCGGGCTCCGCGTCGTCCTCGCCCGCGTGCTTGATCGTCACCTCACGGCCGAGCTCGGCCGCGATCAGCTCGACCTCGTCGTCGGTGAGCGTCTGGGTCGCGGTCTTCATCGTCCCGAGGCCCATCAGCAGCTTGATGATCTGCGGCATCGCGACGCCGAGCGCCTGCGAGAAGTCGCGCAGCGTCGCGCCGGACTCGACGGTGACGGGACCGGTCGGCGCCTGGACCTCGCGCGGCTGCTTCGGCGCGCGGTCCGCGGGACGATCGCCCGGGCGCTGGCGCTGCCCCTGGCCGGGGCGGCCGCCGCCCTGGTCGATGACGACGCGGCGCTTCCGGTTGCCCGGGCCTCCGCCGCCGCGCGGCCTGATCGGTCTGTTCGGTCTAGGTGGCATCGGTCGTCAAGTGTAGAGCCGTGCGAGGTCCGGGTCGACGCGGACGGTCTGCCGCAGGGTCCGGTTGAACGCCCGCCGCGACGCCGCGCGCTCGAAGCACGCGAGCCGTCGACAGGTGTACACACCGCGCCCAGCCCCCGGCCCGGCCCTCAGCTCGCCCTTCTCGGCGTGGAAGCGCTGGAGCTCGTGCTGGGAAGCCTTGCGGCCGCAGCCGGCGCAGGTCCTCGTCGGGTCTGCTCTACGCGTTCGCGTCCTCCGTCTCGCCGTCGGTGGTTGCAGCGGTCTCGACCGGGATGCCGCCCGTCGGGTCGTCCTCGACCCACGTGTGCGGCGCGCCGGTGTGCGGCGTCTCGTCCTCGCCGGCCACGGGCGCGTCGCCCGGACCCGCCGGCGTGACCTCCGGCTCGGTGTCGCCGAACTCGGCCGCGTCCTCGGTGACCGGCTCGGGCGCCAGCTCGTCGGCGAGCGCCTCGAGCTCGGGCTCTGGCTCGGACACGATCGGGTTGACCTCGTCGTCCGGCGCCGATGACGCGAGCGCCTGGTGCGCGGGCACGCCGCAGTACTTCGATCCGGGCAGCGCGGCGTTCGGGCAGCGCTTGCCGTTCGTGAGGATCGCGCTGCAGCGGCCAGAGAAGTCCTCGCCCTCTTCGCCCTCGGCGCCGCCGAAGGCCGCGGCGGCCTCCTGCTGCGCGAACTCGGTGTCGGAGACGATGTCGATCTTCCAGCCGGTCAGCCGGTGCGCGAGGCGGGCGTTCATGCCCTCCTTGCCGATCGCGAGCGCGAGCTGGTCGTCGGGCACGACGACCGTGGCCTCGCGCGCGTCGTCGTCGAGATACACCTCGCGGACGCGCGCCGGCGACAGCGCCTTCGCGACGAAGCGCGCCGGCTCGGGGTTCCACGGGATGATGTCGATCTTCTCGCCGCGGAGCTCGGACACGACCATGCGCACACGCGAGCCGCGCGGCCCGACGCACGCGCCGACCGGGTCGACGCCCTGGGCGTGCGACTCGACGGCGATCTTCGAGCGGTAGCCCGGCTCGCGGGCGACGCCGCGGATCTCGACGAGCCCGTCGGCGATCTCGGGCACCTCGAGCTCGAACAGCGTCTTGATCAGCTCGGGGTCGCGCCGCGACAGGATCACCTGCGGGCCCTTCGTGCCGGTGCGCACCTCGGTGATGACCGCCTTGATGCGCGAGCCCTGCTCGTAGCGCTCGCCGTCGACCTGCTCGGAGCGCGGCAGCAGCGACTCGACCTTGCCGAGGTCCACGAGCACGTTGTTGCGGTCGCCCGCCTGCTGCACGATCCCGGTGACGACCTCGCCGACGCGGTCGATGTACTCGTCGTACATCATCTCGCGCTCGGCCTCGCGGATCCGCTGGAGGATCACCTGCTTCGCCGTCTGTGCGGCGATGCGGCCGAAGTTGTCGGGGGTGACGTCCTCGCGCTTGATCTGCTCCTCGGGCACCTCGGTCATGTCGATCTCGAGGTCGTCGTCGGAGAGGAGCGTGTGGTTCTTCTCGCCCGTCTCCTCCTCGATGCGCTCGAGTTCCTCGAACGCGCGCTCGCGCGCCTCGTCGAGGAGGCGCTCCTCGAGGTCGGCGGGCAACTCGATCGAGTACACGCGGAAGTCCCCGTTCTCGTCGAGCTCGACCGTCGCGTGCCGCGAGGCGCCGGGCGTCTTCTTGTACGCCGCGAGGAGCGCATCCTCCAGCGCCGTGACGAGCGTGCCCTGCTCGATTCCCTTCTCACGCTCGATCTCGCGAACGGCTTCAACGATCTCCTGGCTCATCTCCCCCTACCCTTCGTCGATCAGGTTCGCCCGCACGATCTCGTCGTACGGGATCTCGACGGGCTCACCCGTCACGTTCGACAGCTGCAGCGAGCGCTCGCCCGCGGACACGACCTCGCCGCGCGCCCTCAGGCCCGCGGTCTTCAGCCTCACCCGGCGCCCGAGCGCGCGCTCGAAGTGCTCGCGCGTGCGGAGCGGCCGGTCGAAGCCGGGCGACGACACCTCGACGCCGTAGCGGTCGAGGTAGCCCCGCAGGAGGTGCGTCACGCGCTCGCAGAGCTCGTGGTCGACCCCCTGCGGATGGTCGACGTAGACGCGGAAGCGCTCCTTGCCCGTGAGCTCGAGCGCGAGCACGTCGACACCCGGGATCGCGGACTCGACGGTCTGCGAGACCTCCCGGTAGAGCTGCTTCTCTCTGTCGTGTTGACCCGTCGCCATCACAAAAAATGGGCGCCGCGCGCCCACCTCGAAACCTCCGAAATGTGGTGGCTGGAGGGTAGCAAAGTGCGCCATTTTTCGGGGGTTCGCGCTAGGTCTCGAGTACGATGGTGACCGGCCCGTCGTTGACGAGCTCGACCGCCATGCGGGCGCCGAAGACGCCGGTCGCGACCTCCACGCCGAGCCTGCGGAGCGCCTGCGCGAAGCGTTCGTACAGCGGCTCTGCGTGCTCCGGCCGGGCGGCCTCGGCGAACGACGGGCGGTTCCCCTTGCGCGTGTCGGCGATGAGCGTGAACTGCGAGACGACGAGCGCGGCGCCGCCCGTGTCGAGCAGCGAACGGTCGAACCTGCCCGCCTCGTCCTCGAAGATCCGGAGCCGCGCGACCTTGTCCGCGAGGCGGTCCGCCGCCGCGTCGTCGTCGGTCGACGCGACCCCGAGAAGCACGCACGCGCCGGCGCCGATCGAGCCGCCGGGCGTCACCGACGCGCGCGAGACGCGCTGCACCACCGCCTTCACGGCGGCGACGTTACGTCAGACGAGCACAGCGCGGTCGCGGCCGGCGCGCTTCGCGTCGTAGAGCGCCGCGTCGGCGGCCCGCACGAGCGAGTCCGCGTCGCCCTCGACGGTCGCGGCGCCCGCGGATGCGGTGACCGTGATGACGGCGCCGTCGATGACGAACGGCGCGGCCCCGACCGTGCGGCGAAGGTCGTCGGCGCGCGCCTGCAGGTCGGTGTCGTCGGCCATGTCGCGGAGGAGCACGGCGAACTCCTCGCCGCCCCAGCGCACGACGCCGTCGCCGGCTCGCACGCGCGCGGTGAGGCGGCGCACGACCTCGACGAGCACTGCGTCGCCCGTCGCGTGGCCGTGCTCGTCGTTCACGAGCTTGAAGTGGTCGAGGTCGAGCAGCACGAGTCCGGCGTTGCCGCCGCCCACGAGCTCGCGCGAGATCGCCTCGTCGAACCAGAACCGGTTGTACGCGCCGGTGAGTGCGTCGCGGCGCGCGCGTGCCTCGGACTCGGCGTGCCGCGCGGCCCAGCGCTCGCGCACGAGGCGCAGCGCGGTCGCCGCGAGCAGCGACGGCACGAGCAGGAGCAGCAGCGCTCCGCCGCCGGCCGCTGCGAAACTCACGGCGAGCCCTCCGACGAGCGGCGCGCCGACGGTCGGGTCGAAGACGTTCATGAGCACGACGCGGCGCGTCAACGCGATCAGCCCGGCGGCCGACAGCGCGGCCGTGACGGCGAACACGACGAGCGCGCCGCCCGCCGACGCGACGATCGCCGACGCGAGCGCGTGCGGGGTCGTGGCGTACCCCAGGCCGAGCGCGTGCACGGCCGCACCCGCGACGGCGCCCTGCATCGCGCGCGTCGAGGCGTAACCGAGGCGTGAGCGCCAGCCGTGCATCGTCGTGATCGCGGTCGAGAACCCGACGAGCGCCCCGCCCACGGGTCCGCCGACCACGCCCGCGAGCACGACGATGGGGTCGGCCGGGTCGTAGTGGAGGTCGGGCGCGAACTCGATTCCTTGCATCGCGGCGACCGAGGCGGCGACCGCGAGGAACAGGACGATGCCGAGGTTCGACACGTGCCAGCCGCCGGCAAACGCACACGCGACGACCACCGCCGAAGCGGCGGCGGCTAGCGCAAGGGCCGCGACGCGCGTACGCCGCGACCCGGGATCCGGTGCCGCAGAGCCCACGCACGAATCGTGACGCCGTCAGGGCTCCGTGTGGTTCCCCCGATCGGGGGATGGCCCGTTATGAACGCGTTAATCGAGGTCGCGAATGCGCTCGGAGTACTGCGCCTCGGCCGGCTTCATCGAGCTCGCGAGCTTGTAGTGCCCGTTCGCCTCCGCGTCGCGACCCTGCTTCTCGAGCGCGCGCCCGAGCGCGTAGTGGCCGTAGTCGTCGGCGGGCGAGAGCTCGAGCAGCGCGCGAAACTCGGCCTCGGCCTCCTCCCACCTGCGCAGGCGGAAGTACGCGATGCCGAGGGCCTCGCGGATCGACGCCTTCTCGGGCTCAAGCCTCTTCGCGCGCTCGAGGACGACCGTCGCCTGCGCGGCCATGCCCTTCTTCAGGCGCCGACGGCCCTCCTGAAACGCGTCGTAGGCCTCGTGCTCGCTCATGCCAGGTACGGGAAGTTCTCGACCATCAGGTCAACGGGCGACGTGATGTCGCGGGTGCGTCCGATCTGGATAGCAGACACGGGGACGCCGGCGTCGATCGCGAGCTGGAACACGTCGGCGAGCTCGTACGGCGGCTTCCCCGGCAGCGGGTCGAGGTACGCGGCGACGCGCGGCCCGAGCCACATGACCGGCGCCGCCGTCCAGCCGCCGGGCGGGTCGGCGGCCTTCATGCGGACGACGCGGCCGTCCTCGACGTGGATGCGCGTGTGGTCCGGGCGGCCGGGCTGCCGCCGGACCGCGACGGCGCCCTCCGTCGTCCGCGCCTGCGCGACGAAGCGCGCGAGGTCGCCCGGTGCGAACGCGGTGTCGGCCGCGACCGCAAGGAACGGCGGCGTGGCCTCGGCGCGGGCGACGGCGTCGGCCGAGCCGAGCCGCTCGGGCTGGAGCGCGAACCGGATCGGGTACGGCAGCGGCGCGACGAGCGCCTCGACCTGCTTCGCGAGGTGGCCGACGACGACGGCGAAGCCCTCGATCCCCGCGGCTGCGAGCTCGTGGATCAGCGTGACCACGACGGGCCGACCGTCGATCGGCAGGACCGGCTTCGGCCAGCGCTCGGTCAGCGGGCGGAGGCGCGTTCCCTCGCCCGCCGCCATCACCACCGCTTCTAGAGGAATCTTTCGGCCTCGTCGAGGATCGCCGCGGCGATCGCGTGCTTCGACGCCTTCGGGACGTGCCGCTCGCCGTCGCGCGCGACGAGCACGACCTCGTTCTCGGCCGTGTCGAAGCCGATGTCTGTGCGCGAGACGTCGTTGTAGACGACGACGTCCGCGTTCTTCGTGTCCAGCATCGCGCGCTTGCGCTCGAGGCCCTCCTCGCCGTGCTCGGCGCCGAACGCGACGAGCACCTGGCCGTCGCGCTTGCGCTCGCCGAGCGTGCGCGCGATGTCGGCCGTCGGCTCGAGCTCGATCGTCCACGTCTCGTCGTCCTTCGCGCGCTTGGCGGCGAGCGCCTCGGCGGGCCGGTAGTCGGCGACCGCGGCCGCCATCACGAGCATGTCGACGTCCTCGAGCGCGAGCGCGGCCGCGAGCATCGTGTCGGCCGTCGGCGTCGGGATCACCTCGACCCCCGCCGGCGCGGGCACGGCGAGGTTCGCCGCGAGCAGCACGACGTCGGCGCCGCGCCGCCGCGCTTCCTCCGCAACGGCCACGCCCATGCGGCCTGACGACCGGTTGCCGACGAAGCGCACTGCGTCGACGGGCTCGCGCGTGCCGCCGGCGGTGACGAGTACCCGGCGGCCGGCGAGCGACGGCGGCGCCAGCAGCTGCTCGACGCGCGACGCGATCTCGTCCGGCTCGGCCATCCGGCCGACGCCCCACTCGCCCTCCGCCATCTCGCCCTCGTCGGGCCCGACGAGCTCGACGCCGCGCGCGACGAGCGTCTCGACGTTCGCGCGCGTCGCCGCGTTCGCCCACATGCGCGGGTTCATCGCTGGCGCGAGGAGCACCGGCCCTCGGTGCGCGAGCGCGGCCTCGGTGAGGACGTTGTCCGCGAGCCCGTACGCGAGCTTCGCGAGCGTGTTCGCGGTGCACGGCGCGACGACGAGCAGGTCGGCGCGCGTGAGGTGCGGGTAGACGTCCTCCTCCGGCGGCCGCCGCGCGAGCGCGAGGAACGTCTCCTCGGCGACGAACCGCTGCGCGCCCGGCGTCACGAGCGGCACGACGTCGTGCCCCGCCTTCACGAGCAGCCGCGTCAGCTCGCAGGCCTTGTACGCGGCGATGCCGCCGGTCACGCCGAGCAGGATCTCGCTCATACTCGAATTGTGCCCCTTCGCACGGTGAAACAGGCGGCGGCGTGGGTCGATCGCGTCGGGCTCGCGCTCGTCTTCCCGAAGGACGATGTCGTCCTGCCGTCGCTGTGGCAGGCGGCCGGCGGCGAGGACGAGTTCGCGAAGCGCGACGAGAACGGGAAGTTCATCGAGTGGACGCCGACGATGGAGTACGTGTGGACGACGAAGGACGAGCTGCCTGCGCGCGGCCTCTGCGCCGCGGGCAAGCACCTCCGTGGCCGGGCTTCGCTCGTGTCGCTCGACCTCCTCCCTGCGCTCGTCGCGCTCGCGCCGAGCGGCGCTCTCGACGGACTCGAGGGCGAGGTCGTCGCGGTGCTCGAGGCGCACGGCCCGCTCTCGACGCGCGAGCTCCCCGACCTGCTCGCCCACCACGACCGCAAACGTGTCCGCGCGGCGCTCGAGCGGCTGCAGAAGCAGCTCGTCGTCACGAACGCCGGCCTCGAGGAGACGGACGGCTGGCCGGCGATCGTGGTCGACCTCGTCGCGCGCCGCTACGCCGATCGAGTCAGCGAGCTGCCGGCGGTCGAGGACGCGCGCGGGACGATCGCGCGCCGTGTGCTCGACGCGTCCGGCGACCTCACGGCCGAGGACCTGCGCGGCGCGCTCGGCTGGCGCAAGGCAGCGTGCGTCGCAGCGCTCGAAGCGACCGGTGCACCGTCACGTGAGGACGAGGGCTACGTCGTGTGGACGAAGCCGCGCTGACGCGTCAGCGCTTGTAGTCGTACGTGATCTTGCCCTCGGCGATCTCTTCGAGGGCCATGGTGAGGTAGTTCTTGGACCGGGATTCCACGAGCGGCGGCGGGAACTCGTCGAACGTGCCCTCGCCGAGCTGGTGGTGGTAGTTGTTGATCTGCCGCGCGCGCTTGGCGGCGACGATGACCAGCGCGTACCGCGAGTCGACCTGGTCCATGAGCTCGTCGATGCGGGGATGGATCATGGGCGCGACATGGTAGCGGCGCCGTCCAGCTTCCGCGCGACGATGCTCGCGAGCTCGTCCGTGGCGCGGTCGAGATCGTCGTTCTCGACCACGTGGTCGAACTCCTCGGCCTCCCCCAGTTGGCGCCTCGCCATCGCGATCCGGTCGCCGATCTCGCCCGTGCTCTCCGTCGCGCGCTCGCGGAGCCGCCGCTCCAGCTCCTGGACCGGCGCAGTGACGAAGATCGTGACCGCGTTCTCGACCCGGCGCTTCACGCGCAGCGCGCCCTCGGTCTCGAGCTCGAGTAGGGGCGCTTTCCCTTTTGTGCGCAACCGGTCGATCTCCGACCGGAGCGTGCCGTACTTGTTGCCGACGTAGTCGACCCACTCGAGGAACTCGCCCGCCTCGATGCGGCGGTCGAACTCCTCGCGGCTGAGGAACCAGTAGTGCATGCCGTCCTCCTCGCTCGGCCGGCGCGCGCGCGTCGTCGCGGAGACGGTCGCGGCGAGCTCGTCGAACTGCGGCAGGACGCGCTGGATCAGCGTTCCCTTCCCGGCGCCCGAAGGGCCGGTCACCACGAAGACCGGCAGCGA
>JBKPLI010000083.1:0-7601 GCA_046731555.1 Actinomycetota bacterium | reverse complement strand
CGCCGAGTGGAAGCGCTGTCGAGTAGCGGCGAGTCTCTCGCTCGTCACGAGTGCTCGGAGAGCGACCGTGCGGCGAGCGCCAGGTCACCGGTCGCTTCGGCCCGCGGCGGCGTGATCCCGGCGGCGGCGTAGGCGTCGTGCTGGTCCAGCGTCTCGTGCTCGAGCAGCGCCTCGGCGAGCCGGTCGAGCTGCTCGCGGTGCTCGGTCAGCAGGCGGGTGACGTCGGCGTGTGCCGCGGCGACGAGCTTGCGCACCTCCTCGTCGACGAGGCGGTGCGTCTCGTCCGACACCTCGTTCGGTCGCGCCGGCCCGTCCTGCGGGAGCACGGAGACCGCGCCGATCGCGTCGTTCATACCCCAGCGGCCGACCATCTGGCGTGCGATCTGCGTCAGCTGCTGGATGTCCGACTCCGCGCCCGTGGTGAGGTCGCCGAACACGATCTCCTCCGCCGCGCGCCCTCCGAGCGCCACCTCGATGCGCGCGCTCAGCTCCGCGTCCGAGTAGTTGAAGCGGTCGGCGTCCGGCGCCGAGAACGTGACGCCGAGCGACTGGCCGCGCGGGATGATCGAGATCTTCCGCACCGGATCGGCTCCCTCCGTGAGCATCCCGACGAGTGCGTGACCGCCTTCGTGGTACGCGGTGCGGCGACGGTCGGCCGACGTCATCAGCACCTTGCGCTCCGTGCCGAGCACGATCTTCTCTAGCGCGTCGGTGAAGTCCGCGTGCTCGACCCGTTCGTGGTTCCGTCGCGCCGCGAGCAGCGTCGCCTCGTTGACGAGGTTCGCGAGATCGGCGCCGACCATGCCGGGCGTCGAGGACGCGATCGCGTCGAGGTCGGTGTCGTCTGCGAGCGGCACGCCGCGCGTGTGCACGTCGAGGATCTGGCGGCGGCCGTTCCGGTCCGGCGGCTGCACGGTGACCCGGCGGTCGAACCTGCCCGGCCGCAGCAGCGCCTGGTCGAGCACGTCGGGCCGGTTCGTCGCGGCGAGCACGATCACCTTCGTCGACGAGTCGAACCCGTCCATCTCGGTCAGGATCTGGTTGAGCGTCTGCTCGCGTTCGTCGTTGCCGCCGCTGAAGCCGCCGAGCCCGGACGTGCGCGAGCGGCCGACGGCGTCGAGCTCGTCGATGAAGATGATCGACGGCGCCTCGGCCTTCGCCTGCTTGAAGAGGTCACGGACGCGGGCGGCGCCGACGCCGACGATCGCCTCGACGAACTCCGACGCGGCCAGCGAGAAGAACGGCACGTTCGCTTCGCCGGCGACCGCTCGTGCGAGCAGCGTCTTGCCGGTGCCGGGAGGTCCGGAGAGCAGCACGCCGTGCGGGATGCGGCCGCCGAGCCGGAGGTACTTCTCCGGTTCGCGCAGGAAGTCGACGACCTCGCTGAGCTCGGCCTTGGCCTCGTCGATTCCGGCCGCGTCGGCGAACGTGACGCGATCGCCGGACGGCTGGTACCGACGCGCAGCCGACCGGCCGAACTGCCCGAGCGCGTTCTGCACGCCGCCCGCGCGGCGCGTGAGCCAGAAGAGCAGGCCGACGAAGAGGAGCGTCGGGCCGAAGCCGAGCAACAGGTTGGCCCAGAGCGACGCGCCGGTCTCGAGCGGCTGCGCGTTCTGGACGACGTTCTGCTCCTCGAGGAGCCGCGACAGCGCCTGCCGGTCCGCGAACTCGGGGATCTCGGTCTTGAACCGCGTCGTCGGGTTCGAGTCGTCGTAGCTCTTCTGTCGCTTGAACGTCCCCTGGATCGCCGTGCCTTTCGACGTGATGTCGGCGACGTTGCCCGCACGCACCTGCTCCAGGAAGAACGGCGAGTACGGGACCCGCACGCGTGACGGCTCCTGCATCGCTCGCGACCCGGCCCAGTAGTTGAGCGCGAGCAGGCCGGCGAGGAACACGATCCACCACATGCCGAAGCGCGGCCGGCGCGATGCAGGCGGTGGCTGCGTGTTCTGCGGCGGCTCCATCTCGGCTACCCGAACGTGAAGACGTAGGCCTCGGCACCGGGCTCGACGAACGTGATCTCGAGCGTCTGCTCGCGGACCGCCTCCGGCGTGCGGACGAGCTGGTAGAGGCGGCCCTCGCGGAGCACGCCGTCGCCGTCCTCGTCGACGTCGATTCCGTGCGAGCGGCCGGGCGCCTCGCCGTCGAGGAGCACGCGGAACGGGATGTCCGCGTCCGCGCCGGCGCGGAGCACGAGGTGCGCGTCGCGCGCCTGGAAGCGGTAGGCGATCGTTCCCTGTGCACCCGCGAGCACGACACGCTCGCGCTCGATCGTCCACTCGCCGGCGAGTGCCCACGTGTTCAGGCCGAGCCGATCGGGGAGCTCGTACGCCTGACGCTCGTCGAGCGCGGCCCGCACAGGCGAGGCGAAGTGCTCGGCGCGTGCGTAGCCGAGATACGTCTCGGGCGTCCGCAGGCTGTCCCAGTCGGCCTCCGCCTCGACGCCGACGCCTGCGACGTCGACGAGCTCGCGCTCGATGCCGAGCAGCTGCTGGATGACGCGCTCCGACTGCTCGTAGCGGCCTTCGCCGAAGTGCTCGTCGCGGATCACACCCTCGCGGTCGACGAAGTAGAGCGCCGGCCAGTAGTGGTTGTCGAAGGCGCTCCACACCGCGTAGTCGTTGTCCTGCGCGACGGGGTAGTCGATGTCCATCTCCTGCGTCGCGCGGCGCACGAGGTCGAGGTCGTGCTCGAACGAGAACTCGGGCGTGTGGACGCCGATCACGACGAGCCCGTCGTCGCGGTACGCACGCGACCACGCACGGACGTACGGCTCCTGGCGCAGCCAGTTGATGCACGTGAGCGTCCAGAAGTTCGCGAGGACGACGCTCCCGCGCAGCTCGGCGGGACCGAGCGGCTCGGAGTTGAGCCACCCGGTCGCTCCGTCCAGCGACGGAATGTGCGTCTTCGTTCGCGTGAACATGACGGCTACCGGAGCGCGCGGAACGCGGCCCGCACCTCGTCGACGAACACGTCCGGCTCCTCCCAGGCGGCGAAGTGCCCGCCGCGGTCGGCCTTGTTGAAGTAGGTGACGTTGGCGTACGACTGCTCGACCCAGCTGCGCGGGGCCGCGAAGATCTCGTCGGGGAACGTGCTGAAGCCGACCGGCACCGAGACGGGCGGAGGAGCCTGGCCGGCGGCAAGCGCTGCCGCACGCCCGCTCTCCCAGTACGCCCGGGCCGCCGAGGCGCCCGTCCCCGTCAGCCAGTAGAGCGTGATGTTGTCGACGATCCGGTCGCGGGTGAGCTGACCCGCGGGCTCGCCGTCGACGAAGGCGTGGGCGATCTTGTAGTAGCTGTCCGTGTCGTGGTCGAGCATCCAGGCGGCCAGGGCGACGGGGGAGTCCAGCAGGGCGTAGCCGATCGTCTGAGGCCGAGTGGCCTGCTCGAGGAAGTAGCCGAAGCCGGTCGTCCTGAAGGTGTTGATCGCGTCGAGCGCCGCGCGTTCCTCCTCCGTGTTGCTCGGCGGCGGCGGCCCGCCCAGCGTCGTCACGAGAAGGTTCATGTGGATGCCGACGAGTCCCTCGGGCGCCTGACGACCCATCGCGTCCGTGATCTGCGCGCCCACGTCGCCGCCCTGGGCGACGTACCGGGTGTACCCGAGCCGGTGCATCAGCTCTGCCCACGCGCGCGCCGTGCGAGCCGCGTCCCAGCCGAGCTCGGTCGGCTCGGCCGAGAAGCCGTAGCCGGGCACGGACGGCAGCACGAGGTCGAACGCGTCCTCGGCGTCCCCGCCGTGGGCGGTCGGGTCGGTCAGCGGGCCGACCGTCCCGAGCAGCTCGATGATCGAGCCGGGCCAGCCGTGCGTCATGATCAGCGGCATCGCGTTCTCGTGACCGGACTTCACGTGGATGAAGTGGATCTCGACGCCGTCGATCTCCGTCGTGAACTGCGGGAGCGCGTTGAGCTTCGCCTCGGTCTCGCGCCAGTCGTACTCGGTCACCCAGAAGCGCGCGAGCTCCTGCAGCGTGGCGAGCTGGACGCCCTGCGACCGATCTGCGACGAGTTCCTTGCTCGGCCAGCGCGTCGCCTCGATGCGCCGTCGCAGGTCGGCGAGCTGCTCCTCTGGAATCTGGACGTGGAACGGGTGGATGTCGACGGCGGTCTCGACGGTACTGCTCATGACGGCCTCCCTCCATTGCGGAGTGATCTGAACGCGGCCCGCAGTTCCTCGCTGAAGAGCTGCGGCTCCTGCCAGGCCGCGAAGTGGTTGCCTCGTTCGACCTCGTTGAAGTAGACGAGGTTCGGGTATGCCTGCTCCGTCCAGCTCCGCGGCGCCTGATAGAGCTCCCGCGGGAAGACGGTGACCGCGCCGTGGCGCCTGGTGTCTGCTCGTGCGACGGTGATGTTCACCTCCATGGACGATGCGCTCAGCGCCAGCTCGTGTGGGTCCAGCGGACGCCACCAAGACTCGTCCTCACGCCTCCGGGTCGCACCCGTGAGATGCACTGGAGTACCCCCGGGTCTCCGGGGGCGGGCGGGTGAGGGTCAGACGCGGCTGACGGCGAGCCGGCGGTGCACGAACTGCACTGCCATCGCGCCCTCGCCGACCGCCGTCGCGCAGCGTTTCGTCGAGCCCGAGCGGACGTCGCCTGCCGCGAAGATCCCCGGGTGGCTCGTCTCGAGCAGGTTCTCCGTGTCCGCGGCAGAGCCGGTGAGCACGAACCCGTTCTCGTCGCGCTCGACCGCGTCGTCGAGCCAGTCGGTGCACGGCAGCGCGCCGAGGAAGAGGAAGAGGACCGAGAACGGCAGCCGCTCGCCGTTCGTCAACGTGACCGCTTCGAGCCGGCCGCCGTCGCCGTGGAGGGCGGCGATCTCGGCGCGGTCGCGGACGGCGACGCCGGCGCGCTCGAGCTCGCGCACGAGGTAGTCGGACATGGTCTCGCGCAGGTCGGCGCGGCGGTGGAGCAGCGTCACGAGCGCGCCTCCGCGCGAGAGCCAGACCGCCGCCTGGCCGGCGGAGTTGCCGCCGCCCACGACCGCGACGCGCGCGGCGCCGCACAGCCGCGCCTCGGGCGGGCCGGCCGCGTAGAAGACGCTCAACCCCTCGAACTCGGACAGCCCTTCGACGGGCAGGCGCCGGTACTGCGCGCCGGTTGCGAGGATGACTGCGCGCGCCGCGATCTCGTGACCCTCCTCGAGCCGGACGATGTGACGCCCGTTGCCGGGCTCGAGCGAGAGGGCGCGGTAGGGCGTCGCGGTGCGCGCGTTGAACTTGCGCGCCTGGGTGACGGCGCGGCTCGTCAGCTCCGTGCCCGTGATGCCGGCCGGGAACCCGAGGTAGTTCTCGATCCGCCTCGACGAGCCGGCCTGACCGCCGAGTGCCGAGCCCTCGACGACGAGCGTGTCGAGACCTTCGGAGGCGCCGTATACGGCCGCGCCGAGCCCGGCCGGCCCGCCGCCGACGACCACGAGGTCGACCTCCTCCCGCGGCGCGAGCTCGCGGCCGATCCCGAGCGCGCGCGAGACCTGTCCGCTCGTCGGACCGCGGAGCTCGTCGCCGCCCGGCAGCCGTACGAGCGGCAGCTCGCCCGCGCCCGGCGGCATCGCGTCGTCCCACGTGTACGGGAGTCGGTTGCTGCGCGCGAAGTCGAGCATGCGCATCGTCGCCTCGGACGAGCGCGGGCCGACGATCTCGAGGCCGATCCCGTCGACCTGCTGCAGCGCCTCCCGCCGCTCGATGAGCGTCGCGAGGACGAGGTCGCTGAGCGGCCCGTCCTCGAACAGCAGCTCGCGCAGCGTGTCGCGCTCGACCGCGATGTAGTGCAGCGGCTTCGTCACGACCGCCGTCACGAACACGGTCTGCCCCGTCAGCAGGTTCATCTCGCCGAGGAAGCCGGATGCGCCGTGCCGGATGATCTCGTGGCCCGCCGCGCTGACGATCGCGACCTCGCCGTCGAGGATCGCGATGAACGGATACGCGCGATCGCCGACGCGGTACAACACGTCGCCGACGCCCGCCGTGCGCTCCTCGCCGAGCGCGCCGAGCCTCGCCAGCTGAGACGCGGACAGTGTGGGGCTCGCCGGAGTTGCCATCGATCCGAGCCTAGCCGTGCGCGGCGGGCGAGCGTTCTCGCTCGCGCTCCGGCAGCGCGGTGCGGAGACCGCTGCGCGAGGCGATGCCGAGCTTCGCGAACACCTTGCGCAGATGCCACTCGACCGTTCGCGGGCTGAGGTAGAGCGTCGCGCCGATCTCCGGATTCGAGAGCCCGTCGCGCGCGAGCCGGGCGACCAGCGCCTCCTGCGGGGTGAGGCGGTCGCGCGTGTCGGAGAGGCGCTTGCGCACCTTCTCGCCGGTGGCCATCAACTCGCGCCGTGCGCGCTCCGCGAATGCGTCCATTCCGATCGCGACGAGCAGGTCGTGCGCCGTGCGCAGCTGCTCGCGCGCGTCGACGCGCCGGCCCTCGCGGCGCAGCCACTCGCCGTAGAGGAGATGCGCGCGGGCGAGCTCCGGACGCACCCGCGTCCGGCCGAGACGTTCGATCGCCTCGCGATACAGGTCGTCGGCGGATGCACCGTCGCTCAGCAGCGCGCGGCAGCGAGCCTCGATGCCGAGTGCGACGTCGTTGCCGCAGGGCTGCGTGCGCTCCGCGAGTCGGTCGAGTGCCTCGCGTGCGAGCTCGGCGTCGCCGGTGCGCGCAGCCGCCTCGACGAGCTCCGGCCACGCCCACATCGCGGGGAACGGATACACGGTGTCCCACGTCGCCTGCCGCGCCGCCGCCGCCGCGTCCGCGTAGCGGGCGAGGCCGTTGTACAGGACCGCCGCGGCCCAGTGCGCGTGGTCGCCCGCCATCCCTTGGCCTCCGGCCGCCGCACGCTCGTGCGCGCTCGCGATCTCGGCGGACGCCTCGGCTTCTCGGCCCTGGAGCGCCCGCAGTCGCAGCAGCGTGTAGCCCGCGATCGGGCTCCCGGTCTCGGCCGCGAACCGCTCGGCCTCCGCCACGCGCTCGGCGCCGGCGAGGTCGCCGAGCCAGGAGCACGCCATGCCGACCTGGGCCAGGTGGAACGGCAGGTCGTTGAGCGCGCCGGCGCCGCGGATGAGCTCGACCTGCCTGGCGGCGATCGCGTCCAGGCCCTCGAAGTCCCAGAGGAGGACGGCCGCGGAGGGCGCCATGAAGCCCCAGCGCAGGACGTCCTCGACGGGGATGCGCCCGACGGCCTCGGCCGCGCGTTGTAACGTCGGGGCCGCTGCGGCATGGCCGTCCGCGCACACGAGCGTGAGGCTGTCGAGCAGGAGGTCGAGGGGACTCGGATCTGTCGGCGCGGGGACGCCCTGCGCGGCTCGGTGGATCTCCCGAACGAGCTCGCCTCTGGCGGGGCCTCCTGCGAATCCCGCGGCGGTCCACGCGACGAGGTACGTCTCGCGGGCGAGTCGTGCGTCGAACGCCTCGAGCCGCCTCGCCGCGTCGATCAGCAGCGAAGGAGCGTCGCTGCGGCCGGAGGCGAAGGCGACGTGCGCCCGCACGAGGTCGACCCGCGCGCGCTGGAAGTCGTCGAGCGGGCCGGCCTCGGCCGCGGCGAGCAACCCGAGCGCGGCGTCGAACGAGGCGGCCTGCAGGCACACCCGCGCCGCGGCGAGCGCGCGCTCCGCACGCCGTTCGG
>JBKPLI010000082.1:0-5447 GCA_046731555.1 Actinomycetota bacterium | reverse complement strand
GTGCGCGTTAGGGTTTCGAAGGCAACGCCCTCGACGGGTGGCATTAGGATCGAAGACGCAATGGGACATCTGGCGCGCACGTCGGCGCCGGAAATGGCCGCGAGCAAGGCTGTCTGAATCCGTATGGGCCTTCACGACCCGCATCGCAGAGCCACCCTCGGCTCAACGATGCGGGTCATTGCACGTGGACGGCCCTCGTCCCGAATCGTGCGAACGTCCTCTAGTGGTTCGGGAGGACGACGAGCCCCTTGCCCGTCAGCACGACGATCACGCGATGTCGAAGTAGGTGCCGGAGATGCGGCAGCGGAACCGATGGAACGTGCGCTGGCCCGCGGCGTTGGTCTTCGCGTTCGGTGGCACGAGCCCGACGCGCGTCACATCCGTGATCGCGTTCTGATCCGCGAACTTCGAGTCGAGGATCAGCGTCTCGGTCTGCGCGACCGTCTCGAACGGCGGCGGCTCCGCTGCGTACGCGACCGCAGCGACGACCAGCGTCGCGACCAGCACGAGCAGGCCGGCGACTACCTTAGACCCCTTCATTTGACGCTCCTTTCGGCCGCCCGCGAGCAGCCTCTTGGAGGCGGTTGACCTGCTGGCACGCCCTCAGCCGGCGCATCCGCCGGTGACCTGGACCGGCGCACTATTTTCGAATCCGTGCCAGCAAGGGTTCAGCCCGCGTCCGTCCCGGCGGCCCGTGCGTCGAGCACCGTCAGCGCGGCATCGCGGGCGGCGGTGACCGACGCCGACAGCTGTCCGGGCGCCTTCTTGGCGGTCTCGAGCTCGTTGAGAACCTGCTCCGCGACCGCGACGAGCAGCGTGAGGGAGCGGAAGAGCCGCTGACCCCCACCGTCCGTCGTGATCCTGGGCGCCCTCGCCATCACAGGACCGCTTCCACGAGCGTCCTTGCCGAAACGCCACGCGTTTCACCCGCCCGGGTCGGCGGAAGAGACGGAGCGTCGACCGAGGAGGGGTAATGGCAGATCCGGCTCCGGTGGGAAGCGACGTTTCGGCCGGGACGTACCGCTGCACGAACTGCGGCTACGAGATGGGCGTGCAGTCGTTGGGCTCGTTGCCGCCTTGCCCGAAGTGCGACGGGCCGCAGATGTGGGAGGCGCGGACCGGCGGCGACAGCAGCGCGGATCCGTATCCGGAATCGTCCTGACGAACGCGGCCCGCGTGCTCTACGCGCGCACGCGGTGCCGCATCCACACGTTCGGCTCGACGTAGACGCCGCGGCCGCCCGCGAACGCGACGGGCACGAGGGCGCCCGGGACGACGTAGTCGCCGTCGTCGGGGAAGTGCATGCCCGTCCACGATTCCCACTCCTCGCGCGAGCCCTCGACGTGCATCGACGCCGGGCACACCTCGAGCAGCTCTGCGCCGAGACGCGCGTGGACGCGCAGCCACGGATCGAACGGCAGGCCGTCGTCGCGCGTCCAGCGAACGTAGTCGTCCATCGGGATCAGCGGGTAGCGCTCCTTCCACGTCGGGCGCACGGGCGCGATGAGCGAGGAATACCCCTCGCGGCCGGCGAGGTCGCGCATCGCCTCGACGAGCAGCCGCGAGAGCCCGCCGCCGTGCTGACGCCTGTCGACGACTGCGACCATCGCCGACAGCACGTCCGGCTCCGGAGGCCCTCCGTCGCCGAACCACAGCTCGAGCATGTCGTCGATGCCGCCCGGCAGACCGTCCGCCTCGCGCGTCGGCAGCGTGCGGGCGTGGCCGACGACGCGGTCGTTCTCCTCGTCCCAGAGGATCAGCTGCAGGTGCGGCAGCTCGGGGCGCAGCTTGTGCCAATGCTCGAGCAGCACCTGGCCGTGGCCGGTGAACGCCGGCAGGACGTCCTCGACCTCGCCCGTCCGGGCCGCGAGATCCGGACGCTCCGCGTACGTGAACACGCGCACGACCGCGAACCCTAGCGCCCAACTTGCAGGGGTTTCGCACCGCGCCGGACCCCTCCGACGTTCAGTTGCGGTGGACGCTCCGCACCAGCAGGCTTCGAAGATGGGACCTGCTGCGGCGCGGGTGCTCGTCGTCGACGTCGACGAGCGGTTCACGGTTGCCCTGACGGTGTTGCTCGAGACCGCGGGGCTCGAGGTCGTCGGCGTGGCGCGGAACGGCGCGGAGGCCCTCTCGCAGATCGAGCTGCTGCGGCCCGACCTCGTGACGATGGACGTCGACCTGCCGGTCCTCGACGGGCGTCGGACCGCCGCGTTCGTGCGCGAGTGGTACCCCGACACCGCGATCGTGTTCGTCGCCGCAAAGCCGGCGCGCGAGCTCGCGAACGGGACGGTCTCGGTGATCGCGAAGGAGGACGTGTTCGTCCGGCTCGTGCCCGAGGTGAACCGCCTACTGCGCTGACCCTCTGCTACGGTCGGCGCAAGGCGACGACGGAGAGGAGTAGCGGGACCGGCCGGAGCCCAGAGAGCCGCCGGCAGCTGAGAAAGCGGCCTCCGGTCCCCGCGAAGGACACTCCCGAGCCGAGCAGGACAAGACGAGGCCGCAGACGCGGCGAAGAGCGGTGGCACCGCGGGGACGCCTTCCTCGCCCGCTCGCCCAAGGCGAGTCGTGAAAGGAGGCGTCACATGGAACGTGTTCTCTCGAGCGAGCTCCGCGCGCACCTCGGCCGGCGCGTGCGCATCGCGGGCTGGCTGCACCACCAGCGCCGGCTCTCGAAGCTGTCGTTCGTCCTCGTCCGCGACCGCGCCGGGCTCGCGCAGGTGGTGGTCGACGCGCCCGTCGATGTCGCGGACCTTCTGCCGGAGACCGTGGTGGAGGTGGAGGCGACCGTCGTCGCGAGCGAGCAGGCGCCGGGGGGCGTCGAGCTGCACGCGCCGGCGTTCACCGTCCTCGCTGAGCCGGCGGAGTCGCCCCCAGTCGAGCTGCGCAGGCCCGAGCTGAAGGAGCAGCTGCCGACGATCCTCGACCACGCGCCCGTCGCCTTGCGGCATCCGCGCGTGCGGGCACGGTTCGCGCTCGCCGCTGCGGCCGTCGCGGGCTTCCGCGCCGCGCTCGGCGCGCTCGGGTTCACCGAGATCCACACGCCGAAGGTCGTCGCGACCGCGACCGAGAGCGGCGCGAACGTTTTCTCGCTCGACTGGTTCGGCCGGCGCGCCTACCTCGCGCAGAGCCCGCAGTTCTACAAGCAGACGATGGTCGGCGTCTTCGAGCGCGTGTTCGAGGTCGGGCCGGTGTTCCGCGCCGAGCCGCACGACACGGGGCGGCATCTCGCGGAGTACGTGTCGCTCGACGCCGAGCTCGGGTTCGTGCGCGACCACTTCGACGTGATGGCGGTGGTGCGCGACGCGGTCGCCGGCATGGTCGACGCGGTGCGTGCGTCGCCGGCCGCGGAGCTGCTCGGCGTCGACCTGCCTGACGTGCCGGCCGAGATCCCGTGGCTGCACTTCGCCGATACGGGCGTCGACGACGTCGACCTCGCCCCGGCCGACGAGCGGCGGCTGGGGGAGTGGGCGCGCGCCGAGCACGGCTCGGACTTTGTGTTCGTCACGGGCTACCCGATGGCGAAGCGGCCGTTCTACACGCACCCGGAACCGGGGCGACCCGCGTACTCGAACTCGTTCGACCTCCTGTTCCGCGGGCTCGAGATCGTGACCGGCGGGCAGCGGCTGCATCGCTACGGCGACTACCTCGACGCGCTCGCCGCGCGCGGCGAGTCCACGGAGGGCTACGAGGGCTATCTGCAGGCGTTCCGCTACGGCATGCCGCCGCACGGCGGCTTCGCGCTCGGGCTCGAACGGTTCACGGCGCGGATGACGGGCGCGCAGAACATCCGCGAGACCACGCTGTTCCCGCGCGACCGCACCCGGCTGACCCCCTAGGGAGAATGGCGGTGTGGACGAAGGTCTCGTACTGCTCCTCGTCGGCGCGGTGCTCGCGGCGAGCATCGTGGCCGCGCTCGGCGCCGCGCGCGCCGGCGTGCCCGTGCTCGTCGCGTTCCTGGGGCTCGGGATGCTGCTCGGCTCCGACGGGCCCGGCGGCATCGAGTTCGACGACGCGGAGCTGACCCGGCAGGTCGGGGTCGTCGGCCTCGGCCTGATCCTCTACGAGGGCGGCCTGCAGACGTCGTGGCGCCGGCTGCGCGAGGTGGTCGTCCCGGCGGCGCTGCTGAGCACGGTCGGCGTCGTCGTGACGGCGGTCATCACCGGCGTCGCGGCCCGCGCGCTCTTCACGCTCACGTGGCTCGAGGCGATCCTGCTCGGCGCGGTCGTCGCGTCGACCGACGCGGCCGCGGTGTTCGCGACGCTGCGCTTCACGCACATCCGCCGGCGTCTCGCGCGGACGCTCGAGGCCGAGTCGGGCGGCAACGACCCGATGGCGATCGCGCTCACCCTCGGCCTGATCGCATGGATCGAGAAGGACTCATACGGCCTCGAAGACCTCGTGCTGCTCGTCGTGCGGCAGATCGGGCTCGGGCTCGTCGTCGGGATCGCGCTCGGCGCGGCCGCCACGTGGGTGTTCGCGCGCATCCCGCCGTCGATCGGGGCGTTCGCGCCCGTCGCCTCGATCGCCGCCGCTGCGCTCTCGTTCGGCGCCGCAGACGTGATCGGCGGCAGCGGCTTCCTCGCCGTGTACCTCGTCGGCCTCGCGGTCGGCAGCACGCCGTCGCGTTACCGCCGCCAGCTCGTGGCGTTCCACGAGGGCATCGCGTTCGTGGCGCAGATCACGCTCTTCGTCGTGCTCGGCCTGCTCGTGTTCCCGCACGAGCTGCCGGACGTCGCGCTGGCCGGGCTCGCGCTCTCGGTCTGGCTGATCCTCGCCGCGCGCCCGGCGGCGGTGTGGCTCTCGACGTTCGCGTCGAACTACACGCAGCGCGAGCGCGCGCTGCTCGGCTGGGCCGGGCTGCGCGGCGCGGTGCCGATCGTGCTCGCGACGTTCGCCCTGTCGTCCGATGTCGCGCACAAGGACACGGTGTTCAACGCGGTCTTCTTCGTCGTCGTCGTGTCGACGATCGTTCAGGGCACGTCGCTCGAGTGGGTCGCGCAGAAGCTGGGGCTCGTCTCGCCGGCGCCGCCGGCGCACGACCTGCCGCTCGAGGTCGGGCCGATGAGCCAGCTCGACCTCGTCGACTTCGCCGTCGCCCCCGACCACGCGGTGCACGGGTCGGCGGTGCGCGAGCTCGGGCTGCCCCGGAGCGCGCTCGTCGCGGTCATCAACCGGAACGGCGAGGCGATCCCGCCGCGCGGCAGCACGGTGCTCGAGGCAGGCGACCGGCTGTTCGTCCTCGTGCCGCGGAAGAGCCGCGCCGACCTCGAGGACGTCTTCGCGCGCTGGCGCCGACGCGTCTAGCGCTTCAGCGCCGCTTCCGCGTCCGCGAGGTGCGTCGCGACCTCGTCGGCGGCCTCGCGCTTCTCCCTCGCGGCGGCGCGGGCCTCGCCGGCCTCGCGCTCCAGCCGGTCCGCCTCGCCCTCGGCGTCGCGGGCCTCCTT
>JBKPLI010000081.1:0-1935 GCA_046731555.1 Actinomycetota bacterium | reverse complement strand
TTCACGACCCAGCTGAAGACGCTCAACGTGCAGGTCGCGTCCGTGAACCGGCGCATCGCGGCGCTGACGGGCGCGCTCAACCAGGCGGACAAGAACGGCCTGAACCAGATCGACCAGCTCGTGCTGGTGAACCTGCTCGACACGTCGGAGGCGCGCCTCGGCGGGCTGATCCAGGCGCAGAGCCTCGCGCAGCAGCAGCTCGCGCTCGCGAAGAACGTCGAGAGCCCGCGCGTCGTGCAGCAGGGGGCCGCCGTGAAGACGACCGCGCGCTCGCGCCGTACCTCGATCATCGTGGGCGCGCTCATCGGCCTGCTGATCGGCGGCGTTGCGGCGATCGTGGTCGACTCGCGCGCCCGGCGCGCGCGGCCCGCGTAGGAAAAGCGGCCGCCCGGGAAGAACACTCTCGGGATGCTCGAAGGCAAGACCGTCGCGGTCGTGGTACCCGCGCACGACGAGGAGCAGCTCATCGGCGCGACGATCACCGGGATCCCGTCGTTCGTCGACCGGATCTTCGTCGTCGACGACGCGTCGCGCGACGCGACGGTCCAGCGGGCGCGCGAGCTCGGCGACCCGCGCGTCGAGATCCTCGAGCACGAGCGCAACCTCGGGGTCGGCGCCGCGATCGTCACCGGCTACAAGCGCGCCCTCGCCGCGCAGATCGACGTGACCGCGGTCATGGCCGGCGACAACCAGATGGATCCCGCCGAGCTCGAGGGGCTCGTGCTGCCGGTGGCGCACGGCGACGTCGACTACGCGAAGGCGAACCGCCTCTTCACCGGCCGCGCGTGGGAGCTCATCCCGCACCATCGCTACCTCGGCAACGCGATCCTCTCGCTGCTCACGAAGGTCGCATCGGGCTACTGGCACGTCGCCGACTCGCAGGCCGGCTACACGGCGATCTCGCTCGAGTACCTCGAGCTGCTCGACCTCGACCGCGTGTACACGCGCTACGGCTTCCCGAACGACATGCTCGTGCACCTGAACGTGTGGAACGCGCGCGTGCGCGACTTTCCGTCGCGGCCGATCTACGGCGTCGGCGAGCGCAGCGGCATCCGCATTCGCAAGGTCGTGCCTCGCATCTCGTGGCTGCTCGTGAAGGGGTTCTTCTGGCGCATGCGCGAGAAGTACGTCATCCGCGACTTCCACCCGCTCGTCTTCTTCTACGCGCTCGGCTTCCTGATGACGACGGTCGGCCTCGCGCTCGGCATCCTCGAGACCGTGTTGCGCATCATGGGCAACGGCATCCCGCCGGCGACGGTCGTGCTCATCGCGCTCCTCGTCATCTCGGGCAGCCAGTTCACGCTGTTCGCGATGTGGTTCGACATGGAGTCGAACAAGGACCTGCGCTGAGCCGCACGCGCCGCGCCGGCGCGAACGTCGTGCAGGTCGCGATCGCAGGCGTGGGCGTCGCACTGCTGAGCTTCGCCGACGGCGGATACTTCCCGCGCACGTGGCCGCCCGCTGCGATCGCGTTCGCCGCGGCGGGCGCGCTGGTCCTGGTGTGGACGCGCGAGCCCGGGTCGTGGCGCGCCGCGTGGCCCGTCGTCGCGGGCCTGGCGGCCTTCGCGGCGTGGCAGGCGCTCTCGGCGGTGTGGTCGCTCGACGCCTCGAACTCGCTTCGCGACGCCGAGCGCGGTCTCGTCTACGTCGCTGCTGCGGCGGCGCTCGCCGTGTCGGCGCGCGGCGGGCGGTGGCTGCTCGTCGGCGTGCTCGTCGGCGGCACCGGCGTTGCCGCGTACGCCCTCTGCGACCGGCTCGTCTCGGGAACGCGGTACGACCCGACGCAGCAGACGCTGCTCGCCGAGCCGCTCGGGTACGCGAACGCGCTCGGAATCCTGGCCGGGCTGGCCGTCGTGATCGCCGCGGGCTTCGTCGCGACGACGAGGCCGGCGCGCGAGCGGGTCGCGTTCGCCGTCTGCGGCGCCGTGGCGCTCG
>JBKPLI010000080.1:0-8697 GCA_046731555.1 Actinomycetota bacterium | reverse complement strand
GCAGCGATCCGCTCGGCCTCGTCGCGCGTCCGGACGCGCACGTCGACCTGCGCCGACGCGTGCGCGGGCACCATGTTCGCGGCCGTGCCGGCGCTCACGAGCGACGGCGTCACCGTCGTGCCGAGCTCCGGCCGCGCGAGCGCGGCGACCGCGAGCAGCTGGTGCGCGAGCTCGATCGCGGCGTTCGCACCCTTCTCGGGGTCGAGCCCCGCGTGCGCCGCGCGGCCGCGGACCTCGAGGCGGTAGACCGCCACGCCCTTCCGCTCCGTCTTCAGCGACCCGCCCGAACTCGGCTCGAGCACGAGCGCCGCCTCGATTCCCGCGGCGGTCTCCTCGATCAGCGGCCGCGCGGTGGGCGAGCCCGTCTCCTCGTCGGTCGTGAGCAGGACGGCCACGCCGTCGCGCGACTCCAGCGCGGCGAGCGCGAACAGCAGCTGGACGACGCCTGCCTTCATGTCGAACACGCCCGGGCCGGTCGCGCGGCCGTCGCGCACCTCGAACGGCCAGCGCGCGAGCGTGCCGACGGGCCACACCGTGTCGAGGTGGCCGACGAGGAGGACGCGTTGCCGCGCGCCGAACCGCCAACGAAGGTGCACGCGCCCCGCGACGGCGATGCGGTCCGCGCGGCGGCCGAGGAGGTCGCCTGCCAACGCGTCGGCGACGTCGGCACACGCCTTGCACGCGGCCGCATCCGCGGTCGGCGACTCGGCCTCGACGAGCGCGTGCAGCACCTCGAGCATCGCCGGCGTGCGCGCGCGCAGGTCCTGCAGGAGTCCCGCCTCGACGGCCGTCACGGGTCGATTCTCGCCGCTCGCGCCGCGCTGGCCGTTCGGCGGCGAAGCCAAACTCGCGCCGCGGACGTTGTGGCTCGGAACCATGCCGCGGCGCGAGACGCATGGAACGATCGAGGCGATGGTCGACACGAGACTCGATCCGACCACCGAGCTGTGCGAGCAAGCGGCCGCCGCCGCCCGCCGCGCAGCGGCGCGCGCGGGCATCGTCGTGCGCTCGCTCGAGACGCTCGACGAGCTCGAGGAGGGCTCGCGGCTGATCTCGCGCATCTGGGACGACGGCGAGCCGAAGGCGCCGACGAGCCTCCTGCGCGCGCTCGTACACGCGGGAAACTTCGTCGCGGGCGCGTTCGACGACGGCCGGCTCGTCGGCATCTCGCTCGGCTTCTTCGGGCTCGAGGACTCCGAGCTGCACCTGCACTCGCACATCACAGGCGTCGAGCGCGCCCTGCAGGGCCGCTCGCTCGGCTTCGCGCTGAAGCAGTTCCAGCGCAGCTGGACGCTCGAGCGCGGCGCGCGGACCGTCGTGTGGACGGCCGACCCGCTCGTGCGCGGCAACGCGTACTTCAACCTCGTGAAGCTCGGCGCGTCGTTCGTCGGCTACCACGAGAACTTCTACGGCGTGCTGCAGGACGCGCTGAACGCGGGCGACAGCGACCGCGTCGTGCTGCGCTGGGACCTGGCGTCCGCGCGCGCCGTGCGCGCCGCCGACGGCGTCTTCGACGAGCCGGCCCCGAACGCGGGACGCGTCGTCCTGCGCGCGGCAGAGGACGGCGAGCCCGAGACGGGCGCCCCCGAGGGCGACGAGCTCGTCGCGTGGCTGCCCGAGGACATCGTCCGCATCCGCGAGCAGGACCCCGAGCGCGCAGGAGCGTGGCGCATCGCCTCACGCATGACGATCGGCCGCGCGCTCGCCGACGGCTTCCGCGCCGAGTCCGTCACGCGCGACGGCTGGCTGGTGCTCCGCCGGTGAGGCTCGAGAGCGTCGAGCTGCGGCGGATCCGCCTACCGCTCGTCGCACCGTTCCGCACGTCGCTCGGAACGGAGCGGGAGCGCGACGTGCTGCTCGTGCGCGTCGTCGGCCCCGACTCCGAGGGCTGGGGCGAGTGCGTCGCGTTCGGCACGCCGTTCTACTCGTACGAGTACGTCGACGGCGCGCACGACGTCATCCGCAGGCACCTGCTGCCGCGCCTGTTCGCACAAGGCGACGTGACGGCGGACGACGTCGGAAGCGTGCTCGCGGACGTGCGCGGCCATCCGATGGCGAAGGGCGCGCTCGAGATGGCCGTCCTCGACGCCGAGCTGCGCGCGCGGGGCGTGTCGTTCGGCGAGCACCTCGGTGCGGTGCGGAGCGAGGTCGACTGCGGCGTCTCCGTCGGCATCCACGAGGACGTCTCGGACCTGCTGCGCACCGTCGAGGGCTACCTCGCGGAGGGCTACCGGCGGATCAAGCTGAAGATCGAGCCCGGCATCGACGTCGAGCCGGTGCGCGCGGTGCGCGAACGCTTCGACGGCGTCCTGCTGCAGGTCGACGCGAACGCCGCGTACACGCTCGCGGACGCGGACCGGCTCGCAGAACTCGACGAGTTCGACCTGCTGCTGATCGAGCAGCCGCTCCCCGAGGAGGACCTGCGCGGGCACGCGGCGCTCTCGCAGGTCGTGCGCACGCCGATCTGCCTCGACGAGTCGATCACGTCGGCCCACGGCGCCGCGGACGCGATCGCGCTCGGCGCATGCCGCATTGTCAACGTGAAGGCGGGCCGCGTGGGCGGCTACCTCGAGGCGAAGCGCGTGCACGACGTCTGCGCCGAGAGCGGCGTGCCGGTGTGGTGCGGCGGCATGCTCGAGACCGGTCTCGGACGCGCCGCGAACGTCGCGCTCGCCGCGCTGCCGAACTTCACGCTCCCCGGCGACACGTCCGCGTCGGGCCGCTACTACGCGGAGGACATCTGCGAGCCCTTCGTCTTGCGCGACGGGCGGCTCTCGGTGCCGGCCGGTCCGGGCCTCGGCGTCTCGCCGCTGCCCGACGTGCTCGAACGGGTCACGACGTCCGTCGAGACCTGCCGCCCCGGCGCGTAGCCGAAGCGCAGCTGCAGCTCGAGCACGACGCGCTCGTCCGGGTCGTCGAGGTCGAGGCCGAACAGCTCGACGAGCCGGCGCATGCGGTAGCGGAACGTGTTCGGGTGCACCGAGATGCGCTCGGCCGCGCGCGGCACGTCGCCGAAGCAGTCGAGGTAGGCGCGCAGCGTCTCCGCATACGTCGCGTTGTGCGCCGCGTCGTGTGCGAAAACGCGTTCGAGCTTCCCTTGCGCGAGCGTCGGATGGTCGAGGCTCAGCTCCTTCAGCTCGTGCAGCACGACCTCGCTGCGGACCTCGTCGATCGACGCGATCGTGCGCCCTCGCCCGTCGGTGCGCAGGACGCCGAGCACGCGCTCGGTCTCGCGGCGCGCACGCGCGACGTCGCGCAGGCCGTCGGCGGCCGGCCCGACCGCGCCGAGAAGAGCCGTGCCGAGACGCGACGCCGCGTGCGCCTGGACCTGCTCCGCGAGGCGGATCAACGCGTGCGGCTCGAACGTCCCGTCGACCTGCAGCAGCGCATAGACGATCTGGCCGAGCGCGACCGCCGAGGCCTGCCGGCCCGTCGCCTCGCAGTGGAGGAGGACGAGGTCGACGAGCCGTTCGCGGAGCAGCTCCTCGACGCCGGCCTCGTCGTCGACGAACTCGAACGCGAGCACCACGAGCGACGTGGACGAGCCGAAGCCGAGCCGGCCCGCCGCCTCCTCGACCGAGCCCTGCCCCTCGAGCACGGTCATCAGCATCTCGGCCCGCAGGCGCCGCTCGACGTCGCGCGCGGCGCGCGCCTGGATCACGTGCGGCACGGCGACGCGCGCAGCCTCGACCAGGGCGCGCTCCGCGTCGTCGTCGAGGCCTTCGTGGATGACCCACATCGTCCCGATCGTCTCGCTCCCGGCGCGGATGGCGACGGCCGAGCGCGTCTTCACGTCGTCGATCTCCGCCGGCCCGCCCTCGAGCATCCGCCGCAGCGTCGGGCCGTCGACCGTCATCACGCCGGGCGTCGAGATCACGCGCCGGTAGAGCAGGCGCATGCCGGGCGAGTCCGGCACCTGGCGACCGAGGATCGAGCCGCGCCGGGCCGCGTCGATCGGCTGGTCGCCGAGCGTCGAGTACGCGAGCACCCGCCGGCTCGGGTCCTCGATCGTCACCGCGCCGCCGACGACGCCGGCGATCGCGTTCGCAAGCGCGAAGAGGTCGCCGAGCGGCACGCCCGCGATGCCGGTGCTGGCGCCCGTCACGGTCGAGAAGCGGCTGAGGTTCAGGTGCGCGTGCAGCTGCGTCCACGTCATCTCCTCCGGCACGGAGAGGACGGCGACGCCGTGCGACCCGCGGTCGCGCACGAGGTCCGCGAGCTCCGGCGTCGCCTTGAAGACGACGGCGGCCGCGCCGGCCTGCGCCGCGGCGGCGAGCAGGCCGTCGCCGCCGGCGGTCCCGGCCCGCAGACCGACGCCGAGCACGACCGCCCCGCGCGAGATCGCCGAGCGCTCCGCCGGGTCGTAGATCACGGGCTCACCGACGAACACGTCGAGCCCGGCCGGAGCGGCCACGACCTGGATCACGTCCCGGCCGAGGTTCTCGAGCAGCCCTTCGAGGCTCGACGCCTCCTCGGGGCTGTGCGTCCCGTCGACGTCCGGCGTCACGCCGAGACGCTAGCGCGTCGGCCAGGAGTAGGTTGGAGACGCACGGCAACGCCAACGGAGCGAGAGGAGCCACATGGAGCAGGTCAGCGAGTCCGTCCACCACCTCCCCGACATCACCGGTGGGCCGACGATCGTGCTCGGAGACACGGTGACGATCGTCGACACCGGCGTCCCCGGAAGCGAGGACGCGATCCTCGCCGCCGTGGAGGAGCTGGGCCGGTCACGCGACGAGATCGCCGACATCGTGATCACGCACGCCGACGGCGACCACGTCGGGTCACTTGCGGCGCTCGCCGAGCAGACGCGCGCGACGGTCTGGGCCGGCGCACACGAGGCCGACGTGATCGAGGGGCTGGCGGCGGGCCGCAACGGCGACGTCAAGCGGACCGGCTCGGTCGACCGCCGCTTCGACCCGGGCGAGACGCTGCCGCTGCACGACGGAATCGAGAGCGTCGCCGCGCACGGCCACACCGCCGGACATGTCGCGCTCTTCCTGCCGGGCGACGGGATCCTGATCGCCGGCGACGCCCTCAACAACCGCGACGGGCTCGCCGGCTCTCCCCTTGAGAACACCGCCGACGCAGTGCAGGCACGCGAGGCCGTCAGGGCGCTCGCGGCGCTCCAACCGGAGTCGATCGTCTTCGGCCACGGCCCGTCGCTCGTCGGCGGCGCCGCGCGGCAGCTCGACGAGCTCGACCGCAGCCTCGCCTAGCAGCGGTCGGGAGAGCCGCTAGGCGAGCGCCAGCTTGATGACCTCGGCCACGTGCAGCGCGCGGCAACCCGTGCGCGCCTGCTCGATCTGCGTGCGACACGAGAAGCCGTCGGCGACGACGATGTCGCCCGGCGCGGCGGCGCGGACGGCGGGAAGCAGCGCCAGCTCGCCGATCGCCTGCGAGATCTCGTAGTGGCCGCGCTGGAACCCGAACGAGCCGGCCATGCCGCAGCAGCCCGTCTTGAGTGGTTCGACATGGAGGCCCATGCGGCGGAGCAGGTCGTGCTCGGGCTCCATCCCGCCCGTCGCCTTGTGGTGGCAGTGGCCGTGCACGAGCGCATGTCCTCGGAGGCGCGGCGGCTCCCAATCGGCGTCGGCGAGGAACTGCGCCAGGTGGTGCGTCTGCGACGCGAGCCGAAGCACGTCGACGTCCTCGGGGAAGAGCTTGCGCGCCTCGTCCTTGAAGACGGTGACACAGCTCGGCTCGATGCCGACCACGGGAACGCCGGCACGCAGGTCGTCGCGCAGCTCCGAGACGACGCGCTGCAGGTAGCTGCGCGCGCGGCCGAGCATTCCGTAGTCGTAGAGCGGCCGGCCGCAGCACAGGTGACGCTGCGGCATCGTGACGCGGAACCCCGCCGCCTCGAGCGCTTCGACCGCAGCGATCCCGGTGTCGACGTGGAGGTAGTTGTTGAACGTGTCCGGCCAGAGGATCACCTTCTGCCCGGCGCCGACGTGCGCGCCGCGTTCGCGGAACCAGGCGCGCAGCGTGCGCCGCGCGAAGCGCGGGAACTCGCGCCGCGGCTCCATCCCGGCCGCCGCCTTGGCGACGCGCGACAGGCCCGGCGCATGCGTGGCGAGGTTGACGAGGCCAGGCGCGCGTGACGCGACGCGTGCCCCCTGGTCGATGAGCCCGAACGCGTACGCGTGGCGCGGGCGCGGGCGCCGCTTCCAGCGCTGCGCGAGGAACTCGGCCTTCAGCGTCGGCAGGTCGACCGAGACAGGGCAGTCGTTCGTGCAGCCCTTGCACGCGAGGCAGAGGTCGAGCGCGTCGTACACCTCGTCGTCCTGCCACCCGTCGAGTTCGCCCCCGTTGAGCATCTCCCACAAAAGGCGCGCGCGTCCGCGCGTCGAGTGCTTCTCCTCGCGCGTGACGACGTAGCTCGGGCACATAACCTCGTCCGCCTCCTGGCCGACGCGGCGGCAGTTGCCGATGCCGACGCAGCGCGTCGTCGCGTGCGCGAACGAGCCGCCGTCGTCGGGATAGGCGAAGTACGTCCTCGGGCGCGGCGGGTTGTACGACGTGCCGAGCCGCAGGTTGTCGGTGATCCGGTAGGGGTCGACGACCTTGCCGGGGTTCATGCGCCAGTCGGGGTCCCAGACGGACTTGAACTCGCGGAACGCCTCGACGAGCTCCTCGCCGTACTGCTTCGGCAGGAGCTCGGCCCGCGACTGGCCGTCGCCGTGTTCGCCCGAGAGCGAGCCGCCGAGCTCGAGCACGAGGTCCGATGCGTCGTCGAGGAAGCGCCGGAACGTCGCGATCCCGTCGCGCGTGACGAGGTCGAAGTTCCAGCGCGCGTGCACGCAGCCCTGGCCGTAGTGGCCGTAGAGCGCGCTGTCGTACTCGTAGCGGTTCGCGAGCGCGCGCAGGCGCCGCAGGTACTCGCCGAGCCGCGCCGGCGGCACGGCCGAGTCCTCCCAGCCTTCGTAGGTGTCAGCCTTGCCCGGGATGAACGCCGTCGCACCGAGGCCCGCCTCGCGCACCTTCCAGATGTGCTGCTCGCGGGAGTCGTCGTCGTAGAGCTTCCAGCCGGTCGGTGCGTCGGGCTCGCGGCGGAGCTCGGCGATCAGGTCGTGTGCCCGCGTGTCGGCCTCGTCCTTCGTGTCGCCGCCGAACTCGACGAGCAGCCACCCGCCGCCCTCCGGCAGCAGCGAGAGGTCCTCGCGGTGGATGCCGACGATCCTCATGTCCTGCGCGAGCGTCTCGTCGACGCCCTCGATCGCGAGCGGCCGGTGCGCCCGCACGAGCTCGACGTGGTCGGCCGCGCGCGCGCAGTCCTCGTAGCCGACGACGAGCAGCGCGCGCGCCGGCGGGCTCGGGACGAGGTGCACGGTCGCCTCGAGAATCGTCACGCACGTCGACTCGGTGCCGACGAGGGCCCGCGCGACGTCGAAGCCGTTCTCCGGCAGCAGATCGTCGAGGTTGTAGCCCGACACGCGCCGCGGGATCCGCGGGTAGCGGGCGCGGATCAGGTCCGCGCAGCGGTCGGCCAGCGGGTGCAGCTTCTCGGCGAGGTGCGGCGGCACGCCGTCGCCGCCCGGCCCGATCCGCAGCCGCTCGCCGCGGTAGGTCAGCACCTCGAGCGAATGCACGTTGTCGGAGCAGCGCGGCCCAGGTCCGTGGAACTCGCTCAGTACGGAGTGCGTGCCGCACGAGTTGTTGCCAAGCATGCCGCCGAAGGTGCAGTGCGTGTGCGTCGACGGGTCCGGGCCGAACGTCAGCCCGTGCTCGCGCTCGAGCGGCCTGCGCAGCGAGTCGAGGATCACGCCGGGCTGGACGCGCGCGATCCGCCGCTCGAGGTCGACCTCGAGGATCTCGTTCAGGTGCTTCGAGAAGTCGAGCTTCACCGCGACGTTGCTCGACTGCCCCGCGAGGCTCGTTCCGCCCCCGACCGAGAGCACGGGAGCTTCGTGCCCGCGGCAGACCTCGATCGCCGCGACGACGTCGTCGGTCGTGCGCGGGACGACGACGCCGATCGGCAGCTGGCGGTAGTTCGACCCGCCCGCGGCGTACAGCGCGCGGTCGGCGTTCGAGAAGCGCACCTCGCCTTCGACGACCGAGCGCAGATCGTCGGCGAGCCGGCGCACGTCGAGCGAGAGCGCGGCGACCGGCCGCGTGCGCGCGTCCGGGACGGGCTTGACCGGGACCTTCACGCCGCCTTCCAGTGCTCCGCGTCGGCGCGCATCAGCTCGAGGCCGTTCCCCGGCCGGGTTCGGTCCGGCCGCAACACCCCGCCCACGGGCTCGAGCGTGCCGTCGAAGAGCATGCGCTCGACGCGGACGTGGTCGTGGAACCACTCGAGGTGGCGCAGCCGCGCGACGCCGGTGAACGCGTGTGCCGACGCGCTCGGGGCGCCGTGCGCCGACAGGTCGACGTCGAAGGCGTAGGCGAGCGCGGCCGCACCCAGCAGTCCCGTGACACCGCCGCAGCGGGTGACGTCGGCCTGCAGGCAGTCGACCGCGCGCATCTCGAGCAGTGCGAGGAAGTCGCGCGGCACGTACGCGTACTCGCCCACGGCGATCTCGACGCCGGCTGGACCATGCTCGCGGAGGAGCCGGAGGCCATCGGCGTCCGCGGACGAGACAGGCTCCTCGAACCACGTCACACCCCACTCGCGCGCGTATCGCTCCGCCCAGCCGAGCGCCTCCTTCGCGCCGAACGCGCCGTTCGCGTCGACGTAGAGCTGGGCCTCGTCGC
>JBKPLI010000079.1:0-11080 GCA_046731555.1 Actinomycetota bacterium | reverse complement strand
TGCATCCCGTCGTCGTCGACGGCGTTCGGCGCCAACGGCGACCAGTACAAGTACGGGATCAGCTACGTGAACGGGGGCAACGGCGACGCCCACGGCGTGACCGTCACAGACACGCTGCCGGCAGGCATGTTCTTCGTGAGCTGTGAGCCCGAGTGCTCGTACAACTCCGACACGCGCACGATCACGTGGACGCTGGGCACGATCGAGGCGGACACGCAGCGCAACCTGACGTTCCTCGCGAACAGCGACGCGAATTCCTGCGTCGTCACGAACACCGCCTCGGTCACCACGGCCGAGGAGGAGGGCACGACGACCTCCAACCCGGCCGTCGTGACCTTCGACGGCTGCGGGCCAGGCTAGGAATCCGCGATCGGGCGGGGCTCGAGCAGTCCCGCCCGATCCACCACCGCTGCGGCCAGTTCGTCGCGCAAGTAGTCGAGCGGGCCGCGCGCGTCGAGCCGCTCGAGCGCATCGGCCGCCCTGGACAGCTCCCTGCGGGCCGACGCGAGGTCGCCGAGCCGGTGATGGACCCGGGCGACGTCGATCCGCGCCTCCTCGAGGTCGAGCAGCAGGTTGTGCTCCTGGAGCAGGCGCAGCGCCTCGGCGATTCGTTCCTGCGTCGCGCCCGGCGAGGTCGCCGAATCGGTCGCCACGATCTCGGCCATCAGCGCGGCCGCCGAGGCGTAGGCGTCCTCCGCCGGCAGGCTGTGGCGCGCGGCCTCCGCCTCCTGGGCAGCCTCGGCGATGCGCCCCTGCCGAACGAGCGCCTCCGCCAGGTAGCGGTGGAACTCGACGAGCAGCCAGCCGCCGAGCTCCTTCGCCGTCTCGAGGTGCTCGAGGAGCCGAAGCTCGGCCTCCTCGGCCTCGCCGCGGGCGAGCGCGCATTTCGCGAGCGTGCGGGCGTTCTGGAGCAGGATGTGCCGGTCGCCGAGGCGTTCGAGGAGCACCGCCGCCTCCGATGCCAGCTCCTCGGCCTCGCCGAGCGCGCCCCGGTAGTACCGCACGAGCGCGAGCAGGGTCAGCGCGCGCGCCTCGTCGCGCCGGCCGCCGAGGTTCTCGGCGAGCCGCGTGCAGAGCGCGAGATGCTCGTCGGCCTGCTCGAGCTGGCCCGCGTTGAACAGCATCGACCCGATGCGGATGTGGCCCTCGATCGTGAGCTCGCGGTGCGAGAGCTCCTCGGCAAGCCGGACGGCGCCGCGCAGCTCGTCGAGTGCCTGGGTGGCGGCGCCGTCGAACCAGGCGTGCGCGCGCGAGAGCTCGTAGGCCGTCCGCACCTGCAGTTCGCGGTCGCCGATGGCCTCGGCGAGCGTCTGGGCCTCGTCGAGGAGCGCGCGCGCATCGGCCGCGCGGCCCTGCTTGCCGTAGATGTTCGCCAGCGCGACGATCGCGCCGCACCGGACGGCGTCCAGGCCGGCGCGTGCGCTTGCGTCGCGCGTCGCGAGAAGCTCGTCGGTGGCGCGCTGCAGGGCGGCGATCGCGAGCAGCGAGCGCCCGTGCCGCAGTCCCAGCTCGAGTGCGGTCTCCGTTCCCGTCTCGGCGAGCGCGAGCGCCCGCGCGTAGAAGCGCTCCGCCTCGCGCAGGCCCTCGCGGCGCTCGGCCTTCTCCGCGGCGCGGGTGAGCGCGTCGATCGCCTCGGTGACCGGCGGCTCGACCTCCGCGAAGCCGACCTCGCGGGCCGTGAGGCACGACTGCTCGAGGTGGTACGCGATGATCTCGACCAGGTCCTGCGCCGCCGGGAGCGCGGAGATCCATTCGGCGCAGCGCACGTGCAGGGTCGCGCGGCGCCGTTTCGGCAGCCGGGCGTAGGCGACGTCGCGGATGAGGACGTGGCGGAACTCCCACTCGGGCTCCTCCGCGACGGCCGAATGGGCGCGGCGGACGACGACGTCGCGCCGTTCGAGCGCGTCGAGCTGCGGCTCGACGTCCGCGTCGCCGTCGAGGTGCGAGACGGCGCCCGACCAGAAGACGTTGCCGACGACGGAGGCGCGCTGCGCGACCTCCTTCTCGTGCGGATCGAGCCGGTCGAGGCGGGCGCCGATCAGCGACTGCAGGCTCGACGGTACGGGGAGGTGCTCGAAGTCCGCGTCCTGCCCCGGCTCGAAGCCGCCGCGGTCGGCGAGCATGCGCACCGTCTCCTCGAGGAACAGCGGGTTCCCCTCGGCCGTGCGCAGCACAGCGGCCACGCCGTCCGGCGGCGCCTCGGCGCCGAGGAGGTGGACGAGCAGGCGCTCGCTCTCGCGGTCGGTCAGCGGCTCGAGCTCGAGCACGCTGCCCTGCCGGAGCATCTCGGCGTCGCTTTCGAGCAGCTCGGGCCGCGCCGACGCGATGATCAGCACCGGTGCGGCGGTGCGCCCCGCGAGCACGTACGAGAGCAGCTCGAGCAGCGTCGGCTCGGCCCAGTGCAAGTCCTCGAGCACGAGCAGCTGCGGCCGCCCCTGCGCGACGAGCTCGAAGAGCGAGCGGATGCCCCAGTGGAGCTCGTTCTGCGTGATCGCCTCGGTGACGTACGTGCCGCGCGGGGAGGTGGGCGCCCCAAGGAGGTTCGCGAGCGTCGAGGCGATCGCGCGCAGCGTGTCGGTGTCGCTCGTCGGCAGGCACTCGAGCAGCTCGCCGAGCTTGGCGGACACGATCTCGGGCTCGTCGCTCGACTTGATCCCGGCCGCGTCCTTCACGATCTCGATCACGGGCCAGTACGTGATCCCCTCGCCGTAGGCGAGGCAGCGACCCCAGTGCACGTCGGCCTCGTCCTCGAGCCGCGCGGCGACCTCCGCCAGCAGGCGGCTCTTGCCGACGCCGGCGGGCGCGATCACCGTCGCGAGCGCGACGCGGCGCTCGCGCCTGACGCTGCCCCAGAGCCCGGTCAGCTCGTGCAGCTCGCGGGTGCGGCCCACGAGCGGGGCGCCGAGCGCGGGCCGCAGTACGCGGTCGCGGGAACCGACGACCTCCCACGCGTGCACGGGCTCGGCCTTGCCCTTCGCCTGGATCGGCGCGACCGGCTTCAGCTCGAACAGGTGTGCGACCGCGCGCTGCGTGGCCTCGCCGATGAGGATCCCGTCGATCGGCGCGTTCGACTGCAGGCGCGAGGCCGTGTTGACGACGTCGCCGGACGCCATGCCCTCGCCCTCGCTCGGCCGTGCGCCGAGCGCGATCAGCGCCTCGCCGGTGTTGACGCCGATGCGGATGTGGAGGTCGAACGCGGGCCGCGCGGCGTTCAGCTCGGCGATGCCGTCGCGGATCGCAAGCGCGGCGCGGACCGCGCGCTCGGCGTCGTCCTCGTGCGTGTCCGGGGCGCCGAAGAGCGCCATGACCGCGTCGCCGATGAACTTCTCGACGGTGCCGCCGTGCCGCTCGAGCTCCGCGCGCAGCCGCGCGTGGTACGGCGCCTGGACCGCGTGGACGTCCTCGGGGTCGAGCCGCTCGGACCGCGCCGTGAAGCCGACGAGGTCGACGAAGACGGCGGAGACGAGCTTGCGCTCCTCGGCCGGCGCCGCGGGCGGACGCGCCGCAGCGAGCGGCGTGCCGCAACCGAGGCAGAATCGAGCTCGGTCCGGGTTCTCCTCGCTACATGCTGGGCAAATGGCCATGTCGCTTGAGTCTAGGACGCGGTCTTCCCGGTTCCAACTCAGGTTCGGGTCGGCCGTCCGCACGGTCAGTAAAGTCAACGGGTGCGCCGACTGAGGTACGTCGTCGCGGACGTGTTCACGGACACGCCGCTGGAGGGCAACCAGCTCGCGGTCTTCACCGACGCGCGCGACCTCGATCCGCTGACGATGCAGGCCCTGGCGCTCGAGATGGCCTTCTCCGAGAGCGTGTTCGTGCTGCCGCCGCAGGCGCCCGACGCCGACGTGCGGATCCGGATCTTCACCCCGGCGAACGAGCTCCCGTTCGCCGGCCACCCGACGCTCGGGACGGCGTTCGTCCTCGGCGGGCCGCTGCAGAAGATCGAGTTGCGGATCGAGACGGGCGCCGGCGTCGTGCCGGTGGAGCTCGAGCGGCAGGGCGCGCAGATCGTCTTCGGCCGCATGAGCCAGCCGGTCCCGGAGTGGCAGCCGTTCGAGCGGACGGAGGAGCTGTTCGCGGCGCTCGGCGTCGAGGGGTCGTCCCTGCCGGTCGAGCACTACGACCTCGGCCCCTCGTTCGTCTACGTCGAGCTCTCCTCGCCCGAGGCGGTCGCGGCGCTCGCGCCCGACTTCGCTGCATTGCAGCGCGTGACGAGCGCGGGGACGGTCTGCTTCGCAGCTGACGGCGGCCGCTGGAAGGTGCGCATGTTCGCGCCGGCCCACGGCGTGCCCGAGGACCCGGCGACCGGCTCGGCCGCCGGCCCGCTCGCGGTGCACCTCGCGCGGCACGGCCGCGTCGCGTTCGGCGAGGAGATCGAGATCCTGCAGGGCGTCGAGCTCGGGCGCCCGTCCCGCCTCTATGCGCAGGCCGACGGCTCGCCGGACCGGATCCAGCGGGTGTCTGTCGGCGGCTCGGCCGTCCTCGTCGCGCGCGGCGAGTTCGCGATCCCCTGACCGTCAGACCGCGACGGCTGCGATCTCCGGCAGCTCGACCGCGAGCGCGGTCCAGAACAGGCCGCCGTTCCGCGAGACGTAGAGCCGGTTGCGCGCGCCGTAGACGACGAGGTCCGGGTCGTCGGCGGCGATCGCGACCGCCCGGCCGGGCGGCAGGCCGCGGCCGGACTCCTGCCAGGTGACGCCCGCGTCGTGCGAGACGAGGAGCGGCGGCCGCGCGTCGACGACGGCGACGACCGTCGAGCCCGACGCCGCGGCCGCGAGCACGCGCGGCAGGTTCAGCGCAGGCGCCGGCTCGGGCTCGAAGTCCTCGGCGGGCGCGACCTCGTCGCTCTCGAGGTCGACGGAGAACGTACCGGCGGCCGTCGCGGCGAGCGCGATCATCGGCCCGAGAGCATCGCGGCCACGACGGCGGTCGCGCGCCGCGCGGCGCTGACGGGGTCGAAGCCGGCGGCGCGCGACGCGATGTACGCGGCGCAGTACGCGTCGCCCGCGCCGGTCGGCTCGGCGTCGACCGGCCGCGCGGGGACGAAGTGCTTCCGGCCGCCCACGTAGATCGTCGAGCCGCGCGAGCCGTGCGTCAGCAGCAGCTCGCGCACGCGCAGCTTCGTCGGGTCGCCGATCACGTCGGCCTCCTCGTCGGCGAGCTTCAGCGTCCACACGTGCCGTAGCACCTCGGGGTCGAAGTCCGCGTCGAGCACGAGGTCGCCGGTCTGCGACGCACGGACGAGCCCCTGCCCGTCGAACGACACGCGGCGGCGGCGCGCCAGCGCGGCGATCGTCTGCGCCGGGAAGTCCGAGCGCGCGAGCGGTGCGACGTGGATCCAGCGCACCGCGTCCGGCAGCTCGGGCACGTCGCGCGGGTTCCACGTGTCGCCGAGCGCCTCGATGCGCATCCGGCGGCGGTCGCCGTCGTACTCGAACACGTAGGTCGCCGTCCGCTCCCCGGGCACGAAGCGCACCGGCGTCCCGAGCGCGACGAGCGGCGGGAGCATGCGGTCCTTGTCCTCGGCCGCGCAGCGCACGACGACCCGGGCCGGGACGCGCAGCCGGTGCAGGCCGCGCGCGCCGTGGTACGGGCCGCCGCCGACGCGCGGCGGCTTCCCCTCGGGGAGGTCGCGGGAGAGGTTGCCGATGAGCGCGATCACGCGCGCGCGAGTATGGACCTCCTCCCGACGGTCGCGCGGGCGAGTACGGCGAGCGCGACCGCCGCGGCGAAGCTCGGGAGCGACGCGCCGCCCCACGGGAGCGCGTGCGGATGCGTCCGCTCGACGAGGTCCGTCCACCACGACGGGCCGACCGGCTGCAGCCACTGGTAGAGCGCGAATCCGGCCAGCCAGGCCAGCACGAGCTCCACGCGGACGGCCGGGCTGCCGAACACGTCGCGCTCGTCGTAGTGGAACCCGTTCAGCGCCCAGTCTGCGAGCAGCACGCCGAACAGCGGCACGAAGAACGAGCCCAGGAGGAAGAGGAAGTCCTGGTAGTTGCGGAGGTCGACCAGGAGCGCGCCGATCGTCGCGACGACCGCGACCGCGGCCACGAGCACGCGCTGCGGGACGCCGCCGAACGCGTTCTGCAGCGAGACGGCGCCGGAGTAGACGTTCGCGAACGCCTCGTCGCTCTCGTCGACCGTAAGCGCGAGGAGCGCGAGCACGGACGCCGCGCCGCCTGCCGCGACCGCACTCGGGATCGCGGCGGCATCGGTCAGCCCGCGCGTCAGCGAGATCACCGCGCCGAGGAAGAAGAGCGCGATCGTCGGCAGCAGGTAGCCGACGGCCGTCCCCCAGAATGCGCCGCGTCGGTCGCGCCCGAAGCGGGTGTAGTCGGCGGCGAGCGGCGTCCACGAGATGATCGACGCGAGCACGAGGTCGACGCCGGGCCAGAACGTGAGCGAGCCGTCGCCCGGCTTCGACCAGAGCTCGCCGACGTGCTGGTCGTGCACGGCCCACCACGCGAGGTACGCGAGCGACGCGACCACGAAGTAGATCGCGAACTTGCGGATGTACCGCCGCACGAAGCCGACCGGGCCGAGCAGCGCGAGCAGCGTCGCGATCGCCCCCATGAGGATCGTCCACACCGCCTTGCCGCCGAAGCCGAAGACCTCCTCCGAGAGCGCGCTCGCGGCCGTCGCGATGATCAGCAGCTCGAACACGGACCAGCCGAGGCACTGCGCGACGTTCAGGGTCGTCGGCAGCAGCGATCCGCGGCGGCCGAGCGGCGCGCGCAGCACGACCATCGCAGGCACCCGCGCGTCGGCGCCGATCGTCCCCGCGAGCCCCAGCATCGTGTTGCCCACGATCGACGCGACGAGGATCGCGAAGAACGCGTCGCGCAGCGAGAGGCCCGGCACGAGGAACGCCCCCGCGACGATCACGAGCAGCGAGACGGACAGGTTCGCCCAGAGCAGGAACAGGTCCCAGAGCCCGAGGACGCGGAGCCGGGCCGGGACGGGCGTGATTCCCCAGTTCGGTGCGTCGTTCACTGCGCTCCCTTCGCCGGCATGACCCGGATCAGGTTCGACGGGTGTGATCTCAGCCGCCCGTGCGGCACCCCGGTGGCGTCAGCCTAGCGGCCGCGGTCCGGTGTTTACCCGGGAGGTCGCCGGACAGGCGAGCGGGGACTGTCCCTCAGAAGGAAAGGACCCACATGATCCTCCGCATCGATCGGCTTCAGGCCGAACTGCCGCCGCCGTCGGACCCAGACCCTGCCGGCGCAGCAGCGGTGCAGGAGCTTCTCGGCGGCAAGTTCGGCGAGATGTCGACCTTCATGAACTACACCTACCAGTCGTTCAACTTCCGCAACCGTCAGGGCGCACGGCCGTTCTACGACCTGGTGGCGAACATCGCCGCCGAGGAGTTCGGCCACATCGAGCTCGTGGCGACGACGATCAACACGATGCTCAGCGGCGCGACCCCGACCGACGACGGGCGCGCGCCGAAGGCCTCCCTCGCGAGCGTGAAGGGGATCGGCAACCCGCATCACTTCCTCGTCGGCGGCCAGGGCGCGCTGCCGCAGGACTCGAACGGGCGGCCGTGGAACGGCGACTACGTCTTCTCGTCCGGCGACCTCGTCGAGGACCTGACGCACAACTACTTCCTCGAAACGGGCGCGCGGAACGGGAAGCTCAAGGTCTACGAGATGGTCGAGCACCCGGCCGCCCGCGCGCTGACGGGGTTCCTGCTCGTGCGCGGCGGCGTGCACCAGATCGCGTACGCCCGCGCGCTGTCGCTCCTGACCGGCGCCGACCTCTCGAAGCTGTTCCCGTCGCCGCGGATCCCGACGGACAAGATCCCGGAATGCCGGCCGCACATCGAGAAGGGTCTGCACCGCACGCTGATCCGGTTCTCGCCGTCGGACTACCAGGAGCTGCCCGCGGTCTTCAACGGGCCGCATCCCGAGACCGGCGAGGAGCTTGTCGTGGGCGACAAGGTGCCGGAAGGGTTCGCGCCGAACGACCTGCCGTCGCAGCCGGCGGTCTTCGCCCCGGACTACGCGCCCGAGGAGATCGCCGAGATCGCAGCGAAGCTGCGCGACCAGGCCGGCCTGCCGAAGCAGCCGACCGGCGTCGTCGCGAACGCGTAGGCGTTTTCGGGTGGCCGTGGCCTGTCGCGCGCGGGCCGCGGCCGCTCGGCTCGGAACATCGGGTCACGAGGCGTTTTCGCCGCGTGCCCGCGGGAACCCCGCATCTCGTGCGTCGGGTGGCGATTCTCGCCTCTACTGCGCTGCTCGCGGGCTGCAGCGCCGACCAGTCCACACTGCGACCCGAGAGCGACGCGGCGCACTCGGTCGCGACGATGTGGTGGATCCTGCTCGCCGGCTCGACCGTCGTCGTCGCCGTCGTCACGCTGCTCGTCGTCCTCGCCGTCCTCAGGCGCCGGGGCGAGGCCGGCGGCGTCGAGCGTGGGGAGGCTCGAGGCGCGCGCACCGCCGTGCTCGTCTCCGGGGCGATCGTGCCGGCGGTCGTGCTCGTCGCGCTGTTCGCCTACGTCCTGAGCTCGCTGGACGCGACGGCGCAGCCGCGCGGCGGCACCGCGTTCACGATCGACGTAGTCGGCAAGCAGTGGTTCTGGCACGTGCGCTACCCGAGCCAGCGCATCGTCACCGCCAACGAGATCCACGTCCCGGTCGGCGTGCCCGTGAAGGTGGTCGTGAGCACGGCCGACGTCATCCACTCCTTCTGGGTGCCGCGCCTGAACCGCAAGATCGACACGATCCCCGGCCGGCGAAACAGCCTGCTCATCCGGGCCGACCGGCCCGGCGTGTACCGCGGGCAGTGCGCGGAGTACTGCGGCCTGCAGCACGCCAACATGGCGTTCTTCGTCATCGCTCAGCGGCCGCGCGAGTTCAGACGCTGGGTCGCACGCGAGCAGCGGCCGCCGCCGTCCGACCCCGCGGGCGCGCGGACGTTCCGCGCGGCGGGGTGCGGCGGCTGCCACGCGGTGGCAGGCGTGTCCGACGCGACGATCGGCCCGGACCTCACGCACGTCGGCTCGCGGCGCACCCTCGCGGCGGGCACGATCCCGAACACGACCGGCGACCTCGGGGCGTGGATCATCGATCCGCAGCACGTGAAGCCCGGGAACAAGATGCCGGGGCTGCCGCTCCGCGGCGAGCAGGTGCAGCAGCTCATCGACTACCTGCAGGCGCTGCGCTGATGGCGACGGCCGTCGCACGCGAGGAGCTGCAGAAGCTCGACCGGAACTGGCGCGAGCCGTCCGGCCTGAAGACCTTCTTCACGACCGTCGACCACAAGTCGATCGGCCGCCGCTACCTCGTCACCGCGTCGCTCTTCTTCGTCGCGGCCGGTATCGAGGCGCTCGCGCTGCGGACGCAGCTCGCGGCCCCCGACGGGAGCGTGATCGGCCCGAAGGCGTACAACGAGCTGTTCTCGATGCACGGCGTGACGATGATCTTCCTCTTCGTCACGCCGTTCTTCTCCGGCTTCGGGAACTACATCGTCCCGCTGCAGATCGGCGCCCGCGACATGGCGTTCCCGCGCATGAACGCGCTCTCGTACTGGACGTACCTCGGCAGCGGGCTGCTGCTGTACTCGAGCTTCCTGTTCGGTGCGGCGCCGAACGACGGCTGGTTCAACTACGTCCCGCTCGCGGAGAAGGCGTACACGCCCGGGGCGAACATCGACTTCTACAACGTCGGCCTGCTCTTCCTCGCGGTCTCGTCGACGGTCGGGTCGATCAACTTCATCGTCACGATCCTCAAGCTGCGTGCGCCCGGCATGTCGCTGAATCGCGTGCCGCTGTTCTGCTGGGCCATCCTGGCGCAGGCGCTCTCACTGGTCTTCGCGCTCCCGGCGCTCTCGTGCGCGAACCTCTTCCTCGAGCTGCAGCGCCGCTTCGGCTTCCACTTCTTCGACGAGGCGCACGGAGGCGACGCGCTGCTGTGGCAGCACCTCTTCTGGATCTTCGGCCACCCCGACGTCTACATCATCTTCCTGCCCGCGGTCGGGATCGTGTCGTCCGTCGTGCCGGTCTTCGCGCGGCGGTCGCTCGTCGCGCACGACTGGCTCGTGCTCGCGACGATGGCGACGGCGTTCATCGGCTTCGGCGTGTGGGTGCACCACATGTTCGCGACGGGGCTCTCGAACGTGCTCTACACGTTCTTCGCCGCGGCGTCGCTGCTCATCGTGCTGCCGAGCGGCGTGCAGGTGTTCGGGTGGATCGCGACGATCCTCAAGGGCCGCCCGGTGCTGAAGAGCCCGATGCTCTACGTCCTCGGCTTCCTCGTCGTGTTCGTCGTCGGCGGCGTGACGGGCGTGATGTTCGCGGCGATCCCGTTCGACCAGCAGATCACCGACTCGTACTTCGTCGTCGCGCACTTCCACTACGTGCTCTTCGGCGGCGCGGTGTTCCCGATCTTCGCCGGGATCCACTACTGGTACCCGAAGATCGTCGGCCGCCTCCTCGACGAGCGGCTCGCCACGTGGTCGTTCTGGCTCTTCTTCGTCGGCTTCAACCTGGCGTTCTTCCCGATGCACATCAGTGGGCTGCTCGGGATGCCGCGGCGGGTCTACACGTACCACGAGGGCCTCGGCTGGGACCTGCCGAACCTGCTCTCGACGATCGGCGCGTTCACGCTCGCCGTCGGGATCCTCGGCACGGTCGCCAACGTCGTGTGGTCTGCGCGCAAGGGCGAGCCGGCGGGCGACGACCCGTGGGGCGCGAACACGCTCGAGTGGGCGACCGCATCGCCGCCGCCGCACTACAACTTCGCCTCCATCCCCGTCGTGCACAGCCACGACCCGAACTGGGATGTGGCCGACCGGCGTGGGGACCGTGTGCGGCTCGCGCGCGGCGAGCTCACGCTGCCGCACGACCACGAGACGATCGGGACGTCGTGGCTCGACGGCGACATCGAGGAGATCCACGAGTCGCCTTTCGAGTCGGCGTGGCCGCTCGTGCTCGCGTTCGCGCTGGCGTGGTTCTTCGCGGCGGTCGTCGCCGGTCACTGGGTGCTCGCGGGCGTCGGGCTCGCGCTGGCCGGCGTCGCGGTCGGAGGCTGGCACCTGCGCCAGCCGGGGGAGCGGTGAGCGAGCAGCTCGCCGTCCC
>JBKPLI010000078.1:0-18006 GCA_046731555.1 Actinomycetota bacterium | reverse complement strand
TCGGCGGCAGCTTCTTCGTCGTCGTCCGCTGACCGCTGACTAACCTAGCTCCGTGCGCATCAACCTCATGGTCGAAGGCCAGGAGGGCGTGTCCTGGCCGCAGTGGGTCGCCCTCGCGCAGGCAGCCGAGCGCGCCGGGCTCGAGGGGATGTTCCGCTCGGACCACTACCTCGGGATCGTGCAGGGCGCGGTCACCGGCGGTCTCGACGCATGGGCGACGCTGGCGGCGCTCGGCACGGTTACGGAGCGCATCCGCCTCGGGACGATGGTCTCGCCGGTGACGTTCCGCCATCCGTCCGTGCTCGCGAAGTGCGTCGTCACCGCCGACCACGTGTCGAACGGGCGCGTCGAGCTCGGGCTCGGCGCAGGCTGGTACGAGGCCGAGCATGCCGCGTACCGGTTCGTCTTCCCGCCGGTGCGCGAGCGGATGGACGAGCTCGACCGGCAGCTCGAGGAGCTCGCGCGCCAGTTCGCGGCCGACGACATCCAGCCGAAGCCGATCCAGCGCCCGCGGCCGCCGCTGATCATCGGCGGCTCGGCGAAGCCGCGCACCGTGCGCGCCGCCGTTCGCTGGGCCGACGAGTACAACACGACGTTTCCGACGGTCGAGCAGGCGCGCGAGCGACGCGGCGCCGTCGACGCCGCCGCGCGCGAGGCGGGCCGCGGGCCGCTGACGTTCTCGATGATGACCGGCTGCGTCGTCGGCCGTGACCGCGCCGAGGTCGAGCAGCGCGTGGGCGCGTGGCGCAACGTCACGGGCCGCGACGGCGACCCGCCGCTCTCGGGCACGGTCGACGAGCTCGCGGAGCGGCTGCGCGCGTACGAGTCGGTCGGCGTCGAGCGCGCGATGCTGCAGCACCTCGACCACGAGGACGTCGAGATGGTCGCGGTGCTCGGCGAGCTCGCAGCGGCATGCGCCTGATCGTCGTCCGCCACGCCGAGGCCGCGCCGGGCGACCCGGACGAGCTGCGCTCGCTCACGACGGCAGGCCGCGACACGGCGCGCGCGCTCGGCGAGCGCCTCCGCGGCGCCGAGCCCGACGCAGTGATCTCGAGCCCGCTCCTTCGCGCACGCGAGACGGCCGAGCCGATCGCCCGCGCGGCGGGCATCGAGCACGAGACGGACGAGCGGCTCGGCCCGGGCGCGACCGTCGAGGACGTCCGCGCGGTCGTCGAAGGCCGCGGCGAGACGGTCGTCGTCGTCGGCCACCAGCCCGACTGCGGCGAGGTGGTCTACGCACTGACGGGTCACGAGGTCCCGTTCCCGGCCGGCGGCACCGCCGAGGTCGAGCTTCGCGCCTGACGTAGCCTTCCGCGCGTGGCGATCCGGGTCGAGGGCCTGCGCAAGCGGTACGGCGCGTACGAGGCGCTGCGCGGCATCGACTTCGCGATCGAGGCGGGTGAGGTGTTCGGGATGCTCGGCCCGAACGGCGCGGGCAAGACGACGACGGTCGAGATCCTCGAGGGCTACCGCCCGTTCGACGCAGGGACGGTCGAGGTGCTCGGCTCGGATCCGCAGCGCGCCGGCCGCGAGTGGCGCGAGCGGATCGGCGTCGTCCTCCAGCACTCGCAGCTCTGGCCGAACCTCACCGTGCGCGAGACGCTCGCGATGTTCGCCGGCTACTACGCGCAGCCGCGCAACGTCGACGAGGTGATCGAGCTCGTCGGCCTCGCGGAGAAGCGCGACGCGCGCGTGAAGTCGCTGTCGGGCGGCCAGAAGCGCCGCGTCGACCTCGGGCTGGCGCTCGCCGGCGACCCCGAGCTCGTCTTCCTCGACGAGCCGACCACCGGCTTCGACCCGCAGGCGCGCCGCGCGGCGTGGGAGCTGATCCGGTCGCTCCGCGGGCTCGGCAAGACGATCCTGCTCACGACGCACTACCTCGACGAGGCGCAGAACCTCGCCGACCGCGTCGCGGTGCTCGTGGACGGCGAGATCGTCCGGCTCGGCACGCCCGACGAGCTGATGCGCGACGCGCGCGAGACGGAGGTGCGCTGGCGCGAGGACGGCGAGACGCACGTCGTGCGCACCGAGGAGCCGACGAAGGTCGTGCACGAGCTCACGGGCCGCGCGCTTGCGGGCGGCCGCGAGGTCGAGGGCCTCGAGATCCGGCGCGCGACGCTCGAGGACGTCTACCTCGAGCTCGTCGGCGACGAGGAATGACGCTCCTCACCCACCAGTTCCGCAGCGAGCAGCTGCTCTTCTGGCGCAGCCGCGAGGCGGCCGTCTTCGTCTTCCTCTTCCCCGTGCTGCTGTTCCTGCTGCTCGGGACGGTGTACGACGGCAGGTACCACGGGCACCCGCTCGCGGACTACCTCGTCGCCGGGCTGCTCGGCTACGGCGCCGCGAACACCGCGTTCGGCGGGCTCGCGATCACGCTCGTGCTGCGCCGCGAGCAGGGGATGCTGAAGCGCATCCGCGCAACGCCGCTGCCGCCGCCCGTCTACATCGCGGCGGTCCTGCTCTCGATCCTCGCCGTGTTCGCGCTCCAGTCCGCGCTGCTGATCGCGCTCGGCCGGATCGTGTTCGACGCCGAACTGCCGGAGCGGCCGGTCGCGCTGTTCGCGGCGCTCGTGGTCGGCGCGCTCTCGTTCGCCGGCCTCGGCGTCGGCCTCGCCTCGGTGATCCGTTCGGCCGAGGGCTCGTCCGCCGTCGTGAACATCGTCATCCTGCCGATGGCGTTCCTCTCGGGCAGCTTCGGCCCGACGCGCGACTACCCCGAGTTCCTGCAGGCGATCGCCGAGATCCTGCCGCTGAAGCACCTGCTCGACGCGATCACCGGGATCTACCTCGACAACGAGCCGCTGTGGGAGCAGAGCTGGGCGCTCCTGATTGTGCTGGTCTGGGGCGCATTCGGGCTCGCCGTCGCCCTGCGCAGATTCCGCTGGGAGCCTCGCGAGGGGTAGCGACCGCAACCGAAGAGCACACTCGTCCGTTTTGCAACTGATGGACGCCGAGCCCACGATCGCCTTTCCCGTCGACGACCCGCAGCAGCCGGGCCTCGAGATCCGCGTGAACTTCGGCGTCTTCGCCGGTCGCGCGGCGACGCCGGCCGAGATCGACCGCCTCGCCGAGTGGCTCCTCGACGAGGTCGGAGAGGTGTCGATCATCTCGGAGGAGCGCCACGAGATCGACGCGAACGTCGAGGCCTCCGTCCACCAGGTGCGGGTCGAGGTCGCATCCGACCGCGTCCCAGCCGATCCGGATCTCGCGAACGCGCAGCGCGCCAAGCTCGTCGAGCGCGCCGACCACTGGGCGCGGGCGTGCATCGCCGAGCGCCACGTCGAAGTCGAGATCTAGGCGGACGCGGCGACGCGGTCGAGCACGCGGTCGGCCGCGCGGCGCGCGAGCGGCTCGAGGCCGTGGCCCGCGAACGGGGCGAGCAGGCCGGACAGCGCGATCTGCGCGCGCCAGCGGACGCGCGTGCCGCCGTTGCCGTCTGGCTCGAGGTCGAAGCTCGAGACGACGTGCGCGCCGCCGCCGTGCGTCTGGATCGCCGCATGCTCGGGCGGCCGGCGCTCGGTGACGATGAAGCGGATGGAGACGCTCGGCGCGAAGCGGATCGGCGCCTTCACCTTCGCCTCCCAGTGATCGTCGTCGATCTCGCGGTGCGAGCGGATCAGCGGCACCGCCTCCGCGACGACGTCGGGATCCGTGAGCGCCGCAAAGACGCGCTCGGGTGGCGCGTCGACGACCCGCTCTCCCTCGATCGTGGTCATGCCCGCAGATCTTGCCCGGCCGCGCATTCGTCATGCACGGCCGCGTTCGGTCGTCAGACCGTGGCCGGACGCTCGTCGCCGGGGCGCAGCCGGTACACGATCCGGCCGCGGCCGAGGTCGTAGGCCGACAGCTCGATGCGAACGCGGTCGCCCGGGTTCATCCGGATCCTGTAGCGCCGCATCTTCCCCGCCGTGTATCCGAGCGTCTCGTGCCCGTTGTCGAGGGCGATGCGGAACATGCCGTTGCGCAGCGCCTCGACGATCTCGCCGGTGAGCTCTACCTTCTCTTCCTTGTCTGCGATGAGACCCTCCTCGTCATGGGCCCGCCGGCGGCGCCTCGTGTTCCCACTGCACCGCCGGAAGCCCGGCTGAATCCGCAGCAGACTCCGACAGCGGTTCCCTGGGACGAACACGCCGCCCTGCCGTGAAGACGAGTGTAGCGGCGGCGCCACGGCCTCGCGGGAGGGGGTCGGAGCCGGGGAGTGCTACGCTGAGCCTGCAACTGAGCGAGTACCGGATGCGCGTCATGCGCCTCCTCTGCCCGTTCTTGAGAGGTAGAGGAGGTGTTTTATCTATGGCAACCGGAACCGTTAAGTGGTTCAACGACGCGAAGGGGTACGGCTTCATCACCCCCGACGAAGGCGGCAAGGATCTCTTCGTCCATCACAGCGCGATCACGGGCGACGGCTTCAAGTCGCTCACCGAGGGTGCGAAAGTCGAGTTCGAGTCGGTCGCGGGCGCGAAGGGCCCCGAGGCCAAGAGCGTCGCCCTGGCGTCGTAGCAAGCCTTGCGAGCGGTGCGGGGGCATGCGCCTCCGCACCTCGCTCACCGAGCGCGTAGACCAACCGCGGGAGGGTGCCTGACGATGCGCGGCGAACTGATCTGGTTCAACCCGGACAAGCGGCACGGGTTCATTCGCACGGAGGACGGCGAGCGCCTGCTCGTCGAAGAGGACGGGTTCCTCCCCGGGCATCTCCTCGGCGACCGCTGTGCGGGAACGCCGCTGATGTTCGAGCGCGAGGCCGCGGACGTCGACGGCGGCTTCCGCGCGGTGCACGTCTCGGTCGTCGACGACGTCGTGCCGCGGCGCGCGCGCCTGCGCCACCGCTGACGCCGACCGTCAGGCGATCCCGATGGAGCCTGCGAGCTCGCGCGAGATCGCGTGCTCGCCGGTCGAGCAACGGAGCGTGACCGGGCCGCCGAACGGCGCGTACGACGAGAGCTCGACGTCGCGGCCGGGCACGAGCTCGAGGCTCGCGAGGTAGCGCAGCAGCTCGGCGTCGTCGTCGGGCACGTGGGCAACCGTCGCCGTCTCGCCGGGCCGAAGCTCGAGCAGCGTCCGCTCGACGTGTTCGGCGAGGTTCAGCTCGGCGTCGGGAATCGGATGGCCATGGGGATCGTGCGTCGGGTGCCCGAGCAGCGCGTCGATCCGCTTCTCGAGCTCCTCCGACAGCGCGTGCTCGAGCCGGTCCGCCTCCGCGTGGACGTCTTCGAGCGGGACGCCGAGCGTCTCCGCGAGGTACTGCTCGAGGAGGCGGTGGTGCCGGATCACCTCGAGCGCGACGCGCCGCCCGGAGTCGCTCAGCTCGACGCCGCGGTACGGCGTGTGGCGCACGAGGCCGAGGGCCGCGAGCCGCTTGAGCATCACGCTCGCCGACGCGGGGCTCACGCCGGCCGCCTCGGCGACGTTCGTCGTCGTCGCGCGCTGTCCGGACGACTCGAGCTTGAAGATCTCGCGCAGGTAGTCCTGGATCGCGTCGCTCAGCGGCTCGTTCTCGTTTGCAGTCATCGCCCCCTTAGCCTACTATTTGCCTTGGTTTTAGACATGCCTAAACGTCTCACGCGGAAGGGTCTCATCGCCGGCGCAGCGCCGCTCGTCGCCGCGGGCCCGCTCGCGAAGCTCGCGCTCGCGGACGAGCACGAGCACCTTGCCTCGCACGAGGGCCGTGCGCACGCCGCGACGGGCCACGCCTCGATGATCGGCGCGGGCGCGCCGGCCGTCGGTGGTCCCCGCGACCTCGACGAGCTGCTCTACCCGCCGAAGCCGCTCGCGCACGAGCCCGGCCGCCTGCGCGAGTACACGCTGACCGCGGTCGACCGCGAGCTCGAGATCGCGCCGGGCGTCTTCTTCCCCGCATGGACGTACAACGGCACGGTCCCCGGCCCGGTGATCCGCGCGACGGAGGACGACCTGCTGCGCGTGCGCTTCGTCAACGCCGGCTCGCACCCGCACACGATCCACTTCCACGGCATCCACCCGGCGAACATGGACGGCGTGTTCCAGATCGTCCAGCCGGGCGGCGAGCTCACGTACGAGTTCCCGGCGAAGCCGGCGGGGATGCACCTCTACCACTGCCACGCCACGCCGCTGAAGAAGCACATCCACAAAGGGCTGTACGGCGCGTTCATCATCGACCCGAAGGAGCCGCGCCCGCCGGCGCAGGAGCTCGTGATGGTCATGAACGGCTACGACACCGACGGCGACGGCGGCAACAACTTCTACACCGTCAACGGGCGCACGTTCTACTACGCGCGCTACCCGATCACGGTGCGGCGGTCCGAGCGCGTGCGGATCTACCTCGTGAACGTGACCGAGTTCGACCTCATCAACTCGCTCCACCTGCACGCGGACTTCTTCCGCTACCAGCCGACGGGCACGGGCGACCACTGGGAGTTCACGGACACGGTCATGCTCTGCCAGGGCCAGCGCGGCGTGGTCGAGATCGAGTTCGCGAACGCCGGGCTGTTCATGTTCCACGCGCACCAGTCGGAGTTCACCGAGCTCGGCTGGATGGGCTACTTCAACGTGGTGGACGAGTGACCGCGCGCGCCGTCCCCGTGTCCGGTGCGTGGCGCCTCTGGGCGCTCGGACCGCTGCTGCTGCTCGTCGGCATCGTCGCCGCGTTCGCGGCATTCGGCTCGTCGGTCACCGACCTGCTCGGCCGCACGCCGCCGCCGGCCGACGAGTTCGACGTCCGCCGCGTCGAGTTCAAGCCCGGCGAGATCCGCGTGAAGGTGACGAATCCGCAGCAGGACGACTTGACGATCGCGTCCGTGACCGTCGACGACGCGATCGTGCCGTTCTCGGTCGACGGCCCGACGACGCTCGGCCGCCTGCGCTCCAGCACGATCGTCGTGCCCTACGACTGGGTCGAGGACGAGCCGATCGCGGTCGGCGTGACGAGCTCGACCGGCATCGAGACCGTGCACGAGATCGCGGCCGCCGTCGAGACGCCCGGCCCGTCGGCGTCGGGTGCGCTCGGCTACGCGGCGGTCGGCCTGCTCGTCGGCGTCGTGCCCGTCGCGCTCGGGCTGCTGTGGCTGCCGTCGCTGCGCCGCGCGCGCACGCACTGGCTCGTCGCGTTCATGTCGCTCACGGCCGGGCTCCTCGCGTTCCTCGGCGTGGAGGCGCTGTCGGAGTCGCTCCAGCTGCAGGCCGCGCTGCCGAGCGCGGTCGGCGGAGCAGGCGTCGTGCTGCTCGGCGTCGCGACGAGCTGGCTGACCCTGACCGCGATCTCGCACCGCCTCGCGGCACGCGGCGGGTCGGGAGGGCTCGGAGGCGTCGCGCTCGCGACGCTCGTCGCGATCGGCATCGGGCTGCACAACCTCGGTGAGGGCCTCGCGATCGGCTCGTCGTTCGCGCTCGGCGAGCTCGCGCTCGGTACGTTCCTGATCATCGGCTTCATGGTCCACAACGTCAGCGAGGGCCTCGGCATCGCGGCGCCGATCGCCGAGGGAGGCGCCGTCGCCTCGCGCGGGCGGCTCGCCCTGCTCGCCGTCGTCGCCGGCGGCCCGGCCGTGCTGGGCGCGTGGATCGGCGGCTACCTCACGAACGACCTGCTCGGCGTGCTGTTCTTCGCGGCCGCAGCAGGCGCGGCCTTCGAGGTCGTCGCGGAGGTCGGCCGCTACGTCGCACGCCGCGCCGAGGGCGGGCTCACGTCGCCGTGGGTGCTCGGCGGGTTCCTCGCCGGCGTCGCGGTGATGTACGTCACCGGCCTGCTCGCCGCGTAGCCGCGACGGTTGCGCCGGCGAAGAAGCGTCGCCGTCGGAGTATCTTCAGCGGTGAGCCGACCCGAGGAGGAGCGAATGCCCGATCCCGTGCAGGCCGAGTTCTGGCGCGAGCTGAGCCCCATCGAGGGCGTGTTCAAGCCCGACGCGAAGCCCGAGGTGTATATCGCGGACGCGCCGACCGAGGACGAGCGCTGGTACGTGCCGTTCACCGACACGGTCTCCTCGCGACCGCTCTGGATCTCGCCGACGCAGAACCGCTGGTGCGACATCCTGTACGCGAAGGGCGCCGGGCTCGTCAACCGCCACTACCACCCGCACCAGGTGTTCGCGCTCACGCTCTCGGGCAAGTGGGGCTACCTCGAGCACGACTGGGTCGCCACCGCCGGCGACTTCGTCTACGAGGCGCCCGGCGAAGGCCACACGCTCGTGGCCTACGAGCACGACGAGCCGATGAAGGTCTTCTTCAACGTCACCGGCCCGCTGATCTGGCTGGACGAGCGCGGCGAGGCCGACGGCACCTTCGACGTCTTCGACTACATCGAGCTTTGCAAGGCCCACTACGACGCGGTCGGCATCGGAGCCGCGCACGTCGAGACGCTGTTCCGCTAGCGGCGCCTGCCGTCGCGTCTAGGGCCGCTCGGAGTCCCGTTCGTAGTCCGCCTCGCCGCCGGCGAGGAAACCGCTGCCCATCGCCACGTCGTCCTTGCGCCCCTCGAAGTCCTCTCCCGCGATGTCGCGCTCGGCCGGGTTCATTCGCGTCTCTTCCTCGGCGAGCTCGACCGCGTCCTTGTTCCACCACGCACGGAGCCTCTGCACGAGATTCATGCCACCACGGTAGCCGCCGCGCGACCAGTCCGTCGGCCGTGTCCCCTCGGGCGCTTCTCGTTCGTCGTCACCAAGAACGCAATCCACAGCGGAGGAACAGACTGATGAGCGAACACGGGAAAATCGCAGTCGCGGGTGCGACAGGGAGAGTCGGCCGCCACATCGTCGACGTGCTCGAGGAACGGGGACACGACGTCGTCGCGATCTCGCGCTCCCTCGGCGTCGACGTCGTCACCGGCGAAGGGCTGGCCGAGGCGCTCGCCGGAGTGGAGACCGTGGTCGACGCCGCGACCGGCGCGTCGCCGGAGCAGGAGCCGGCCACCGAGTTCTTCACCGCGTCCACGCGGAACCTGCAAGCGCTCGGCGCGCAGGCGGGCGTGCAGCGGATCGTCGTCGTCTCGATCATCGGCATCGACCGCTTCACCGCGGGCTTCCTCGCCGCGAAGAAGGTGCACGAGCACGCGATGCTGGGTGGCCCGGTCCCGGTCCGCATCTTGCGCGCGGCGCAGTTCCACGAGTTCGTGGCGGAGCTCGTCGACTGGGGCAGGCAGGACGGGGTCAGTTACGTGCCGGACTTCCGCACCCAGCTGGTGGCCGCCCGCACCGTCGCGGAAGCCGTCGCCGACGTCGTCACCGGCGAGCCGGCCGGGCCCAGGACGGGACCGATTCCGGAGATCGCCGGTCCGCGCGAGGAAAGGCTCGTCGAGATGGCGAGACTGCTCACCGCCCGTCGCGGCGACGCTGTCCGGATCGAAGGCGTCAAGAACCCGGCCGATCCCGACGTCGACCTCTACGAGCAGGGCGCGCTCCTGCCCGGCCCGCATGCCACCCTCGCCGGTCCGACCTTCGAGGAATGGCTCGAGAGCGCCGCGTCCCCGGTCGTCCCCGGTCCCGGGGTACGTTCGTCGTAGAGGCGGGAACCCGCTCCAGAGGAGGACACGATGCAGTACGTGCTTCAGATCTACTCGGGCGCCGCGACGGATGAGTTCGAGCAACTGCCTGCGGACGAGCAGCAGGCGATCGTCGGCGAGTACAACGCGATCCGGCAAGCTCCCGGCGTCATCGGCGGCGCGCAACTGCAGCCGGTCGAGACCGCGACCACGGTGCGCGTCCAGGACGGCAAGACGCTGTTCACCGACGGCCCGTTCGTGGACGCGAAGGAGCACCTCGGCGGCTACTTCCTCGTCGAGGCCGACGACCTCGACGCGGCGCTCGCGATCGCCGCGCAGATCCCGGCGGCGCGCATGGGTGGCGCGGTCGAGGTGCGGCCGCTGGTCGAGAGGTAGCGCTGCTCGAGCAGGTCTTTCGCGACGAGTGGGGCCGCGTCCTCGCCAGCCTCGTCGGCTTCCTCGGCGACTTCGATCTCGCCGAGGAAGCCGCACAGGAGGCCTTCGCGATCGCGGCCCAGCGCTGGCCCCGGGACGGAACGCCGCCGAACCCCGGCGCCTGGCTCACGATCACCGGCCGCAACCGCGCGATCGACCGCCTGCGCCGCGATCGGACGCTCGCCGAGAAGACGCGCCTGCTCGACGTGCCCGAGGCCGTGGAGGACGACGTGGACGAGCGGACATTTCCCGACGAGCGGCTGGAGCTGATCTTCACCTGCTGCCATCCGTCGCTCGCCCTCGAGGCGCAGGTCGCCCTGACGTTGCGCGCGCTCGGCGGTCTGACGACGGACGAGATCGCGCGCGCGTTTCTCGTCCCCGAGGAAACCATGAAGCGGCGGCTCTCGCGGGCGAAGCGCAAGATCAGAGACGCCGGCATCCCGTTCAGCGTCCCCGCCGAGCACCTGCTGCCGGAGCGACTGGATGCCGTGTTGGCCGTCGTGTACCTGATCTTCAACGAGGGCTACGGCGGCCGCGTCGACCTCGCCGCGGAGGCAGTGCGGCTGGGCACGGCGCTCGCCGAGCTGATGCCGGACGAGCCGGAGGTGCACGGCCTGATGGCGCTGATGCTCCTCGACGACGCGCGCCGCGACGCCCGGTTCGCGGACGGCGAGCTCGTGCTGCTCGCCGACCAGGATCGTTCGCGCTGGGACGCGGCGAAGATCGCGCGCGGACGCGAGGCGCTCGACCGTGCGGACGCGCTGCAAGGTCGAGGTGCTTATGTCGTCCAGGCTGCGATCGCGTCGCAGCACCTGGAGGAGCCGCGCGACTGGCCGACGATCGCCCGGCTCTACGGGGAGCTCGTGCGGATGACCGGGTCGGCGATCGTGGAGCTGAACCGCGCGATCGCCGTCGCGGAGACGGACGGAGCAGACGCCGGCCTCGCGCTCGTCGACCGGCTCGCCCTGGACGGCTACCAGTACTTCCACTCCACGCGAGCCGACCTGCTTCGCCGCCTCGGCCGTGCGAACGAGGCGCGCACCGAATACGAGCGCGCGCTCGAGCTCGCCCACAACGAGCCGGAGCGCCGCTTCCTGCAGCGGCGCCTCGCAGAAGTCGGCGCATAGACGACGAAAGGCCCCGTGCGGGGCCTCTCATCGGGTCCCGGAACGGAGATCAACCGACCTCTCCCGAGCAACCCTTGGAACTGCCCTCCGCTAGTACCAGCGGCCCTTCGCGAAGCCGCCGAACGCGACCAATCCGACGAGCGCGATGATGATGCCCAGCCAGAGGCTCCACACGATCGCGACGATGATGCCGACGATCACGAGGATTCCTCCGAGGCTGATCCCGCCGATCCCGCCGCTGCGGCGCCGTCCTTCGTTTACTGCCATCTCCAGCCCTCCTCGAGCTCGAAGGAACGCATCAGCCCTGCTGGGCGACCTGCTGGACGCGCGCCTCGACCTGTTCGCGCGGCTGGCCGGTCTTCGCCTGGATCCGGTCGACGATCTCGTCGGGATCGTCGCTCGTGTCCTCGAGGTCCTTGTCCGTGAGCTCCTCGAACTCACCGACCAACCGCTGCTTCAGCTCCGGCGCACGTGACCTGATCTGTTCCTTGAGCATGTCGTCGATACCCATCTGACCCCTCCTCGTTTGATCCTGCGCTTTGCCGCGATTTCTCCAGCGCGGATCGCCGTAAAACGCCACACGACCTACCGTGGAGAGGGCAACGCCGTCCCGTCCTCGTAGAGGTGGCACGCGACGAGCGCGGGGCCGACGCGGCGCATGGTCGGGTACTCGACGCGGCAGACGTCCATCGCGAACTTGCAGCGCGGGTGGAAGTGGCAGCCGGTCGGCCTGTCGATCGGGCTCGGGATGTCGCCCGAGACCGCCGGGGTGATCTCCTTGCGGCGCGGCTTCGGCTTCGGGGCCGCCTTCAGGAGGGCCTGCGTGTACGGGTGCAGCGGGTTCGTGAACAGCGTCTCGGTCGGCGCGTGCTCGACGATGCGGCCGAGGTACATGACGGCGACGTGCTGGCTGATGTGGCGCATCACGGTCAGGTCGTGCGAGATGAAGAGGTAGGTCAGCCCGAGCTCCTCCTGCAGCCGCATCATCAGGTTGAGCACTTGCGCGCGCACGGAGACGTCGAGCGCCGAGACCGCCTCGTCGGCAACGATGAACTCCGGCTCGACCGCGAGGGCGCGCGCGATGCCGACGCGCTGGCGTTGGCCGCCGCTGAACTGGTGAGGCCTGCGGCCGGCGAACTCCGGCGCGAGCCCGACGCGCTCGAGGAGCTCTGCGACGCGCGCGGGCCGGCCGGCCTTCGGGACGATCCTGTGCACGGCCAGCACCTCGTTCAGCATCTGCCCGACGCTCATCGACGGGTTCAGCGACGAGTACGGGTCCTGGAAGATGACCTGGATCCGTTTGCGCAGCTCGCGCGTCTGGCGCGCGCTCTGGCCGAGGACGGGTTCGCCCTCGAACAGGATCTCGCCCGACGTCGGCTTGTGGAGCTGGAGGAGCAGGCGGCCGAAGGTGCTCTTGCCCGAGCCGCTCTCGCCGACGAGGCCGACGGTCTCGCCGCGACGGATCGCGAGCGAGACGTCCTCCACCGCGACCAGCGCTCGCGGCGGATGGCCGCGGAGCCGCCGGGTCAGCTCGCCGCCGACGGGGAAGTGCTTCGTCAGGTGCCTCGTCTCGAGGATCGGCGCCTCGATCACGCAGTCACCTTAGTCAGGCGAGTCCGAGCAGCCGGGCAAGGTTCGCGTCGGCGTCCGTCTCGGGAGCGAGCGAGCCGTCCGGCGCCGAGAGGAGCAGCGTCATGCCGGGGCCGTTCCCGAGGATCGGGCTGTCGCCGGACGCCACGACGCCGACCGTCAGCGCGCCCTCGCGGTAGCCCGTGTAGTACGTCGCGTCCCAGTCGCGCACGGCCACCAGGTCGCCGAGGCGGAGGCCGTCGAGCTCTCCGCCCGGCACGCCGCGCTGCAGCGCGACCGACGTGACCGCGCTCACGCGGCCGGTGCCCATCCCCATCACCTCGGGCGGCAGCACGCGCGTCACGCGCACCGCCAGCCGGCCGCCGTCGACATGCGGCGACCACGCGCGCCAGAGCTCCGGCGAGAGGCTGTGGCACGCGATCTGCGGCAGGCCCTCGACGCGCATCCCGCGGCCGTGTGCGCGAACGACGAAGGTGTCGCCGGGCACGACCTGCTCGAGTGCGTCGCCGTCGAGGTGGACGAGCACGTGCTTGTAGCCCATGAACGCCTCGTGCTTGCCGGTGACGACGCCTGCCGCACCGGCCGCGTCGCCGCTCCGCACGACAGCGCGATTGCCGACGCACGCGAACACGTTGAGCGCCTCGTTCGCCGGCCCCGCGTCGTTCGCGATGCTCACACCCGGCTCGACCTGGTCGCCGGCCCAGTGGAGCGCGTCCATGCCGACGCGGACGTTGAGGCAGATCCCGCCGGCGCCGACCGGGACGACCGGGTTCCCTTCGGCGCCGACCTCGTACGGGTTGACCGTCATCGACGGGCTCGTCGCCCGACCGACGACGGCCGTGACGAGCAGCTCGTCCTCGTTGATGCGCGCGGTCTCGCTCACTCGGGCAGCTCCAGGTAGTCGCGCACGTTCGCGCGCTCGGCCACGACCACGTCGAGCCGGTCGCGCGGCCCCGAGAGGATCGTCACGACGCCGGTCCCGTGACCGGGGATCGCGCCGTGGCCGCCGTGGGCGACGACCCCGATCGCGCACATGCCGGCGCGGTAGCCGCGCCCGAAACGGTGATCCTGGTCGTGCATGACGACGACGTCGCCGAGCCGGAGGTCGCCGACCCCGAGCCGCTCGACCGTCTCGCGGTGCGTGAACATCACGTCGCAGTTCGCCCACTCCGAGCTCATCCCGATCCCGGCTCCCATCATGTACGCGGGGATCTCCGCGGCGACCTCGACGCGCAGCTTCCCGCCGTCCGTGCGAGCGAACGGGAGCGCGTGCACGAGCGCGGGGCTGCAGCTCCGGGGCACGAGCTCGGGGAAGTCCAGCAGGCGCAGCCCCTGCCCGTGCGCGCGGACGAGCATCCGGTCGCCGGGAGCGAGCGCCTCGAGCGCGGCCTGCGGGAAGTCGACGAGCACGAACGCGTGCTTGCCGACGACCGTGCCCGTGGCCCCGGCGGCGGGCCCGCCGACGACGCGCACGGTGTTGCCGAGGCACGCGAGGAACTGCAGCGCCTGGTGGCGGCCGCGGTCGTCGCAGCCCGCCGACACGCCCGGCTCGAGATGGTCGGCGGCCCAGGTGAACACCGGGTCGCCGACGCGCGCGTTCACGACGACGCCCGACATGCCGGGCAGCAGCATCGGCCGGCCGTAGTCGTCGACCGTGTACGACCCGCTCTGCGTCGGGTGGCTGACCGCGGCCTCGATCCCCAGGACGACGAGCCGATCCTCGTTCGTGCGCAGCTTGGTCAGTACAGGAGCTCCTTGTCGAGCAGGTTCAGCAGCGGCCGTCCGTCGAGATAGCGACGGATGTTCTCGCAGAAGAGATCGACGATGCGGCCGTTCTCGCCGGCCACGGTGCTCGCGGAGTGCGGGCTGACGAAAACGTTGGGCAAGTCCCAGAGCGGGCTGGCGTCGGGCAGCGGCTCCTGCGCGAAGACGTCGAGCGCGGCGCCGCGCAGCCGGCCCGAGCGGAGCGCGTCGACCAGCGCCGGCTCGTCGACGACGTCGCCTCGTGCGATGTTGACGACGATCGCGCCTTGCGGGAGGAGCGCCAGCCGGCGGGCGTCGATCAGCCCCTGCGTGAGCGGCGTGTGGGGCACGGCGAGCACGAGCACGTCGGTCTCGGGCAGCAGCTCGTCGAGGAGATCGGTCGCCACGACGCGCTCGACGTGCAGGTCGTCGGCGCTGCGGTCGCGGAGCTCGCGGACCGTGCCGATCGTGCGCGCGTCCAGCGCACGGGCGAGCCGCGCCACCTCGCGCCCGATCCTGCCGAGGCCGACCACGCACACGGTCTTGCCGGCGACCTCCTCGCCTGCGAAGCGCTCCCAGCGATGCGCCTGCTGCTCGCGGCCGAGCCGAAGCGCGTCCTTGCCGAACATGAGCATCGCGAGCAGGGCGAACTCGGCGAGCGGGCGCGCATGGACGCCGCTTGCGGTCGTGACGGCGACCTCGCTCGAGGTGAGGCCGACCCGGGCGGCGAGCTGCCCGACCCCTGCGCTCGTCGCCTGGATCCAGCGCAGCTGCGGGCGTCCCGCGAGCGTCGGCGCCAGCTCCAGCGGGCCGAAGTCGAACAGCACCTCGGCCTCGCCGAGGAGCGCCTCCCAGCGCTCGCGCGCGCCGGGCGCGTCGAGGCTCGGCAGCGGATGGTCGGACGCGTAGCGCACGGGCGCGAGCAGCTCGGGCTCGAACACGACTTCGAGCCGTTCGTCGGTCGCGCGAATCGAGTCGACGTGCGCGTCCTCGAGCGGGCTCGTGATCACGAGACGGACCTTCCTCACTGCACGTCCGCGAGCGTGTAGCGGCCCGCGAGCGAGCCGCCGTCGACGTCGAGCACGGCCCCGGTGATGTGACTCGCCGCGTCCGAGCAGAGGAAGAGCACCGCCTGCGCGATGTCGAGCGGGTGCCCTGCGCGGCCGAGCGGGATCGAGCGGACGAGCGCCGCCCGCAGCTCGTCGCTCGCGCGGTCGGGGAACGCGTCGCTCCAGCCGCGCACGTCGATGTAGCCCGGCGACACGACGTTCACGCGCACCCCGTGCGGGCCGAGTTCCAGCGCGAGCACCTTCGAGAGCGTCTCGAGCGCGGCCTTCGAGGCGGAGTAGGCCGCGCCGGCGGGCCGCGGGCTGCGCACCGAGCCGGTCGTGATGTTGACGATCGCGGCGCCCTCGGCCCCGCGCTCGACGCAGTGCCGCGCGAACGCCTGGCACGTGGCGAACGCGCCGGTCACGTTCACGTCGAACACGCGCCGCCATTCGTCGACGGGCATCTCGAGCACCGGGGCGTCCGGGTACGCCGCCGCGTCGTTGACCAGCACGTCGAGCCGCCCGAAGCGCTCGGCCGCCGCTGCGACCGCGCCCGCGGCGACGTCGGGGTCGGCGACGTCCCCGACGATCGCGTGCACGCCGTCGCGCCCCGCGAAGGCGGTCGCGTCGGCGAGGTCGAGGATCGCGACGCCAGCGCCCTCGTCGAGGAACGCGCCGACGATCGCGCGCCCGAGCCCGTTCGCGCCGCCGGTGACGAGCGCGACGCGATCTGCGAACCGTCCGGCCAAGCGACGATCGTACTCCGCGCCCCTCGCGTGACGACGCGGATCACCTGAGTTTGCGGGACGAGCTCCGGCGCCCGTAGCATCGCTCTGTCACTCGATGGGGGAGGTAGGTCATGCGTTACGGAGACCTGTTCAAGCACGAGAGGGCGCGCGGGGTGAGGTCGACGCTCCGGCTCGCTGTGCTCGGCGGCCTCCTTGCGCTCGTGGCGGCGGGCGCCGCGGTCGCCGCACTGCGCGGCGACGCGTCCACCCAGGCGAGCGACACCCTCGTGATCGGGAACGCGGTCAAGATCGACACGCTCGACCCGGCGAACAACTCGGTCAACGAGAGCATCTGGCTGACCCAGAACATCTACAACCGGCTCGTCCAGCCGAACAAGACCGGCACGGCGCTGCAGCCCGACCTCGCGACGTCGTGGGACATCTCGAAGAACGGCCTCGTCTACACGTTCCATCTGCGGAAGGCGAGCTTCTCCGACGGGTCGCCGATCACGGCCGAGGACGTGCGCTTCTCGATCGACCGGTCGATGAAGTACAAGGGCGGCTGGGGCTTCCTGCTCGAGTCGGTGAAGAGCCTCAAGGCTCCGAATGCGCAGACGCTCGTCGTCACGCTCAAGCGTCCGCACGCGCCGCTGCTCGCCGACCTCGCGATGTACGCGTACGCGATCGTCCCGAAGAAGCTCGTGCAGGCGCAGGGCGCCAAGTTCTTCAACAAGCCCGTGAGCGGCGGCCCGTTCATGGTCACGAGCCTGAACAAGGACACCGAGCTCGACCTGACCGTGAACCCGCACTGGTACGGCACGAAGCCGAAGATCAAGAACGTCAAGGTCATGATCGTCCCGAACGACAACTCGCGCGTGCTGCTGCTGCAGAACAAGCAGGCTGACGTGATCGAGAACCCGCCGGGCAACCTGATCGACCAGCTGAACAAGAACCCGGACCTGCAGGCGGACCTGTTCCCGTCGACGCGCGTCGACTTCATCCAGCTCGACCATCACTACCCGCCGTTCAAGGACAAGAACGTGCGCCTCGCGCTGAACTACGGGATCGACCGCGAGGCGATCGTGAAGCTCGCGTACTCGGGCCACGCGACCCTCGGTTCCTCGTTCATGCCGTACAAGATGCAGTACTGGAACTCGTCGCTGAAGCCGTACCCGTACAACCTCGCGAAGGCGAAGGCGCTGCTCAAGAAGTCGAAGTACCCGAACGGCTTCAAGACCTTCCTGATCGAGGTGACGAACGACGTCGCCGGCAACGCGACGGCGGTCGTGATCAAGTCGAACCTCGCGAAGCTCGGCATCAAGGTCGACATCCAGACCTACGAGCTCCTCACCGCGTACGCGAAGGAGGACAGTGGGAAGTCGCAGATGGGCCAGCGCTACTGGACGAACGACATCATCGACCCGGACGAGGTGGCGACGTTCGGGGTCGACCCGAAGGGCGGGGCGAACGCGTTCAACAGCTACTGGAGCAACGCGGAGGCAACGAATCTCGTCCACAAGGCGCGCGTCGAGCGCAACCCCGCCAAGCGCAACGCGATGTACCAGCGGATCCAGAAGATCGTGTACCAGGAGAGCCCGTACCTGATCCTCGACTACAGCCCGTACCGCTACGCGCACGGCAAGTGGGTGCACGGGTTCCATGCGAGCCCGCTCGGCAACTACAACCTGTCGCTGCTGACCTTGACGGTCGACAACCACTAGAGATCGCGGGCGGCGACCCGCGCCCGACGCGCGGGCCGCCGCTCCATCGCAATGGGGCGCTATAGCTTTCTCGGCCGGCGGATCCTCCAGACGATCCCGGTCCTGCTCGGGATCACCGTCATCACGTTCTTCCTGCTGCGGCTGATCCCGGGCGACCCCGCGCGGCAGATC
>JBKPLI010000077.1:0-8692 GCA_046731555.1 Actinomycetota bacterium | reverse complement strand
GGACGACGCGCCACGGCCGCAGGTGCAGCAGGATCCACACGGCGCCGACGGCCACGCCTGCGGCGGCCACGAACGGCGCGGCGGCGACGACGAGCTCGGGGAACCCGGACGCGATCAGGATCCCCGCGACGAACGCCGCGAACGCGACCAGCGCGAACGCGCGGCGCAGGAGCCGGACGCGCCGCGACTCCGCGTGCACGACCGGCGACACGATGCGTGTCTGCGTCGATGCCGGCATGGGCGACCCGGTCCGGAAGGCTAGCGGCCGGACCGGCGCGAGGTCGCTTCCCTGGACTGAAGCGGGTCTGCGCGCGACAATCGAAGGTGGACGCGGAGGAGCGATGACGACGAGAACAGCGCCGCGGCGCACGACTTCGTCCCGGTCGTCGCGCAGGCCGGGGCGGCTCGGCAGGACGGTCGTCGTGTTCGGCGCGGGCGCGACGAAGGCCTGCGGCGGCCCGCTGACGAACGAGATCCTCCCGGACGCGCTCGCGCTCAAGCGCCGGCTCGAGCGGGCGGGCTACATCGCGCTCGTCGAGCGGTTCCTCGGGCAGAACTTCAACCTGCCGCCTCCGTCGAAGCGCAGGCCCGCGCACTTCCCGCCGCTGCCGCTCGTGCTCAGCCTCGTCGACACTGCGCTCGACCGCGGCGACGCGCTCGGGCGCGCGTGGCCGCCGGACCGGCTGCGCAAGGTGCGCGACGGCCTCGAGTACCTCGTCTTCGCGCTGCTCGAGCACCGCCTGCGCTCGATCGGGCCGCACTACCGGTTGTTCCTCGACGGCCTCTACGCCGCGGAGCCCGAGAGCGTCACGATCGTCTCGCTGAACTACGACATCATCGCCGACAACACCCTCGCGCGACTCGGCGCGCGGCAGCAGGCGCTCCCCGACTACCGCTGCGACATCGCGACGCCCGCGTACCGGCAGGCGCCGAGGTTCGGCTGCCTGCTCAAGGTGCACGGCTCCCTGAACTGGCTGTACTGCCCCAACTGCCACCGACTCGACCTCGGCGTCGCGCCGAGCGGCCGGACCGTGAAGGTCCGCGGCCGGCTGTACGACCTCGATTCGGAGTACGGCCGCCGCGGCAGCCCGTGCATCGAGTGCGAGACGCTGCTGCGGCCGGTGCTGATCACGCCGACGCACCTGAAGGACTACCGCAACCCGCACATCGCACGCGTCTGGTACGAGGCCGCGCGCGCGTTGCGCGAGGCGGAGCGCGCGATCTTCGTCGGCTACTCCATGCCGGACGACGACGTCGAGGTGATCTACCTCTTCAAGCGCGGGCTGGCGCACCTCGACCCGTCTGCGATCACCGTGGTCGAGTACGCCGGCGAGCGGCCCGTCCCGCTCGAGAAGCATCCGGTCGGGCTGCGTTATCGCGCGCTGTTCGGCAACGGGCTCGACTGGCACCCCACGGGCTTCGAGGCGTGGATCAACGCCGCCGGACGAGCCGGCTACGTGCCGGGAGCGGGCTAGCCGCGCGCGAGCTCGTCCGTCTTCGCGGCCATCACGAAGTCGTTGTGGTGGAGGCCCTTGATCTTGTGCGTCCACCACGTGACGGTCGTGCGGCCCCACTCGGTGAGCAGCGCGGGGTGGTGCCGCTCCGCCTCCGCGAGCTCGCCGACCCTCGTCGTGAACGCGAGCGCCTGGGCGAAGTCGTCGAACGCGAAGGTGCGCGTGAGCCGCTCGACCCCGTCGGGCGCGACGATCTCCCACTCGGCCACCTGCGGGTGCAGCTCCGCGACCTCGTCGGGCGTGACGCGCGGCGCGTCGCGGTTGCACGCGACGCAGTGCTGGCGCGCGAGCTCCATGTCCGCCATCGTGTCAGACGGTCGCCGGCTCCTCGCCGGCGAGGCTCACGGCCGTGTCCGCCGGCGCGCGCTCGAGCCGGCTCCGGATCAGCAGCGGCACGGCGCAGAGCTGGAAGATGCCGCCGACGACGAACGACGTCGCGTAGCCGTACGCGTCAGCCGTCTTACCGAGGACCGGCTGGATCACGACCCCGCCCGTGTTCCCCATCAGCGAGTCGAACGAGAGCACGGTCGCGCGCTGCCGCGACGGGATCATGTCGTTGAGGTACGCCTGCCGGATCGGCATGTCGGCCGCGAAGATCAGGCCCCACAGCACCATCAGCACGAGCGCGACCCAGAACGAGTGCACGACGCCGAGCAGCGCGAGCACGACCGCGCTCGCGGTGCCGCCGAGGATGAGCGCGGTCGTCCGCTTCGCGAAGAGGCCCCGGATCCGCGGCGCCGCGAGCCCGCCGAGGATCTGCGAGCCGGCGACGATGGCTGCCGCGAGCCCGGCGACGGAGTACGCGGTCGGATCGCCCCAGAGCTCCAGCAGGTACGGCTGCAGCGCGTAGAACGTGTAGATGCCGACGCCGGACGCGAACGGCGCCGCGAGCATCATCCACCGGACGGGCCGGTTGCCGAGGCCGTACTCGAGCGAAGCGTCGAGCACCTGGCGCATGGCCCGCAGCGGACGCTGCGTATGGTCGGGCGTGAAGCCGAGGTCCTGCATCGTCCGCCACGCGACCGCGAACGTCGCGAGCAGCACGGCACTCCGGAGCAGGAACGGCACGCCGAGCGAGGTCGCCTGCGCGATCACCCCGCCGAGCACCGAGCCGCCGAGCATCGCGGCGCCCATGACCATCTGCCCGCGCCCGAGCACGGCCTCGAGCCCGCCTTCGTACCCGGCGAACGTGAGCGCGTCGACGAGCCACGCCTCGACGGCGCCGGAGAAGAACGTGAAGCCGAGCCCGAGCAGCATCGACACGATCGCCCACGCCCAGAACGGCGCCTCGACGACCCAGAGGCCGTAGTAGAGGAGCGTCGTCGACGCGAGCGTGACCGTCCCGAGCAGGTACGAGACACGCCGGCCCCACGTGTCCGCGACGATCCCGGTCGGCACCTCGAACGCGACCATTCCGCCGGTGAAGAACGCGTTCGCCGCGAAGGCCTCCAGGTTGCTCAGCCCCGCGTCGAGCAGGAAGAGCGTGTTGATCCCCCAGATGAACGACGCGGCGAGCGTGTTGCCGAGGAGCAGCGTGAGGTAGGTGCGCTGGATGCGGCGTGCGAGCTCGTTCACCTCGTCATACTCGCGATCGTGGACGGTGTCGTGCAGCGCGACGGCGAGGGCGAGGCCCTCTTCGGCGGCCGGATCCGCCTGAAGGCGGCGTTCGACTGGCTCTGCATGACGGAGACGTGGTACGACCGCGCCCGGGCCGGCGCCGACGCTCACGTCCACCGGCACCACGCGGACTCGTTCTACGTCCTCGAGGGCGAGATGGCGTTCCTCGTCGGCGACGAGGAGCACGTCGTCGGTCCGGGCGGATGCGTCTGCGCGCCGCCGAACGTCGTGCACGGCTTCCGCAGCGTGACCGCCGCGCGGTTCCTGAACTTCCACACGCCGGACGGCGGCTTCGCGGAGCACCTGCGCGCGCGCAGCCGCGGCGAGGAGGGCGGCTTCGACAGCGAGGACGTCGCGCCCGGCGGCCCGACGGACGGCGCGGTCCTGTGGCAGCGCGGCGAGGGCGAGGCGCTCGAAGCGAACAACCGGATCGCGACGATCAAGATCGGCCGCGAGGAGATCGCGCTGATCGAGTTCGAGCTCCACCAGGGCTTCAGCGGCCCGCCGCCGCACACGCACGACGACCAGGTCGACTCGTTCTACGTCGTCGAGGGCGAGGCCGAGTTCCGGATGGGCGACGAGGTGGATCTCTTCGGTCCGGGCTCGTTCGTCTCAGCGCCGCCGGGCGCGCTGCACACGTTCGCGAACGGCCCGGGCGTGAGCCGCGTGCTGAACATCCACGCACCGAGCGTGGGGTTCCACGACTGGCTGCGCAGTCTCAGCTGATCCAGACGCGGTCGCCGAGCGCGAGCCCGAGCCCCTCGAGCGCGCTCGCCGGGTTGCCGCGCACGATCGTCAGCCACCCGCGCGGGTCGAACAGCACGCCGTACTCGCCGGCCGCGAAATCCGCATAGGTCGTGCCGCGCTTCGCATCGGCGGAGCCGGACACGGCCTCGACCTTCACGCGCGGTGCGCCGTCGAGCCCGGACGCGGCGAACTGCTCGCGCCGCACGTTCAGCTGCACGTTCCCGAACCGGTTGAAGTCGATGACCTCACAGCGGATCATCCCGCGCTCGACCTCCGGCTCGGAGAGGGTCAGGGTCGCGAGGCTGCTCTCGTCGATCTCCGTGCCGACGTCGTCGAGCGGCGTTCCGGCGGCGAGCCACGCGGCGGCGGGGCAGAGCGTGTCCGGCGCCCGGAACGTCTCGGCGACGGGGCGGTCGGGCGCGTGGATCTCCACCGCGCGTCGTGCACCGCCGGCCGCGTCGCACGCGAGCGACAGCAGCCCGTTGTCCGGTCCGACGAGGTGCCGGCCGGACGCCGTCTCGATCGCAACCTCGCGATCGCGCCCGACGTTCGGGTCGACCACGGCGAGCACGACGGCATCGTCGGCGATGTAGGGGATGGAGTCGGCGAGGAGCCGCGCCCCGGACGCAACCTCGAGCGGCCGGATGAGATGCGACAGGTCGACGATTGGACTCTGCGGCGAGATGCGAGTGAGGACGGAGTGGCAGAGCCCGACCCACTCGTTCCCGAGCCCGAAGTCGCTCAGGAAGACGATCGGACGCGCTGACGCTGCCACCTGGAAAGCATCCTCCCGCCCGGCGGTCGAATGCAAGACGGCCCGCGAGCGATGGAGCCGCCGAAGCGGGCCTCAACCGACTAGCGCCCCCGGCTGCGTAAGCCGGGGGCGCTGGTTCTCGTGGGACAAGGACGCGGGCCGATCAGACGGCCGTAACGAAGGCCGGGGTGTTCTACAGGGCCTTGCCGTTGACGAACACCTTGGCCGGGCCGTTGGGGGTCACGGCGCCGGGCGTGGTGGCGCCGTAGGCGATGCCGCCCTCGGCGATGGCGCCCTCGGCGATCGCGCCGTCCTCGATCGCGCCGTCGGCGATCGCGCCGTCGGTGATCGCGCCGTCGGTGATCGCGCCGTCGGTGATCACGTTGCTGATCTCCGTGATGTGGTCGGCGTTCTGGGAGCGGAGGCAGTCGTCCGGGTTCTCGCCCGGAGCCGCGTCCCACTCGCCCCACTCCGCGTCAGCCGCGGACTCGAACGTGTAGTCACCGAAGTTGTAGGCGCCGAACTGGTAGCCGCCGTCGAACTGGTAGCCGCCGAAGCTCCAGCCGCCGAACTCCCAGCCACCGAACGCCGGGGCGTTCCAGACGGGAGCGCCGGTCTCCGTGTAGGAGGGAGTGCCGGTCCAACCCTTGAGGATGAAGCCGGTGTACTGGTTGGCCTTCCGGGCGTCGACGTCGAGGGCGTAGGCGAGGCTGCCGGTCTGCACGCCGGTCTGGGTGCCGATGCGGGTGCCGTCGCGCTCGCCGTCGCGGACGCCCTCGCGGGTGCCGACCCGGCTGCCCTCGCGGGTGCCGGTGCGGTCGCCGTCGCGCACGCCGTCGCGGTGGAACGTCTTCGTGCCGTTGCCGTTCGTGAACTCGCAGGTGAGATCCTGCGACACGACCTGCGTGGCGGACTGGGTGCCGGTCTGGGTGCCGGACTGCACGCCGGTCTGGGTGCCGACCTGCTTGCCGGACTGCGTGACGCTCTGGGTGAGCGACTGCGAGGTCGGCTGCTGGGCCGTGAACACGAGGCTCTTGGCGTCGACGGCCTTCTGCAGCGCCGAGTTGTTGTAACCGAGTGCGGTCTGGACGTCGCCCTTGCCGACGAAGCCCTTCCCGCCGGCGTCGATGGTGACGCTCGCGATGGCCGCCGTCGGGACGACGAGCATCGCAACGGCGATCACGCCGATGATGATCTTGCGCATTACTTCCTTCCGTTGTTTGCAGGCAATCAGCTGTGATCGCCGATCCCTGGCAGCATCGACGTCGCTCACCTCGCCCGCCAGGACCCAACTGGGTCTATTCCGTGGACTGCCGGCGTCGAGCGGCGTGGCCCGTGCGGCGGACGAGCGGGAGCGGAAACCCAGAGGACGTCGAGCCGGCGGCGGTCGCCGACCCCGAGCCGGAGCGTCTACAAGCCCGAAACAAACCCCGGTGTAGCGGGGTGTTCTGCGATGGAGCTAGGCGGACTCGAACCGCCGACCTCCTGGGTGCGATCCAGGCGCTCTCCCAACTGAGCTATAGCCCCGGGCGGGCCGCATTGTAGCGCGGGCCGCCCTTACGGACATCTCACAGAGTCCTTACCGCGAGCCCGGATCGCAACGGGTACGAACGACGTTGTACGACCGGGTCCACCGGATTCCGCTGCAAGTCGACCAAGGGGGGTTCTTCCATATGACGTTTTTGCGCAGGCGCGCGCTCGGCGCGTTGCTACTCGCTCTTGCTGCCACGGCCATCGGTGCCGTGTTCAGCACGGCTCAGGACGGCGGCGCAGCCGCGACCGTCGCGCCGACGAACTCGACGCCGCCGACGGTCTCGGGGACGCCGGCGGTGGGCCAGACGCTCACTGCCGACCCGGGGAAGTGGAACGGCTCGACGCCGATCACGTTCACGTACCAGTGGCGGCGCTGCGACAACACCGGCGGTAGCTGCTCGAACATCGGCGGCGCGACCGAGAAGACGTACGACCTCAAGCGGCCCGACCAGGACAACACGCTTCGCGTCCGCGTCACCGCGAGGAACAACGACGGCGCGGCCCAGGCGACGTCCGTGCCGACCGCAGTCATCCAGGCCGCCGCGCCCACGCCGCCGCCCGTGACGAACGGCTGCCCGGCGGGCAACGGCGTCATCCAGGTCGCCGACCTGAAGCCGCCGGCGCGCCTGTTGCTCGACCGGCAGGAGGTCTCGCCGCCGGTCATCGGACGCTCGACGCAGGACATCACCGTCCGCATGCACGTCTCCGCGTGCAGCGGCCGGCCTGTGCAGGGCGCGCTCGTCTACACGACGGCCGTGCCGTTCCAGCAGTTCTCGATCCCGGCGGAGACCCCGACGGGTGCGGACGGCTGGGCGACGATGCAGATGCACCAGCTGTCCGGCTTCCCGGCCGCGCGCCAGCAGCAGCTGCTCGTGCTGTTCACGCGCGCGCGCAAGAGCGGCGAGGACGTGCTCGGCGGCATCTCGAGTCGCCGCCTGACCTCGTTCCGCGTCGACCTGAACCGCTAAGGCAACTCCGGACCGGACGACGGCGCGCACCGTACGATCTCGACGGTGCGCGCCGTCGCCCTCGATGCCGACGGGCTCCCCGAGCTCGTCGAGGTGCCCGTGCCCGAGGGGCCGGGGCTCCTCGTGCGCGTGCTCGGCTGCGGGCTGTGCGGCTCCGACCTCGAGAAGATCGGCCGTCTGCCGGCCGGCAGCGTGCTCGGGCACGAGGTGGCCGGCGAGCTCGAGAACGGCGACCGCGTGACGGTGGTCCACCACGTCCCGTGCGGCACGTGCGAGCGCTGCCGCGCCGGCCACGGGTCGACGTGCGGCGAGTTCCGCATGACGCGCATCGAGCCGGGCGGCTTCGCGGAGTACGTGCGCGCGACGCACTGCGTGCCGCTGCCCGCGTCGATCGGCGAGCTCGACGGCGTGTGGGTCGAGCCGCTCGCGTGCGTCCTCCGCGCGGCGGAGCGCGTGCCGCGCGGGCGCGTGCTCGTCGTCGGCTGCGGCGCGATCGGGCAGCTGTGGGTGCAGGTGCTCGCCCGGCGCGGCGACAAGGTGGTCGTCTCCGACCCGCGCGCCGACAGGGTCGCGTCGGCGATCGAGCGCGGCGGCTCCGTCGACGAGGATCCCGTCGGCGCCGCGGTCGTCACCGCGCACGGCGGCCTGAACGACGCGCTGCACCGGCTCGAGCCGGGCGGCACGCTCGTCGTGTTCGCCGCGCCCGAGCACGACGTGCCGACCGCGCTCGACGCGGTCTACCGCAAGGAGCTCGCGGTCGTCGGCTCGCGCTCGGCGACGCCCGCCTTCTTCCGCGCCGCGATCGATCTGCTGCCGACGCTCCGGCTGCCGCGCACGACGCTCGTGCCGCTCGCGAGCTTCGTCGAGGGGCTCGAGCTGTACCGGGCGGGCGAGGCGCTCAAGGTCGTCTTCACTCCGTGAGAGCGGCGCGGCTGTACGGCCCGGGCGATCTGCGGGTCGAGGACGTGCCGCGGCCCGAGCCCGGTCCGGGCGACGTGCTCGTCGAGGTCGAGCTCGCGCTCACCGACGGCACCGACCTGAAGACGTTCCGCCGCGGCCATCCGCTGCTCGCGCGCGAGTCGCCCGCGCCGTTCGGGCACGAGTTCTGCGGCATCGTCGACGGCCGTCGGGTCGTCGCGGCGAACTCGGCGCCGTGCGGCACATGCGAGGGATGCACGCGCGGGGAGCAGTGCCTCGACCTCGTGTTCCTCGCGGGCGCGTACGCGGAGACGATCGTGGTGCCGGCGCGCATCGCCGAGGTGAACCTGCATCCCGTGCCGCGCACCGTTGCGCCCGAGGTCGCGGCGATGGTCGAGCCGCTCGCCTGCTGCCTGCGCGGCGTCGAGCGCGCCGGCGTCCGCGCGGGCGACGCGGTCGCGATCCTCGGCGCGGGGCCGATCGGCCTGATGCTCTGCGCCTGCGTTGCGGACGCAGGCGGCCGGCCGGTCGTCGTCGGCGGCAGGCCGGAACGGCGCGAGCTCGCCCGGCTCTTCGGCGGCTCGCCTGGCGACGGAGGCCGCCTGGACGTGGTGATCGAGGCCGCGGGTGCGGAGCAGGCG
>JBKPLI010000076.1:0-19945 GCA_046731555.1 Actinomycetota bacterium | reverse complement strand
AGCGGGTTGAGCACCGCCGTGAGGAACGCGAGCAGGTCCTCGCCGAACTTCGACAGCGTCGCGAACGCGACGAGCACGGCGGCGACGACGATGCCGATGGCGATGCCCTCGAACAGCAGGCGCAGCGTCGTCCACGTCGCGTGCGCGAGGTTGCCGTCGCGCCAGCCGTCCCACAGCGCCTGCACGGACTGCCACGGCGTCGCCATCACGAGCGGCCCCTTGTGGACCGCGTACAGGTGCCACACGACGACGAGCAGCCCGGCGATCGCCGTGTAGCGAAGCCAGGCCGGGAGCCGTGCCCAGCCGAGCGCGCGCGGCCGCGTGATCGCGGGCGCGCTAGTCGAGGCCGCCATGTTCCTCCACCTCCCCCTCCTCCTGGTCGACGGCGAGCAGCGCGCGGAGCTTGCCGCGCATCTGCGAGTACTCGACCGTCTCGGGGCCGCCGAGCTCGCGGACGTCCACGACCTCGAGCACGGTCGACGGCGCATTGCCGAGCACGACGACGCGGTCGCCGAGCACGAGTGCCTCCTCGATCGAGTGCGTGACGAACAGCAGCGTCACGTCGGTCTGGGCGACGATGCGGTTCAGCTCGAGCTGCAGCCGCTGGCGCGTGATCGCGTCGAGGGCGCCGAACGGCTCGTCCATGAGCAGCACCGTCGGGTGCAGCGCGAGCGCGCGGGCGATCGCGACGCGCTGCTTCATGCCGCCGGAGAGCTGGTGCGGGTAGCGGTCTGCGGCGCGGCCGAGGTTCGTCAGCTCCAGGTACTCGCGCGCCGTCGCCGCGGCGTCGCGGCGCGAGCGGCCGTTCACGCGGAGCGGGTAGGCGACGTTGTCGAGCACCGTGCGCCACGGGAGCAGCTGGTCGAACTCCTGGAAGACGACGGCGCGGTCCGGCCCCGGTTCGAGCGTCCGCCGGCCCGCGACGGAGATCGCCCCGGCGACCGGCGCGACGAAGCCGGCGATGGCCTTCAGCAGCGTCGACTTCCCGCAACCGGACGGGCCGATGAGGATCATCCGCTCGCGCGGACGGACGTCGAACGACGCCTCGCCGACGGCCGTGTGGAACTCGCGGCCGACCCAGTAGCCGAGGCGCACGCGGTCGACCGAGACGACGGAGGACGCGCCCGCACCGGCGGCAGAGCTGCGCTCGGCGATCTGCTCGCTCATAAAACCACCTTATCTCAGAGATAACAGAACCGCGGCTGACGGCGTCGCGGCCGCCGCGATGATGACAGGTCGTCGCGCAGCGCAGGCGGGCTGAACATGCCGAAACGGCGTGATATCACCGCGGTTCCGGCTTGACATCACCAGGACGACCTGCGCGATATAGCATCGTCAACCACGTCAGGGGAGTGGCGAATGAGAGGGAACGAGCGGCGTGTAGCCGTCGCGTTGGCGGTGGTGTGCGTTGCCGTCGTCGTGGCGTTCGCAGTCGGCAGGAGGTCCGGCCCGCAGGCGGTCTCGGCAGGTACCGGCGCGGCCGCGAACACGCATGCCCCGGCCTGGTCGCGCGCGCGCGAGCTGCTGCGCGGCGGCGAAGAGGCGCAGGAGGCCGCGGCGGCCGCCGAGCAGTACGCCGAGCGGGCGTACCCGGCGACCGACGTCACCTGGGAGCAGACGCAGGCCGCCATGCAGGCGGCGACGCGCGTGGCGACCCGGAGCCCGAAGATCGCGAAGAAGTGGGATCCCGTCGGGCCGTTCGGCATCGACGTCGATCGGCTGGGCACGCAGACCTACCAGCGCGGCACGAACTGGTCCGGCCGGATCACGACGATGGCCGTCGACGCCAAGTGCGGCCGCGCGCCGGGCGGCGCATGCAAGCTCTACGTCGGCGCCGCCGGCGGCGGGGTGTGGCGCTCGACCCACGCGCTCGCCGGCGACCCGAACTGGAAGTACGTCTCCGACGACATCCCGTCGAACGCCGTCGGCTCGATCCTGATCGACCCGAACGACAAGACCGGCGAGACGATCTACGTCGGCACCGGCGAGGCGAACGGAAGCGGCGACAGCGAGGCCGGCGTCGGCCTCTACAAGTCGACCGACGGCGGCAACAACTGGTCGCTCGTCGCCGGCTCGACCCCGGTCGCGGCGGGTCGCAGCATCCCCGGGCTGGCGGTCGACCCGACGAACCCGAACCACATCCTGATCGGCACCGGCACCGGCTTCGTCGGTGCGGGCGGCAACGGCGGCTCGCTCACGCCGCCCGGCGTGGCCGCGATCGGCATCTACGAGTCGACCGACGGCGGTGCGACGTTCACGCTGTCGCGGCTCGGCACGAGTCACGAGATCCGCTTCGACCCGTCGACGCCGGGCGTCGTGTACGCGACGGGCACCGGCACCGGCGGCGGCCTCCTGCGCTCGACGGCGGGCGGTGCGGCCGGCACCTGGCAGCAGATCTTCGCCGGGACGCGGACGCGCTACTCGTTCTCGGCAGTCACGCTGCCGAACGGCAAGACGAGGATCTACCTCTCCGACGCGAACGGCGGCGGCCAGTCCAGCCAGGCGTACCGCGTCGACGACGCGCAGCAGCCGGCCGCGACGCTCACTGCGAGCAACAACGGCGCGTGGGTCCGCCTCTCGAGCCCGATCGACGGCACTCCCGGGTTCGCGAGCTGGGGCTACTGCGACGGGCAGTGTGGCTACGACATGTTCATCAGCTCGCCGGCCGACAACCCGGACATGGTCGTCCTGGGCGGCCTGATGGTGTACGACGAGTTGCCCCCGTACCCGTCGAACGCGAACGCCGGCACCGACCGGTCGTCCGGTCGCGCGGTGCTCCTGTCGACCGACGCGGGCGCGACGTGGACCGACCAGACCGGAGACGCGCAGATCCCGGGCGAGTCGATGCACCCGGATCAGCACGCGATCGCGTTCGTGCCGGGCGACCCCGACACGATGTTCGTCGGCTCCGACGGCGGCGTGATCCGGACGAACGGCCGCTACGCGGACATCTCGTCGCAGTGCGACTCGCGCGGCCTCAGCCCGCTCTTCCTGCAGGACTGCAAGATGTGGCTGAAGCGCGTGCCGGAGCTGCTGATCCCGATCAACTGGGGCCTCGGCACCCTGCAGTTCCAATCGATCGCGGTCAACCCGAAGAACCCCGCCGGCGAGGCCCTCGGCGGGACGCAGGACAACGGCTCGCTGAGCTTCCTCGGCGGGGACAAGTGGCGCCTCGGGCTCACCGGCGACGGCGGCGACGCCGGCTTCGACCCGGTCGACCCGAACCGCCGCTTCCACTCGTACTTCAGCGGCTGGCTCGACATCAACTACGAGGGCGACAACCCGCCGACGTGGCTCTGGGTCGCCGACCCGATGTTCTTCGCGGGCGGGTTCAGGTTCTACTCGCCGATGGTCATGGACCCGGTGCGCGAGAAGACGATCTTCGTCGGCGGCACGCGCGTCTGGCGGACGCAGGACCTGGGCGGCGACCGCACCTTCCTCGAGCAGCACTGCAATACGACGTTCGAGAACGGCAAGGGCGACCTGATCACGACCGGCGCCTGCGGCGACTTCGCGCCGATCGGCCCGACGGCGACGCTGGGATCGACGACGTTCGGCACCACGAAGGCGGGCGGGAACCTGGCCGCGATCGGCCGCGGGCTGGACGACGGAACGCTGTGGGCGGCGACCCAGACCGGTCGCGTGTTCGTCTCGCGGAACATCAACGACGCTGCCGCGTCGGTGACGTACACGCGGATCGACACGGCCGCGCAGCCGAACCGGTTCCCCTCGTCGACGACCGTGGACACGACGAACCCGAACCACGCGATCGTGTCGTTCTCGGGCTACAACTCGAGCACGCCCACGACGCCGGGACACGTCTTCGACGTCGTGTTCGACCCGGCGACTGGGACGGCGACGTGGAAGGACATCTCGTACGACCTCGGCGACATGCCGGTGAGCGACACCGCGTACGACGCGGTGACCGGTGACGTCTACGCCTCGACCGACTTCGGCGTCTACCGGCTCGCAGCCGGCACGACGACCTGGACGGTCCCGGCGGAGGGCCTGCCGACGGTGGCCGTGTACAGCCTCACGCTCGCCGACGGCGACAAGTTCGGCCAACGGCTGCTGTGGGCAGCGACCCACGGCCGCAGCGCGTACCGGCTGGAAATCAGGTAGCCGGAGCGGAGGGGCGGCGCGCTCGCGCGAGCGCGTCGCCCCACTCCGCGCGAAGCGTGGCCGCCTCGTCGCGACTCATGCTCGGCTCGTACGTCGCACCGATCGCGACCGCGGGCGCCGTGCCTGCGGCGAGCGCGGCGGCGCCGAGCGCCGTCGTCTCGCGCTCGGCCGCGACCTCGACCGGGACGCCGAGCAGGTCGGCCTGCAGTTGCATCAGGAACGCGTTCGCGGCCGCGCCGCCGTCGGCGCGCAGCACGTCGAGCGGCTCGGGCAGCGCCTCGACGACGTCGGCGACCTGGTGCGCGATTCCCTCGAGGGCCGCGCGGACGAGGTGCGCGCGCGTCGTGCCGCGCGTGATCCCGGCGACGAGCCCGCGCGCGTCGGCGTCCCACCACGGCGAGCCGAGTCCCGTGAGCGCCGGCACGAAGACGACGCCGCCGCTCGAGTCGACGCTGCGCGCGAGCGCCTCGCTCTCGGCCGCGTCCGCGAGCAGCCCGAGGCCGTCGCGGAGCCACTGCACGGCCGCGCCGCTCGTCAGCACCGCCCCCTCGAGCGCGTAGCCGTCGGCCGCCGCGGTCGCGAGCAGGCCTTCCGGCGGGTCGGGCGCGTGCGAACCGGTGTGCACGAGCACGAACGACCCCGTGCCGTACGTCGCCTTGCCTGCGCCGGGCGCGTGGCAGCCCTGGCCGAAGAGCGCCGCCTGCTGGTCGCCCGCGAGCCCGGCGACCGGCACGGTCGCACCGAGAAGCGTCGCCTCGGCGACGGTGCCGCTCGACGGGACGATCTCGGGCAGCAGCTCGCGCGGGACGCCGAACAGCGCGAGCAGGCTCTCGTCCCACTCGAGCGTATCGAGCCGCGCGAGCATCGTGCGCGACGCGTTCGTCGCGTCCGTCGCGTGCACTGCGCCGCCGCTCAGCTTCCACACGAGCCACGACTCGACCGTGCCGAACGCGAGCGTCTCGGGCGCGGCGTCGGTACGCGCGAGCAGCCACTCGAGCTTCGTCGCCGAGAAGTACGGGTCGGGCACGAGCCCGGTGCGCTCGCGCACGAAGTCGGCGTCGAGCTCGCGGCAGCGCTCGGCGGTGCGCCGGTCCTGCCACACGATCGCCGGCGCCACGGGCCGTCCGCTCGCGCGCTCCCAGAGCACGGTCGTCTCCCGCTGGTTCGTGATCCCGATCCCGTCGAGGTCGCCGGCGCGGGTCCCCGCGTCGGCAAGCGCACCCTCCGCCGCCTCGAGCACGCTCGACCAGATCTCCTCGGGGTCGTGCTCCACCCACCCCGGGCGCGGGAAGTGCTGCGGAAGCTCCCGATACGCGCGGCCGTGCACGGCGAGCCCGCCGTCGACGACGAGGCAGGTCGTCCCGGTCGTGCCCTGGTCGATCGCGAGCAGCACGCGCGCACCCTACGGCGTATCGCGCCCCGCGTCTCCGCCGTTTCAGGGATGGCGGGCCGCGGTCGCGCGGGAGACTCGCCGATGACCCCATGACAAGGCTCTGCGCAGCTCTCGCCCTCGCGGGTGCGGCCGTCGCCGCGCTCGCGCTGTTCGGTCGCGCGCCGGCCGACACCGTGCGTGCTCGCGGCGCACCGCTCGCCGCAGAGAAGGCGGCGCGCTCGCTCTGCACGACGAACGGCCCGTCGCCGGTGCAGACCGGGAACGTGAACCTCATCCGGCAGGACGCGACGACGGCGAAGGGGCCCGAGAAGGGCTGCGCGACGCCGCAGAACGAACCGACGGTCGCGATCAACCCGGTCGACCCGCGGAACGTCGTCGCCGGCGCGAACGACTTCCGCACGTGCTGCGACTCGATGGGCGACCAGGCGAGCACCGGCTGGGCGTACGTGTCGAAGGACGCGGGGGCGACGTGGACGAACGTGCAGGTGCCGGGCCTCACGCGCGAGACGGGCGGCAAGGGGCTCTTCGCGAGGTTCGACCTCGCCGAGGACCCGGCGCTCGCGTTCGACGCGAACGGCCGCCTCTACTACGCGCACATCGTCTTCGGCCAGGACTCGGCGGCGAGCGGCATTGCCGTGTCGTCCTCGGCCGACGGCGGCCTCACGTGGAACGAGCCGAGGCTCGTCCGCTACACCGACGACCGGAGGGTCTTCAACGACAAGGAGTGGATCGCGACGGGTCCCGACGGCAGCGTCGTCGTCACGTGGACGCGCTTCCGCAGCACCGGGTTCGGCAGCCGCTCCACGATCGTCGGCGCCGTCTCGCACGACGGCGGCGCGACGTGGACGAAGCCGCTGCGCCTCTCGTCGAAGAACCACCCCGACGCGCAGGGCTCGATGCCGGTCGTCGCGGGCGACGGCACGCTCTACGTCGTGTTCGAGGCGGCCGTTGCGGCGAAGCGCAAGCGCACGATCGCGGCCGCGATCGTCCGGCCGGGACACGCGCCCGTGTACCGGGAGCTCGCGCGCGTATACGACGCGTCCAACTGCTATGCGATCAACGCGAACCTCCGCACCACGCTGAGCGACGAGGCCTTCCGCGTCTCGGCGATCCCGAGTACCTCGCTCGACCCGGTGTCGCAGACGCTCGCAATCGTGTGGGCCGACGGCGAGCGCGGCTGCAAGTCGAACCGCTTCTGGGGCGCGACGAACGCGCAGGTGAAGCTGCTCTTCCTGCACGGCACGCACGCGTCCAGCCCGCGGATCATCACGAGGGGCGCCGACAAGGCGCTGCCGTCGGTCGCGTACCGCGACGGCCAAGTCGTCGTCGGCTACTACACGCGCGCGTTCGCGCCGCACGACTGCGTCTACGACGCGAAGCTCGTCTGCCTCGACTACGCGTATTCGACCTCGGCCGACCAGTTCGCAACCGAGCGGCGGCTGTCCGACGGAAGCTCCAACCCGTACGAGCAGTTCGACGGCGAGTTCATCGGCGACTACGGCGGCCTGGCGATCGGCGCGGACGGCCTGGCGCATGCGGTGTGGACCGACAGTCGCGGCGGCGACCAGAACATCTACTCGCAGGCGTTCAAGCCTTAGCTTCGACGAACGCGACCACGCGGCGCCAGGCGTCCTCGGAGGCGTCGGCGAAGTCCTCGTGCTTGCGGTCGAAGAAGCTGTGCGGCGCGCCGTCGTACGTCACAAGCTCGTGCTCGACGCCGGCCTCGGTCAGCGCCCGGTCGAACTCCGCGTTGTCCTCCGCCGTGATGTTCGCGTCGTCGCCCGCCTGCAGCGCGAGGATCGGCGCGTCGAAGTCGCCCACCTGCTGCACGGGCCCGGGCTGCCCGTCACTGAACGGCCCGGGCCGGCCGTAGAAGCCGACCGCGCCCTGGAGGCCGAGGGCCCAGCTCGACGCGAGCCACGAGAGCCGGCCGCCCATGCAGAAGCCGAGCGTGAAGATCGAGGTGCAGCCGAGCGAGCGCAGATGGTCGACCGCCGCGCGCGTGTCGGCCTTCACGCCGTCGGCCGAGGTCTGCTGGACGTGTGGCGCGTACTCGAAGTCGTCGCCGCGCTTCGCGGCGCCGGCCGTGCGGCCGAAGTAGTCGATCGCGATGGCGGCGTACCCGCGCTCGGCGCACCGGAGCGCCAGCTCCTCGTAGAATCGGTAGAGTCCGCGGACGTCGGGGAGGATCACGATCCCGATCGTTGCCTGCTCGTCGGGCGTCGCGACGAACGCGGCGAAGTCGGTGCCGTCGGCGGCGCGCAGGGTGAGGTCCTCGTGCGAGACAGCCGCACCCGCGATGACGGGGATGGGCGGCGCGGAGTCGTGGGCGAAGCACATGCACGCGACCCTACAGCGGTGAGAGCCCTCACTCCGGCCCGCAGCCGGTGGCCCAGCGGAAGCCGTTCCCCGCGGGGCGCGGCGGCAGCGGGCTGGCAGGCAGGCCGCCCGGCGGGTCGTCCTCGTTGTAGGCGCTCGGCGCGACGTCGTTGGGCGCGTCCGCGTGGAACAGCGCGGCGAGCAGCTCGATCTGCCCGCGCCCCACGCCCAGCTCGCCCATGCCGCCGCCGTACATCGCCCGCCCCTCGCGTGCGCAGCGCGCGTAGACCTCGAACAGCCGCCAAAGGCTTCCGATCCGCGACGGCTTGACGTTCACCACGCGCGCGGCCAGTGGCGTCGCGCCGATGTCCTCGGCGCTGCGGATCGGCGAGTCGTACGAGACGCGCTCGAGGTGATCGCCGAGTCGTTGCGCGATCTCGGGCAGGTCGTGCGGGTCCTCCAGGTACGCATCCGGGAACGCTGCGAGCACGCGGTCGTACAGCGCAGCCAGTGCCGCCGGATTCTCGACCTCGAAGCCGTACTGGCCCTTGAAGTCGATCGTGTCGACCGCGCCTGTCGCCGCGACCTCGTCGACGAGCGAAAGCGCCCACGTCGCCTCCGCGTCGAGCTTGAAGCGCACACCCGGGGAGCGCGCGAGCCGCCGGAGCACCGGCTCGATCGAAGGCTCCTTGCCGAGGCCGAGCGAGTTGACGAAGCGGACCGGCTGCGGCTCCAGCCCGAGCACGTCGTGCAGCGAACGGCCGGCCTGACGCAGCGCGAGGTCGAGCGCCGCCGACTCGAACGCCCAGTTGCGGAAGCGCAGCGCCACGTCCCACTCCGGCGGCTCGGGCCACAGCTCGAGCGTGGCGAGGTGGTCGCAGAAGCCGGCCAGCGTCCACTCGCCCTCGAGCGGCAGCGGCGGCCGGGTCTCGTGCAGCGCGGTGCCGTCCTCCCGAAACACCGAGACGTCCTCGCCGACCCCGTCGGCGGCGGCGCCGACGAGCCGCACGTGCGTCGTGATGCGCTCGAACCCGTAGGCGAGGACGGCGTGCAGGCGCTCGTATTCGCACGCCTCGATGACGAGCGGCAGCTCCGCGACCCGCGGCCACAGCGACTCGCCGCGCATCAGCGGCCTCGCGGGGTTCATGCGTCGATGTGGCCCGAGACGCAGGTGACCGTGCCGCCGCCGACCCAGATCGTCCCGTCGTCGTCGCGTGCGACGTGCACGCGTCCCGCGCGGCCGAGCGCGGTGCCCTGGCTCGCGACGTACGGCGACGTCGCGCGGCCGGTCCGCAGCAGCCAGCCCGCGAGCGATGCGTTGAGGCTGCCGGTCACCGGATCCTCCGCGCCGTTCGGGACGAAGGCGCGCACCTCGAACGCCGCCTCCGACCCGTCGGGGTACGGGCCGACGACGCCGAGGTCGACCTCGACCTCTCCCGGTCGCAGCGCAAGCACCTCCTCGGCGCCCGCGAGCAGCACGGCGACCCAGCCCGGCCCGTTGTCGACCCACTCCGCGTCGAGGATGTCGCCCCGGTCGATCCGCAGCATCGCCGCGAGCCGCGCGACGAGTTCCTCCTCGACCGGTCCTTCGCGCACGAGCGGCGGTGCCGCGAACGCGAGCCGGTCGCCGTCGCGACGGATCGGGATCAACCCGGCAGTGCACTCCTGCACCACGCGGTCACCGCGCGGCGTGCCGCCCGCCTCGAGCCACGCGTGGCACGTCCCGAGGGTCGGATGCCCGGCGAACGGCAGCTCGAGCGCCGGCGTGAAGATCCGCACGCGGTAGTCGGCGTCACCCGTGGGCGGCAGCACGAACGTCGTCTCGGACAGGTTCGTCCAGTTCGCGATCCGCTGCATGTCCTCGTCCGACAGCCCGTCACCGTCGAGGACGACCGCGACGGGATTGCCGCGATACGGCGTCGTGGTGAACACGTCGACCTGCGCGAACGGGCGCTGCACAGGGTCGACTCTACGGGTCTCGCCAAGGTGTGAGCGCGCGCGGTTCATTCGTTGCGGGTGAGGTCGTAGGCCGCGGGGAAGATGACAATCCCGGGCGGGGTTGCTCTTTGTCCGACCACGCCGTGGACGCAAAGCCCCGGTTTCAGGACCGTCGGTGCGGCGGTCTTTCTCGCGGTTCTGGTCGTGCTCGGCGCTGGGCGGGCACCGGCGGCACCGGTGCCGTTGACGGCCTGGGTCGCGGACGGAACCGACCGCACGCTCACCCCGGTCGATGTCGCGTCCGGGACGGCCGGCACGCTGGTAACGGTCGGCCCGGCGTTCGCGGTTGCGATCACGCCTGACGGAAGAACCGCCTTCGCTGCCAACTGTTCGACAACGCGGTCACCCCGATCGACGTCGCCACCAACACGGTCCAGACGTCGATCCCCACCGGCTCCTTCGCGCGAGCGGTCGCGTCACATCGGAAGACCGCGCGACGATCGCAACCGACGACGGCTGCACGACCGCCGGGGACACGCCCTGCACCACGTCGGCACCGGGCGTACTCGGAAACGACAGCGACCCTGACGGCGACCCGCTGACCGCGACGCTCGACACGGCGACACGAACGGGACTGTCGCGCTGAACGCGCACGGCTCCCTCACATACACACCCGACTCGGGCTTCTCCGGCAGCGACGCCTTCACTTACCACGCAAGCGACGGCGTGCTCGACTCGAGCCCGGCAACCGTCACGATCACCGTTACTCCGCCTCCTAGGACGACCACGCCCACGACGACACCGTCCTCGACGGACAACGTCGGTGTCGACCGCTACGAGCTCGCACGCAACGACGCGCTCGTCCAGGTCCTGCCCAGCTCTGCCGCCTCCGCGACGGTCGCGGCTGCGCGGCAACGCCACCTCCGCGCGCTGGGCGCTCTCGATCCCGCCGGCAACCGCAACGAGCGGCCGACGGTCACGGTGGAGCTCCGCGGCCGCCCTGCTGTCCGCGCGTCCGTTCCCGCGTGGTCCTGGCGACTTCTCGCCTGGCGTGCAGCTCCGAGCGCCTCGCGCGGGCCGCGGCCCGCCGCACCGCTTGACATCCCGGACTGGTACTGGACCTCGGCGGCGTGGCGTCTCAATCCGTTCCGGATCGTCAGCTGACGGACGCGCCATCGTCGACGACCGGCCGGAGACGGAGTCGACGCTAGTGCCTGCCCCCGGAATCGAACCGAGACCGACGCGGGTCCGAGCCGCGTTCCGCGAGATACCGGTCCTCGGCCGCGTAGTCGAGGAACCGGTCGAAGAACTCGTCGTCGATACGCAGGTCGCCGCGCCGCGCGGAGTCGACGAGCCACTCGACCTCGTCGGCCACCGTCGCCTCGTAGTCGCCGGCCGGGACGTAGCCGAGCTCGAGCGCCGCCGTCGTGTCGAGCACGATCGGGCGCTCGGCGTCCCACGGGTGCGCGCCGAGGCCGTCACCCTCGAGGAGCACCTCCTCCCATTCGTGGTCGAGGAGCCGCGCGACCGTGCGCGCGATCTCGAGGCCGCTCGGCGCGTCGGGGTCCGCGCTGTTGAGGATCCGCGCGCCGGGTTGCGCCGCCGCGAGCTCGACGACCGCCGCGATGTTCGCCGCGGCCGTCGTGTGGTCGACACCCTCGCCGCGCCGCGCCAGGAACACGGCCGGCCGCCGGTCGAGCACGCGCTTCACGAAGACCCACTCGCGCGGCCGCTCCGCCCCGACGCCGTGCACCTTCGAGGGCCGGAGCACGGTCACCGGCGCGCCGCTCTCGAGCAGCACCTGCTCCGCGGCGACCTTGTTCGCGCCGTAGCCCTCGCGCGTCTCGTAGTCGCCCGCACCCGGCGCCATCGTCGGCTGCGTCTCGCGGATCGGCCCGTCGAAGCGCGGCGCGACGTCCGAGTTCGAGTGGTTGCCCGCCGCGTCGACGTAGACGGCCTTGCTCGAGATCATCACCGTCGACGCGGCGTCGCGCGCGAGCCGCACCAGGAGCTCCGCGTCGGCAGCCGTGTAGCAGATGCAGTCGACGAGCAGGTCGGCGCCGGCGCCGAACGCGGCCTCGAGCTGCCGTGCGTCGTGGCGGTCCGCAGCGACGAACCGCGCGTCCGGAAGGTCGGCCGGCATCTTCGCCGGGTTGCGTCCGGCGAGGTCGACGTCCCAGCCTGCCGCGAGCAGCCGGTGAGCGATCGCGCGGCCGATCTGGCCCGTGCCGCCGACCACGAGCGCCCGCGGCATCAGGCGGGGGCGCGCAGTGCGCGGGTCTGCGCGCGGGCCTCGCGCCACCAGATCAGCTCGTAGGCGTGCAGCCCGATCCACACCGCGGCGACGAGCGCGAGCGCGGCGAGCGCCGGCACGGTCGTGCAGGCGGGGAACACCGCGAGAAACGCAAGCGTCGCGACGAACCGGCCGCGGCTGAGCCTCCGGTCGAGGCGCACGCGCAGCAGCACGTACGAGAGCAGGTAGAGCGCGCACCCGCCGCAGAGCGCGAACGCGGCGACCGTGTCGAGCTCGTCGCCGACGTGCGCCAGCGTCTGCTTGACCGCGACAGCGAACAGGACGATCCCGGTCACCATCGGCAGGTGCAGGTAGCTGTACGCGTCGCGCGCGAACGCGGCGCGCTGCACGCCGCTCGCCTGAACGAGGAGCTGGTGGCCGCGGATCGCGAAGAAGTCGAAGTACGCGAGCCAGAAACACGTCGCGATCGCGAGCCCGAGGACCGCCCCCACGACCACGCCCGCGTCGAGCCCGCTCACGTTCGCGCCGAGGCCGATCGCGATGAACGACTCGCCGAGCGCGATGATCACGATCAGCCCGTGGCGCTCGGCGAAGTGCGCGGGATGCACGCGCCAGCCGATCCCGCGGCCGACGAGCGGCCCGAGGTAGTCGATCGTGAGCGCGACGAGCCAAAGCACGATCCGCTCGCCGTCGTCGGTGAACCCGGCGAGCACGATCAGCAGGGCTGCGATCACCGTCCACGGCGTCAGCCGCGCGAGCGCCGAGAGCAGTTGGCGGTTACCGTTCGCGGTGAGCGCGTAGAGCGTGAGGTGCATGACGCGGACGATCAGGTACGCGACGCCGAACACGACGCCGTGCTCGTCGAACGCCTCCGGCACCGCGAGCGCCGCCACGAACATCGCCGCCATCGCGACGAGCAGGGCGACGGTCGCGAAGCCGCGCTCCTCCGGGTCGACGGTGTTCGTCAGCCACGCGTAGCCCGTCCACGCCCACCACAGCGCCGCGAGCACCAGCAGCCCGCGGCCGAGGCCGGCCCACGACAGCTCGTTCGTCATCAGCGTCGTCACCTCGGTGAACGCGAAGACGAACACGAGGTCGAAGAACAGCTCGAGCGGCGTGACCCGGTGCTCCTGCTCGACGTGCAGCTCGCTCACGCCGGGAATTGAACCGCACGGCGGGCGACGATCCACGTCCACATGCGAGCTGAACACCGTCCATCAGGGCGGTCGGCCGGATTCGAACCGGCACCGGCCGGGATCACGGCCCGGGATGCTGCCGTTACTGCACGACCGCAGCGAGGACGACGGACTAGAACCCGCACCGTCTCGGCCGACACTGAGCGCTCTCTCCTGGTTGAGCTACGTGCCGAGTAGCGCGGGGCGCCGCAACAGACCCCGCGGACGCGCAGCTGCCGTTCGACGTCTGCTGGCGGCCCTACTGGTACGCGCCGCGCGAGAAGAGCGTGCCTTCGGAGTGACGCCGGTTGAGCAGGCCCTGCAGCACGCGGCCGCCGGCACGCGACCACCGCTCGAGCTGGCCGGGCACGGCCGCGTACTCGCCCTTGTTCAGCAGCTTCAGCAGCGTCGACTCGGTGAAGGCGCCGGTGCCGACGTTGAACGTGAAGCTGACGAGCGCGTCGAACTGCGCCTGGTTCAGCGGCACCTTCACGTTCGTCGCGACGCACTTCGCGGCGATCGCCGCATCGGCCTGGAGCAGCTGCAGCGCGCGCTCGCGCGTGATGCCGGCCTTGAACTCCGCCGACTCGCTGCCGTTGATCGGCCCGTGGTGGACGAGATGGCCGAAGCCGATGGTGCAGTGATTCGCGGCGTCGTTGTACATCGCGCTGCGAAAGCCCTCGAAGCGGCCGATGAACGCGGCGCCGTTCGGGCTCAGCTTCGTCGGCTTCGCCTTCGCCGGCGCGGCGGGCTTCGTCTTCGTCGCAGCCTTGGCCTTCGCGGCGGCCTTGACCTTCGGCGCGGCCTTCTTCGCGGCGCGCAGATCGGCGGACATCTCCGAGTGCGGGCCTACCAGGGGCGGTGCGGGCGGCGGCTTCGGCGCTCCGCGGCGCGGATTGGCGGGGTTATCGGGCGGCGGCATCGGGACCTCCTGAGCGACGGTTGGTAGATCGTCTCTCGATTGTGCGACCCTGACGCCCCCGGGTCAACGTCACCAGCCCAGGCGCTGGGCGCGCTTGCCCTCGTCGAGGCGCTCGCGGGCGGCGCGAACCTCGGGCCGCCCGGCGACCTCGGGCACGCCGACCTCCCAGAAGGCCCCGCCCTCCGTCCATACATCCGGCGCCGTCGGGATCGCGATCACCGTCGTGCGGTCGGCGGCGCGGGCGCGCACGAACGCGTCCTCGAGCTCGCCGAGCGTCACCACGGCCTCCGCGTTGCAGCCGAGAGCGCGCGCATGCGCGACCCAGTCGACCGCTGCGCCGGGCGGGAGCATGTTGTTGAACGACGCGCCGCCCTGCTCGAGCTGCAGCCGCTCGATCACGGCGAAGCCGCCGTTGTCGCAGAGCACGACGATCAGCTTGTGACCCGAGAGGACCGAGCTCAGGAGCTCGGAGTTCATGAGCAGGTACGAGCCGTCGCCGACGAAGCAGATCACCTCACCGTCGCGCCGCGCCATGCTCGCGCCCCACGCGCCGGCGATCTCGTACCCCATGCACGAGAACCCGTACTCGCAGTCGAACGTGCCCACGCCCTTCGCGAGCCAGTTCACGTTCAGCTCGCCGGGGAGACCGCCCGCCGCGGTGAGCGGGTAGTCGTGCTCCGTCGCGAGGCGGTTGACGGCGCCGACGACCTGCGCGTACGACGGTCGCCCGTTCTCCTCGCGCGGCGCGGTCGTGTCGGCGACGAACGCCCTGAACGAGTCGGCCTCGTCGTGTGCGCGCGCCGTCCACCCCTCGTCGGCGTGCCACCCTTCGAGCTCGGCGTCGAGCGCCTCGAGCCCTTCGCGCGCGTCGGCGACGAGCGGATGCGCGAGGTGCTTCGTCGCGTCGAAGCGCGCGACGTTGAGCCCGACGAGGGTCGCCTGCTCGCCGAAGACGGTCCACGAGCCGGTGGTGAAGTCCTGCAGGCGCGTGCCGATCGCGAGCACGACGTCGGCGTCGGCCGCGAGCCGGTTTGCCTGCGCGCAGCCGGTGACGCCGATCGGGCCGACCCAGAACGGGTGGTCGGCGACGAGCGTCGCCTTGCCGGCGACCGTCTCGACCACCGGCACGCCGTGCGCCTCGGCGAAGCGCGCGAGCTCCGACTCGGCGAACGAGTAGTGGACGCCGCCGCCGGCGACTACGAGCGGCCGGCGCGCGCGGCGCAGCACCTCGACGGCCCGCGCGAGTTCGCCGCGGTCCGGCCGCGGGCGGCGCAGCTCGTGCACGCGCCGCTCGAACAGGCGCGCCGGGAAGTCGAACGCCTCCGCCTGCACATCCTGCGGCAGCCCGATGAACGCAGGCCCGCAGTCGGCCGGGTCGAGCATCGTCTCGACGGCGAGCGGCAGCGAGCTCACGGCCTGCTCGGGCCGCACGAGGCGGTCCCAGTAGCGAGCGACGGGACGGAACGCGTCGTTCGCGGTCGTCGACGGCGCGTCGAACGGCTCGACCTGCTGCAGCACCGGGTCGGGGATGCGGCTCGTGAACGTGTCGCCCGCGAGCATGAGCAGCGGCAGCCGGTTCGCGTGCGCGACGCCCGCGGCGGTGACCATGTTCAACGCGCCCGGGCCGATCGACGACGTCGCGACCATGATCTGGCGGCGGCGCATCGCCTTCGCGTACGCGATCCCGGCGAGCGCCATCGCCTGCTCGTTCTGCGCGCGGTAGGTCGGCAGCTCGTCGCGCGCCTGCTCGAGCGCGTGGCCGAGCGACGTGACGTTGCCGTGGCCGAAGATCGCGAACACGCCGGGGAAGAGCGGCTCGTCGCGCCCCTCGACTAGCGTGCGCTGCGCGACCAGGAAGCGGACGATCGCCTGCGCCGTGGTGAGGCGAAACGTCTTCACGCGCCCACCGGCTCCCGCACGGCGACGACGTCCTCCCACGTGCCCGACTCCCACGACCGCACGAGCGCCTCCTGCACCGCGGCGACGGCGAGCGCCTCGTCGAACGACGCCTCGTGCTGCCTGCCGCGCGCGACCGCCTCCAGGAACTCGAAGTCCTCGATCGCGATCAGGTCCTCGTAGCCGATCGGGTTGCCTGCGCCGGGGACGAACGCGCCGTGGTACGGGAAGCGGTCGCCCCCGAGCAGCGTCGTGTACCCCTCGCCGTCGAGGTTCACGCGCAGCTCGTTCAGGCGCTCGAGGCTCCATTCGACGGCGCCGGCCGTGCCGTAGACCTCGAACGCGAGCCGGCTCTCCGGCCCGCGCAGCGTCCGCGCGGCCTCGAAGGTGCCGACGGCCCCGGACGCGAACTCGACGAGCAGCGCGGCGTAGTCCTCGTTCGTGACGGCGCCGGTCGGGTCGCCCGCCGCACCGCGCCCGTAGTGCGAGGCGCCTCCGCCTGCGAGCGGCCGCTCGCCGATCGTCGTCGCGCGCGTGCCGACGAGGCGCCGGATCGGGCCGGCGAGCAGGTGCGCGAGGTCGAGTGCGTGGCTGAGCAGGTCGCTCGAGACGCCGTAGCCGGCCTCGTCCTGGAGGAAGCGCCAGCTGAGCACGCCGAGCGGGTCGTTGCCGTACATGGAGAAGAACTGCGCGCGGAAGAGCGTGACGTCGCCGAGGCGGCCCTCGGCGATCAGTGTGCGCGCGTGCCGGACGAGCGGCGCGAAGCGGTAGTTGTAGCCGACGCCCGTCACGACGCCCGCACGGCGCGCCGCCGCGGCAGCGCGCGCGGTCTGGGCGGGCGTCCCGCCGACCGGCTTCTCGCAGAAGACGTGCTTGCCCGCCGCGCAGGCGGCCTCGACGACCTCGACGTGGAGCATGTTCGGCGCGGTGACGACGACCGCGTCGACGTCGTCGCGGGCGACGAGGTCGCGCCAGTCCTCGTGCGCGTCCGCGAAGCCGAAGTCGTCGACCGCGAGGCGGCGCCGCGACTCCTCCGTGTCGGCGCACGCGACGAGCACGGGGTCGGCCTCGCGGTCGTGGAAGAGGGTCGGGATGCGGAGGTACGAGCGGCTGTGCGCCTGGCCCATCCAGCCGAAGCCGACGACGCCGATGCGGATGCGGCGTCTCATGCGGCGATCATCGGGACGCGCGGGTCGGTCGGCATGCCGTTCCAGCTCTCGCGCACCCACGCGTAGGCGGGGTCGTCGGCGATCGCCATCGTCCGCTCCGGGTTCGGCCCGGCCATGACGTTGAGGTAGTAGAGCGGGTAGCCGGGCGCGGCGACCGACGGCCCGTGGTAGCCGCGCGGCACGAGGAACGCGTCGCCGTCGCGTACGACGACGGTCTCGTCGATCGCGCCGTCCGCCGTGTACGTGCGGTGGAGCGCAAAGCCCTCGCCGCTCGTCTCGACGGAGCCGTTTCGACCGATCCGGAAGTAGTAGATCTCCTCGTTGTTCGCGAGCGAGCCGGGTGTGTCGTCGTGCTTGTGCGGCGGGTACGACGACCAGTTGCCGTCGGGCGTCAGCACCTCGACGGCGATGAGGCGGTCGACGGCGTCGAACGCGCCGGGCGCGAGGAAGTTGACGATCTGCCGTGTCGCCTGCCCGGCGCCGCGGACCTCGACCGGAACGGCAGCGGCCGGCACATGGGTTGGGTCGAACCGGTGCTCCGCGCGTGCGGACGCAAGCGCAAACTGCGCATTTGCAGGGCTTTTCAGCGACACATGGGTACCCATGGGCAAGTAGGCCCAATCGGTGACCCTCGCGAACACGCTCTCCCGCCCCACGAGCTCGAACCGTTCGCCCTCGACCTCGACCCTCAACGAGCCGGCGAGCGGCAGCACGGCGAACTCCTCCTCGCCGGTCTCGAGCTCGAGCGTCTCGCCCGGCGCGATCCGCGCGACGCGCAGGCCGCAGTAGGACCAGCCCGCGCTCGCCGGCGTCACCGCCTCCCACGTCCCCGACCGGAGGTGGAGCTCAGCGCCGGGCACGCGCGTCCTCGAGCTGCTCGCGCACCTCGTGCTCGGTCGGCATCGCGTCCGCGCAGAGGAGCCGCGAGGCGACGAGCGCACCGGCGGCGTTCGCGAACTCGGCGGTCGTGAACGCGTCCCAGCCGGACAGGAGCCCGTGGCACAGCGCGCCGCCGAAGGCGTCGCCCGCGCCGAGCGCGCACACGACGTCCACCGGCACCGGCGGCAGCACACGCCGCTCGTCGGCCGTCGCGACGAGCACACCGTCGCCTCCCTGCTTGACGAATGCGACCTCGACGCCGCGCGCGAGCAGCGCGTCGGCGGCCGCGTCCGGATCCGACTCGCCGACCGCGATCTCGCACTCGACGCGATTGCCGACCGCGACCGTCGCACCGCCGACCGCCGCGCCGATCGTCGCGCGCGCCTCGTCCTCGGAGCGCCAGAACGACGGGCGGTAGTCGAGGTCGAGCACCGTGTGCGCCCGACGGCCGCGCTCGCGCAGCAGCGTCTGCACGGTCGACCGCGACGGCTCCTCGGCGAGCGACCCGGCGCTGACCCAGAACACGGGCGCCTCGCGCACGGCGCCGAGGTCGACGTCCTCGATGCGGATCTCCATGTCGGGCGCCTTCGGCTCGCGGTAGAAGACGAACCACGGCTCCTCGGGCTCCTCCATCGCCGCGATCACGACGGGCGTCCGCAGCGTCGGATGCGAGCCGACGAACCGCGTGTCGACGCCGAACCCCTCGAGCGCGGAGCGCACGTACGCGCCGAGCTCGTCGCCGCCGACCTTCGTGAGGACTGCGCTCCGGTGCCCGAGCCGCGCGGCCGCGACCGCGACGTTCGTCGGCGAGCCGCCGATCGACTTCGCGAACGAGCGCACCTGCGCGATCGGCACACGCAGCTGCTCCGCGTACAGGTCGACGCCCACGCGGCCCACGGTCAGAACCTCGAGGCTCATGCGTTCAGCGACTGCAGCTCGTGCGTCAGCTGCTCGAGCTCCGCGCCGCCGGCCATCTGCCGCGTCAGCTCGTCGCGCGTGATCTCGCTCTTCGCGTAGGTGCCGAGCATGCGGCCGCGGTTCAGGATCACGAAGCGGTCGCCGACCGGGTACGCGTGATGCGGATTGTGCGAGATGAAGATCACGGCCACGCCCCGGTCGCGCGCCTGGACGACGTATCTCAGTACCACGCCCGCCTGCTTCACGCCGAGCGCAGAGGTCGGCTCGTCGAGGATCAGCACGCGCGCGCCGAAGTACACCGCGCGCGCGATGGCGACCGACTGTCGCTCGCCGCCCGAGAGCGTGCCGACTGGCTGGTCGGGGTCGCGGATGTCGATACCCATCGAGCGCAGCTCCTCGCGCACGACTGTCTTCGCCTGCCCGGCGTCGATCCAGCGCATCGGCCCGAAGCCCGTGCGCGGCTCCGCCCCGAGGAAGAAGTTCCGCCAGATCGACATCAGCGGCACCATCGCGAGGTCCTGGTAGACGGTCGCGATGCCGCGGGCGCGCGCGTCGCGCGGCGAGGTGAAGCGCACGTCCTCGCCGTCGACGAGCATGCGCCCGCCGTCCTGCTGATGCACGCCCGAGAGGATCTTGATGAAGCTCGACTTCCCGGCGCCGTTGTCGCCGAGGATGCAGGTGACCTCACCGGCGTCCACGCACATCGAGATGTCCTTCAGCGCCACGACGTTCCCGTAGTACTTGGAGATGTGGTCGGCCTCAAGCAGGTGCGCCATCGTCATCTCGCTTTCTGTGCGCGGCTGCGGATGAGCATGTTGAGCATCACGGCGGCGAACAGGATGCCGCCCTGGAAGGTGAAGGTCCAGTTGCTGTCCCACTGCGAATCGACGATTCCGAGCTGAACCATCCCGAGCCTGTCTCTTATACACATCTCCGAGCCCACGAGACCACCTAGCACAT
>JBKPLI010000075.1:0-12645 GCA_046731555.1 Actinomycetota bacterium | reverse complement strand
GCTGAGGATCGCGCCGAGCCCGCCGCTCGTCGTCCCGATCCGCGACCTCGCCGACGGGATCGAGGCCGCCGAGGTCGAGGAGCGCCTCCGCGAGGTGCTGCGCAACTACAGGCGCACCCTCCAGGGCGACCGGCGCGCGCTGCTCGAGCAGTTCCGCCTCGTCGACGTCGCGCGGAAGGTCGTCGGCGTCGGCAGCGTCGGCACGCGCGCGTGGGTCGCGCTCCTGCTTGGCCGCGACGACGGCGACCCGCTGTTCCTGCAGGTGAAGGAGGCGCAGCAGTCGGTGCTCGAGCCGTACCTCAGCCGCAGCAAGCACGCGAACCACGGCCGGCGCGTCGTCGGAGGCCAGCGGCTCATGCAGTCGGCGAGCGACATCTTCCTCGGCTGGAACCGCGCGACCGGGATCGACGGCGTCGTGCGCGACTTCTACATGCGGCAGCTCTGGGACTGGAAGGCGTCGCTGGACATCGACTCGGTGAAGCCGGACGGGCTCGTCGTCTACGCCGGGATCTGCGGCGAGACGCTCGCCCGCGCGCACGCGCGGTCGGGTGACCGGGTCGCGATCGCCTCGTACCTCGGCAAGTCCGACGCCTTCGACCGCGCGCTCGCCGACTTCGCGGCGGCCTACGCCGACCGGACGGAGCGCGACCACGCGGAGCTCCTCGCAGCGATCGAGAGCGGGCGAGTGGCGGCGGCGGACGTGGAGGCTTCGTAACGGCCACCGCGGACAACCGCCGCGCCGGGCCGACCGTTCACCCGGCGGCCGCCAGGACCTCGCGTGCCGGCCGCCGGCTGCTGGACCGAGACCTCTCGTGGCTCGACTTCGACCGCCGCGTCCACGAGGCCGCGGCCGACCACGGCCTGCCGCTGCTCGAGCGCGTCAAGCTCTGCTCGATCGTCGCGTCGAACCTCGACGAGTTCTTCGCGGTGCGGATCGCCGCGCTCGAGCTCGAGCGCCGCATGGTCGGCGCCCCAAGCGCCGAACGGCAGGCGCCACAGGACGTGCTCGCGCAGGCTCGCGCCCGCGTGCTCGCGCTCGACGAGGCGCAGGACACGCTCTGGTTCGAAGACCTCAGGCCCCGGCTTGACCGGGCCGGCATCCACGTGCTGCCGGTCGGCGAGTGCGGCAAGCGCGCGCTGCGCACCTTGCGCACGCGGTTCGCGCGCGAGATCCACCCGCTCCTCACGCCGATCGCGGTCGGCATGGGCGCACCGTTCCCGCTCGTGTCCTCGCTGACGCTCAACCTCGCCGTCGTCGTCCGCGACCGGCTGACACGCCAGCGGCGGTTCGTGCGCGTGAACGTCCCGTCCGACCTGCCACGGTTCCTCGATCTCGGACGCGACACGTACGTCGCGCTCGAGGACGCCGTCGCGCACTTCCTCCCCGAGGTGCTCGGCGTCGACGAGATCCAGTCGCTGCTCGTCTTCCGAGCCACCCGCACCGCCGACGTCGCGCTCGCGGAGGAGGTCGACGATCTCGTCGAGGAGCTCGAGCGCCAGCTCTCCCGGCGGCGCTTCGGCGAGGTCCTCCGGCTCGAGCTGTCCACCGGCGCCGACCCCGACCTCGCCCTGATGCTCACGCGGGAGCTCGGCTGCCGCGACGACCAGGTGTACGTCCGCCGCACGCCGCTCGACCTGAGCGGGCTGATGCAGTTCGCGGAGCTCGACCGGCCCGATCTGAAGGACGAGCCGTGGCGGCCGGTGACGCCGAAGTCGTTCGCCCGCCGCAGCTACGGCGACCTGTTCGCCCGCATCCGCCGCCGCGACGTGCTCGTGCAGCATCCGTACGAGTCGTTCGAGTCGACGGTCGAGTCCTTCGTCGCCGCGGCGCGCGACGACGACGTCACCGCCGTGAAGGCGACGGTCTATCGCACGGGCGACTCGTCGCTGACGCTCTCGTCGCTCGTGGACGCGGCGAAGCCCGACAAGCAGGCGCTCTGCGTTGTCGAGCTGCAGGCGCGCTTCGACGAGCGCCGCAACATCGAGTGGTCGCGCGCGCTCGAGAACGCGGGCGTCGACGTCGTCTTCGGGCTTCCCGAGCTGAAGGTGCACGCGAAGCTCGCGCTGCTCGTCCGGCGCGAGCGCGGCCTGACGCGGCGCTACGTCCACATCGGCACCGGCAACTACCACGCGGCGAACGCGAACATGTTCGAGGACCTGAGCCTCTTCACCGCCGACGAGGCGCTCGGGGCCGACGTCGCCGACGTGTTCAACGCGGTCACCGGCCGCACGCGGCCCGGGGGCTTCCGCAAGCTGCTCGTCGGCCCGTGGTTCCTGCGCGACGGGATGCTCGGTGAGATCTCGCGCGTCACCGAAGCCGCCAAGGCGGGCGAGAAGGCCCGCATCCGGATCAAGGTCAACTCGCTCTCCGACCCCGAGATGGCCGAGGCGCTCTACGCGGCCTCGACCGCGGGTGCCGACGTCGAGATCGTCACGCGCGGTATCTGCGTCCTGCGCCCGGGCATCCGCGGCGTCAGCGACGGCATCACGGTTCGCAGCGTGCTCGGCCGTTTCCTCGAGCACAGCCGCATCTTCTCGTTCCAGGCGGGCGACCGGGTCGCGACGTGGATCGGCAGCGCCGACCTGATGCCGCGCAACCTCGACCGCCGTGTCGAGGTGCTCGCGCCGCTCGAAGACACCCGCCTGCGCGCCGACGTCGCCGCGTTCCTAGACGCGCTGCAGGCCGACACGAAGCTCGCGTGGACGCTCGACTCGAAGGGCGAGTGGCACCGCGTCGTCCCGCGCCGCGGCGCGAAGCCGATGTCGGCGCAAGACGTGCTCATGCATCGCGCGCGCCGGCGCGCGAAGAAACGCCGCTCCTAGACGACCTGCTCGTCCGCGCGCGCGGCCTCGTCGAGCAGCGCGCCTTCGCGCAGGCCCGCGTCGACGACGCGCAGCGGCACGACGAGCCGCCTCTGCACCTCGGCGAGGACGAGCGCGCCGGCGACGAGCAGCGCGGCGCGGTCCGGCCGCACGTCGTACGTGTCCGCGATCTCGTCGTGCGTGAGCGAGGCGAGTGTCAGCACCGCGTCGTCGAGCTCCGCGGCGCCGAGCTCCTTGCCGACGACCTTGCGCAGCGCGCGTACGCAGCCGCCGACCACGCGTGCCTCGCCCGGCAGCGGAGGCGTCAGCCCTGCGAGCTCGTCGGCGACCGCCTCGCCTTCCGCCCGAGCCGGCAGAGCTGGCCGACCGCGAGCGCGGCTTCGGTGATCCGGGCGCTCGGGATCGCGCCGCTCTCCTCGATGTCGCGACCGAGTCCCACGCGGAACCTGCGCGGCCGTCTTGCAACATCGGGGCGGCCGAGAACGGCCCCGTTTCGTCATGTGCAGTCGCGGTAGGTCCCCGGCGACCAGACGCAACCGAGGAGGGGATCCGATGCCACCGCGTGGAGTCAAGAAGGGGACGAAACGCGCTCGCCAGTACGAGCACATCAAGGAGAGCCAACTCGAGCAGGGCCGGTCGGAGGATCGCGCCGAGGAGATCGCCGCGCGCACCGTCAACAAGGAGCGCGCACGCCACGGCGAGTCGCGCGAGCGCTCGCGCACGTCGACTCGCGACATCTCGTCGGGCCGCCGCGGCGGTCTGCGCTCGGGCACGAACCGGCCGAAGGGTCGCACCTACGAGCAGCTTTACAACGAGGCGAAGCACCTCGGCGTCGAAGGCCGCTCGAAGATGAACAAGGCCTCGCTCCAGCGCGCCGTCGACGCGCGCAAGCGCTAGCCGGCGACGACGGGCCGTTCACGACGCCCGTGCCGGTGCCGAGCCCGAACTACTTCCTGCCGTAAGCGCGTCTCCGTGCGGGAGCCGGCGCGTCCGGCTCCCGCACGCTCGCCGGGTCGGCCGCGGACGCTCCGGGCTGCCGGCCGCGACGCCCGCTGAAGGTGAGGAAGAGCGCGTAGAGGAACGCGCCGCCGATGATCGGCGTGAGGAGCCACTTCCACCCGAGGCCCTTGTCCCTCGGCGGGATCCAGTCGAGCGAGCCGTGTACGGCGAACGGCTTGCCGCTCACGGTGCCGTTCACGTTCCAGTCCGAGATGTGGTGGCGGTGGCCGCGGTCGCGCCGGACGGGCGCGGGATCCTCGCTGCCCATCCAGTGCGTGCGGTGGTCGTGCCACGTGTACGTGCGGCCGGTTCCGACCTCGTTCCATTCCGCCGGCGCGTCGGCGTCCGCGGTCGACGGCGGCGCCTTGTCGCGGTTGACGTACGTCGTCGGCGAAAGCTCGTTCTCGTAGATGCGGTTGTTCGCGAACAGCAGGTACGGCTCGTTCGAATAGCCGCGGACGATCACCGGGGCGCCGCGCGGGGCCGTGAGCGTGAAGTGGCCGTCGTTCCCGACCGTGACGTCGATGCCCGTCGCGTTCACGACGCGGTCGATCGTCGACACGAAGCCCGTGGCGCCCTCGGGGCTGCCGTGCGCCGCGGCGGCGGGTGTCGCCACGAGCGCGGCGAGCGCGAACAGGAGCGCGATCCGCACGCGATCGAGGGTAGCTGGCACGATTGGCCCATGCGCCGTGCGGCAGCCTGGGCCGTCGCCGCCCCGATTCTCGTCGCGGGCAGCTGGACCGCGCACGTGATCGCGTACCGCATCGAGATCCCGAACGCGGGCGCCCGCGCAGCCTTCCTCCAGGCCACCGGCCACGGCTACGCCGACTGGATTCCGATACTCGTCGCCGTCGGATGGGTGATCGCGCTCGGGCTCGTCGTGCAGGCGCGCGGGCAGCTCGTACGCGGCACGGTCCGCCCGTCGCTATGGCCGTTCCTGCTCGCACCGGCGGCCGCCTTCGCGGTGCAGGAGCACCTCGAGCGCTACGCCGCGACGGGCGACATCCCGTGGAGCGCGGCGACCGAGCGCACGTTCCTGCCCGGCCTGCTGCTGCAGCTCCCGTTCGGCGTGCTCGCGTACCTGCTAGCGCGGCTCGTGCTCGGGGCCGCGCGCCGGCTCGCGCGGTGGCTGTCCGCGTCGGCGGACGAGGTCATCGACGCGGTCCGCGTCGCGACCTGCGCGGTCGCGCTCGACCCGCCACGGCGCCGCATCCTCGCGTGGTCGCTCGCCGGCCGCGGGCCGCCGCGCCTCTCGTCCTGACCCTGGGCGCCCGTTCGGGCGCAGACGAGAGACAGAGGAGAACGCATGCCTGCTCGGGCACGCGGACTCGGCCTCGCCGTCGCGGCGCTCCTCGCGCTCGCGGCGCCGCAGGCCGCGTTCGCACATGCAACGTTGACGACGACGACGCCGCCGGACGGCGCGGTGCTGAAGCGATCGCCCGCGCACGTCGAGCTCCGCTTCGACGAGGCCGTGTCGGCCCCGTTCGGCGCGGTCCGCGTCATCGACGGCAACGGGAACAGGCTCGACGCCGGCGCGACGAGCCGGCCGAACGACCGCACGATCGTCGTCGCGCTGCCCAACGCGCTCCCTCGTGGCACGTACACGATCGCCTGGCGCGTCATCTCGGCCGACACGCACCCGGTGCACGGCGCGTTCGCCTTCTCGGTCGGCGCGGCCGACCCGAACGCGGCGCCGGTCGCGGCGGAGGCAGTTGCCGGCGAGGCGACGGCGCGGTCGACGTCGATCGGCTTCGGCCTCGTGCGGTTCCTGCGCTTCGCGTTCGTGCTGTTCGCCGCCGGCGGCGCGTTCATGCTCGCGTACGCGCGTCTCGACTCCGGCCGCCGGTTCGTGGCGGCCGCGGGCGTCGCGCTCGTGCCCGTCGCGCTGCTCGGGCTCGTGTACCAGGGCGCGACCGCCGGCGGCTTCACGCTCGCCGACGCGGCGCACCCGAGCGTCGTGCGGACGGTGGCGGACACGCGCTTCGGCGTCGTGTGGCTGCTGCAGGCGGCGCTCGGCGTCGTGCTCGCCGTGCTCGTGCTGCCGCGTCGGCTGCGCGAGGCTGCGGTCGTCGGTGTCGTGCTCGCGGCCGCCACCACGGCTGCGAGCCACGCCTCGACGGCAGGGCCGCGTGGGTGAAGGTCGCCCTGGTCGTCCCGCTGCTCGCGCTCGGCACGGTGAACAACCGTCTCTCAGCGCCGCAGCTGCGCGCGCATGTGCCGCAGGCGCGACATCGGTTCGTGCTCGCGTCGGCTGCGGAGCTCGCGCTGTTCGTCGCTGTGCTGAGCGTCACCGCGGCGCTCGTCGAGCAGCCGCCGGCGAAGGCGCAGGTTGGACGCGGCGCCCCGTACTCGACGACCGCGAAGCTCGGTCCCTACGAGCTCGACCTCACCGTCGACCCGGCGCAGACCGGCAAGAACGAGATCCACCTCTACGTCCTGACCCGGATCGGCCGGCCGGCGCGCGTCGAGGAGCTGTCGCTCTTCGCGTCGCTCCCGTCCGCCGGCATTGGGCCGTTCCAGTTCACGGCCGCTCCCGCGGGAGCCGGCCACTACGTCTCGCCCGGCGCCGACCTGCCCGTCCCCGGCACGTGGCGCCTCGGCGTCGAGGTCCGCCGCGGCGAGTTCGACCAGTTCGAGGCCACGGCCTCGGTTCCCATCGAGAGGAGAGCACCTTGAAGAAGCACCGGTTCCTGATCGCCGCCGCCGTCGCCGCGCTCGCCGCGCCCGCGGCAGCCTCCGCCCACGTCACCGTTCATCCGAACGCGTTGCCGTCCGGCGGCTTCACCGTCATCACCGTCCGCGTCCCGAACGAGCGCGACAAGGCCGGGACGAGGCGGGTCGACATGCAGCTCCCGCACGGGTTCATCTTCGTCTCCTACCAGCCGGTGCCCGGCTGGAAGACGACGCTCGTGAACCGCAAGCTCGCGAAGCCGGTCACCGTCTTCGGCGAGAAGCACACGACGGAGGTCGGCCGCGTGATCTGGACCGGCGGCCGCATCGCGCCGGGCCAGTACATGGACTTCCCGCTCTCGGTCGCCGTGCCCACGGCGAAGGCCGGCTCGACGCTCACGTTCAAGGCGCTGCAGACGTACTCGGACGGCGAGATCGTGCGCTGGATCGGGTCGCCCAGCGCGGACTCGCCTGCGCCGCAGGTGCTCGTCCGCGACAAGAACGCGCCGGTCGAGAACTATCCCGGCGGCGTTGCCGCCGCGCGCAAGACGAGCTCGGCGCACATCGCGGGCGCCGCGGTCGGCATCGGCTTCCTCGCCGTCGGCGCGCTTGCGCTGCTCCGCCGACAGTCGTCAGTCCGGCAGTGAGCCCCCGAGCAACGCGATGGAAGCGCCGGCCGCGCCGGCGAGGAGCAGCGTGAGCACGACGCCGCGCCGCAAGGCGAACAGGACGACCGCCGCGCCGGCAAGCACGGCGTACTGCCACGGCTCGGAGAGCGCGCGCGTGAGCGGCACGGCCGTGCCGAGGATCGCGCCGATCGCCGCTGGGCCGGCGCCGTTCAGGAACGCGCGCGCACGCTCGTCGTTTCGCAGGCGGTCGAAGTGCTTCGCGCCGAGGAGGACGAACGCGAACGACGGCGAGAACGCGACGAGCGCCGCGAAGAGGCCACCTGCGACTCCGGCCGCCGCGTAGCCGACGACCGCGACCGTGTGCACCACCGGGCCGGGCGTGACCTGCCCGAGCGCAACGGCGTTCAGGAACTCGCCGTCGGTCATCCAGTGGTAGCGGTCGACGGCGTCGCCCTGCATCAGCGGGATGATCACGAACCCGCCGCCGTACGACAGCGCGCCGACCTTGAACGCGACCCACGCAAGCGCAAGCCATCCGCCTGTCCCCGCGGCGGCCGCGACGAGGAACGGCGGCGCGAAGCTCGACGCTCGCCCGGCGAGCCGGAGCGCGAGCTCGACCAAGCCGCATGCGACAAGGACGAGCACGAGCCAAGGGCCGATCGTCGCGGCTGACACGAAACCGGCGGCGGCGTAGGCGAGCCACCGCGGGTGCGACGCGGCTCGGCGCCAGCTGTCAGGCACGAGGCTCGAGCCCGCCTGCACCGCGACAGCGGCTACCGCCGCGCCTGCGCCGGCTCCCGCGCCCTCTACCCAGTCGGGCGGCGAGCCGGCGAGGAAGAGCGCGGCGAGCGCGAGGATCGCGACGAGCCCCGGCCCGATGAAGCAGACGCCGCCGACTAGCGCCCCGAGCCGGCCGCGCAGCCGCCACGCGCAGAAGATGGCGAGCTGCGTCGAAGCCGGGCCGGGGAGAAGGTTGCACGCGGCGATCGCGTCCTCGAAGTCGCGCGCCGCGAGCCAGCCGCGCCGCTCGACGCACAGCTGCCGGAGCAGCGCGATGTGCGCCGGCGGCCCCCCGAAGCCGACGCACCCGATTCGACCCCACTCGCGCGCGACCGTGAGGAGCCGCGGCTGCTCGTCTACGCGACGTTCTCCAGGAATGCGAGAACCCGCTGCCGCATCGTCGTCGCGGCGCTCTCGTCGTAGTCCGGCAGGCTGCTGTCCGCGAAGAGGTGCCGGTCACCCGGGTACAGGAAGAGCTCGGCTCCGTCGGCGTTCTCGACGAGCTCGCGTGCCGCCGGCAGGTCCTCTTCCGCCCACTCGTCGTCCTCCATCATGTGGATCTGGAGCGGGACCCGGTCCGGCCACGCGTCGCCGAATTCCGAGGCCGGCAGCGCGGCGCTGAACAACAGCGCGCCCTTCGCGCCCGGACGCGTCTGCGCGAGCTGTTGCGCCGGCATGACGCCGAGCGAGAACCCGGCGTACACGAGCCCGTCCGGCAACCCGTCGGCAGTCGCTCTGCCGCGTTCGAGGATCGTGTCGAAGCCGACCTGCTTCGCGTACCCGATCCCCGAGTCGAGGTCGTCGAACGTCTTGCCGTCGTACAGGTCGGGTGCATGAACCGTGTGCCCCGCCGCGCGGAGGTCGTCCGCGAACGCGAGGAAGCCAGGTGTCTGGCCCTGGGCGTGGTGGAAGAGAAGGATTTCGGCCATCGCGCATCCTTAGCACGACTCGCAGTAGGCTGAGTCGATGCGCGCGCCGCGGACAGCGACGGCCGGGCTCGTCGGCTTCTGGGCCGGGCTGGCCGCGTCGGCGGCGCTGATGAAACGGATCCTGCGGTCGCGCGGGAGCGAGGAGAGCGACGAGGTCGCGCTGGTCGCGATCTTCGACGGCATCGACCTCGCGAGCCGCGCGACGTCGTTCCGCGGCGGCTCGATGTTCGCGTGGTTCGGCGGCATCGCGGTCGACCTGCGCGGCGCGACGCTCTCGCCGGACGGCGCCCACCTCGACCTGCACGCGCTGAACGGCGGCATCGCGATCACGGTGCCCGAAGGCTGGCGCGTCGAGTCGAGGCTGCAGGCGTTCGGCGGCGGCGTCGACGCGCCCACGCCCGGCGACGCGGACGCCCCGACGCTCGAGCTCGACGGCTTCGCGATGTTCGGCGGCGTGTCGGTGCGGACGAAGCCGGTCTTCTAGCGCGCGGGCTGGAAGAGCTCGACCGGGTTGCCGGAAGGATCGTCGAGTACTGCCTGCGACCCGCCCGGCCCGGTGACGATCTCGCTGCGGAAGGTCACGCCCTCCCCGCGCAGGCGCTCGACCTCGGCCGCGAGGTCGTCGACGATCAGGTGAATGCGGTTCCAGCCGCCCGGTTCCGGCGTCCGCCCGTCCGGCAGAGTCCGTCCGCCGGAGCTCGTCGGCCCGCTCAGCAGCAACCGCAGCGCGCCGCGACGAACATCCGCGAACGCAGGCGCAGCGCTCGAGCTGAGCGTGAAGCCGAGATGCCGCGAGTAGAACTCGATCGCCGCGTCGACGTCGTCGACGATGTAGCGGACGCTGACGAGGTCCTCGCTCACGTGGCCTCGACTCTAGCGCGGGACGCTACGTCCAGGGCAGACGAGCCCAGCTCGGCGGTCGCCCTCGCCGGAACCGCTCGACCGTCGCGTACGCCTGCCTCCAGTCGGAAGTCTCCTCCGCCACGCTCGCGCCGTACCGCGCCGCGAGCTCCGACACCGGGTAATGCACTCCCGGCCCCGAGCGCGAACCGGCCATCAGGATCACACACGGCCCCTCGCCCGCGCCCACGAAGGCGTGCTCGGTCCACGGGGAAGAGTGGAAGAAGTCCCAGGATCGCAGGCGTCGCTCCTCGTCCTCGACGAGCAGCAAGCACTCTCCCGAAAGGACGAGGAACGCCTCCTGGTTCGCCTCGGCGTGGTAAAGGGTGATCTGCCCGGGCTCCAGGACGGTGACGTTGATCCCGAACTGGGCGAACTCGACCGGCGGATCGCCGTATTCGCTCTCGAACGCGCACCTCGCGCCCCTCCTCTCCGCGAACCACCACTCGGCGTCGCGCACGTTGACGACGAACCAGCCCTCCGTGACGGGCGTGAGCCCTGATCCGGAGTCCTCGAGCTTTGCTTCGGGCACGGATGCGATTCTCGCAATTGGAGCGTTGTCGCGGACCGTAGACTCCGCCCGACCCTGTCGGCGTCGAGAGGAGACCGACATGCGCCTCGAGATCGGCATTCGCGTCCGCTGCACCGACGGGGTGTACGGCGAGCTGAGAGACATCGTCATCGACCCGCTCGAGAAGCGTGTGACGCATCTCGTCGTGGAGCCGGAGCGAGGCGAGGGAGAGGCGCGGCTGGTGCCGATTCAGCTGGCGAAGAGTGGAGACGACGAGCAGCGTGCAATCGAGCTGGCGTGCACCCTGGACGAGGCGCAGGCGTTCGAGTCCGTGCACGAGCGCGCCTACCTCCGGCTCGGCGAGCGCCCCGCCGAGGACCCCGACTGGGACGTCGGCGTCGAGGACGTCCTCGCGATGCCGTACTACGCCGGCCCCGACGTCGGCCCGTATCCGGGCGAGCTCGACTCCCACGTGAGCATGTACTTCGACCGCGTGCCGAAGGGCGAGGTCGAAGTGCGGCGGGCGAGCGCCGTCATCTCGTCGGACGGCCATTCACTGGGCGAGGTGGACGGCTTCGTGGTCGACGCGGACGAGCACATCACGCACTTCGTCCTCGAGCGCGGCCACTTGTGGGGACGGAAGGAGGTCACCATCCCGATCGGGGCCGTCGCCAGGGTCGAGAGCGACGCGGTCCACGTCGCCCTGTCCAAGGACGAGGTCGGCTCCCTTCCCGCCGTTCGCGTCGGCCGGCACGGCTGACGCCCGCGAGTCAGGTGCCGTAGCCCGGAACCGACTTGCGGTTCTGAGCCGCCTGTCCCCACGCGCTCAGGTCGAGGAAGACGCCGATCGCGACACAGATCCAGCCGGCGACGTGGATCGGGCCGGCGGGCGCGTCGACGAGCACGTACATCAGCGTCGTCCAAGGAGCGAACGCGAGGCCGAGCAGTGGCAGGAACCAGCCGCTGAAGGCGCGATCGACATAGTTCGTGAACGCCCACAGCAAGAAGATGGCGAGGCGCGGCGAGAGAACGGCGATCAGTGCGAACAGGCATCCCATTGCCGAAGACGATCTCACAGCGCCTGCCCGCAGTCGAGGTCGCGGACGAACCTCGTCCTGGATCACGCGGTAGTTCGATCCCCTCCGCCTGCTCCGCGTGGCCGTTCCGAATCAGGCATGGACGATCGGCGTCGGCGGATCGGGGGTGAACGAAAGCAGCCCGCCTTGGTGGGCGGGGCTGCCGGAGTTGCCGGTGAATCAGTTTGTCGGTGGATCAGACGGTCGGAACGTCGACCGGCGCGTTCGGCAGGTCGGCGGTGGCTCCGTTGCCGGTCACCTGAAGGACGCCAGGCGTGACCGTGGTGCTGGCCAGCGTGCTGACCGCGAGGCCGGCAGGCGAGAAATACGACGTGAGCATGTCGACGTGCGAGCCGGGGCACACCGCCGGGACGCCGGTGTCGGAGAGCACCTTGGTCGAGCCGTCGTTGGTGAGGTCCCAGCCGGTGATCTGCTTGCCGTTGCTGCTCTTGACCGCGGTCGCCTTGAGCATCTGGGCCAGCACCTGGGTGCGGGGCTGGTTGTACGTGCTGCCGTCCTGGCAGATCCAGGAGTTGTTGAACACCTTGGTGACCGTGCCGCTGGAGAACGTGAGACCGTTGGCGTACTTGTCGAAGTCGTGGTTGTTCCACTTGAGCGCGGTCTGCACGTCGCCCTTGTCGACGTGGCCGACGCCGTTGGCGTCCACTGCGACGCTGGCGGTAGCCACGGCTGCGGTGGCGAAGAGTGCGAGGGCGGCGAGTGCGACGATCGTGGTGATGCGCTTCATGTTGTTGCTGACCTACGTTCTCGTCGTGATGACGATCGATCCCCGGCTGTCCAGATGACAGCGAGCGCTGGATGACGGGCCGGCCGGCCCGAGAACACCGGGGCCGTCAACCTCTTGCGAGAAGCGCCTCGGTCCTACTCGTTCCTACGCGATGCACCGTACGCGCCATTCCGAAGCCCCACCGGGACACGTTTGGGTCTATTCGCTTCGCGGAGTTCCTCGCGCAGCCGGCTGAGGCGCCGGTCCGCCTGGCCTGCGACATCCACTCCGGGCAGCCCTAACTACCTGTCACTCGAAGCGCCGGTCGGCGACTTCACAGACACCGAAGGAGAACCATGACGCTCGTCGTCAAGATCGCGGCTGGCAACACGCCCGCATCGCGATCGTGGGCGCGGTGCGGGGCGCTCGCGGTTGACACGTCGGGCGTCACGACGCCTGCGCGGATCTACGACCTGCGCTCGACATTCGCCTCAACGCGCGCGCCGCAGGTGTCACCGTGTTCGAGCTCGCCCGCGTCATGGGCACATCGGTGCGGATGATCGAGCGGCACTACGGTGCGCTGCTCGACGGAGCCCACAAC
>JBKPLI010000074.1:0-11226 GCA_046731555.1 Actinomycetota bacterium | reverse complement strand
TTACGGCAACGTGCACCCGCGCACGGCGGCCGTCGTGGGCATCGGGAGCATCGTCGGCGTGCAGCTCGGCGTGCTCGTCGCCGTCGCGCTGCCGGAGCACGTGCTGCAGCGCCTGTTCGGTGCATTCCTGCTCGTGACCGCAGTGCACCTCGTCTGGCGCATGCGCCGCTCATAGGACACACTTCGCGCATGGACGACAGCCAGGAGCTGTGGATCCCGCTCGTCGACGAGCCGATCGGCTCCATCGTCGGGCAGATCCAGTCCGAGGACCCCGAGATCGGGCGCCTCGTCGACTCGCCACACAAGCTGCTCGCGTTCCGCACGTTCGCGTACCTGCGCGTCGGGATCCTGCTCGGGCAGCTGCTCGTCGAGCAGGAGATCGACGACTACGACGGCAGCGACAACTGGATCGAGGCGCTCCTCCGCCAGCAGGCGCACCACGACGCCGTCGCCGCCGAGGTGCGGACCGTCGCCGAGGAGGTCGCGCGCGACCCGAGGTACGCCGACGAGGGCCCGCTCGGCCCGGATGACGCCGCCCGCGAGCGGTTCCGCGCCTTCGCGCGCGAGCAGCTCGGCAGCTGACCGCCGCTCCCCGGCGGCAGGTGTCGGCGCCTCTCGCCATAATTGGGCGGGGTGTCGCGCCGTCTCCTCGCCGTGCTCGGTCTGCTCGCCCTCGCCGGCGTCGTCGGGGGTGCGGCTGCGGTCGGTCCCGCCGACAAGCCCGGTGCGTCCGCGACCGCGTGGGCGATCCGCGTCACGAACGGAGGCGGGACGGCCTCGGTCATCGCACCGCCGAACGGCGGTCCGGCCTACGGCGCGAGCTTCGTCTACCCGGCGGACGGGTCGATCGTCACGGCCGGCGCGACGACGGCGGCCGCCGCGACGACGATCGGGAACACGAACGCCGTCGGGCGCGCGTCGGCCGACGTGTCGACGCTGTCGCTCTTCGGCGGCGAGATCACGGCCGACGCCGTCTCCGTCCGCGCGCAGGCGGGCGCGCAGCCTGCCGGTGCCGCCGGTGACTTCAACGGCACCTCGATCGTGAACCTGCAGGCGCTCGGCCAGTCGGCGACGAGCGGCCGCATCAACCTCGGCGACTGGGGCTACGCGATCGTCGACGCCCAGGCCACCGACACCACCGCGCCCGAGGGCGCGCACGGCTACCGCGGCACTGTGACTGCGCTGATCGTGCACCTGAACATCGACCACGGAGGTCTGCCGGCGGGGAGCGAGATCCAAGTCGGCTACGCCGAGGCCGCCGCGCAGACGCCGCCGCCCCGCGAGACGACGACCACCACCGAGCCGAAGACGGAGCCGCTCCCCGAGGACACCACGAATCCGAGCGCGGGCGACAGGCCTCAGGAGCGCGCCACGAAGGTGAAGCCGAAGAAGAGCGGCAAGTTCAAAGCGCCGCCGCGCCTTCACCCGCCGCTGACCGCGAGCCGCTACGTGTTCCCGGTGTACGGGCCGTCGTCGTACATCGACTCGTACGGCTTCCCGCGCGCCGACGTGTCGTACCACCACGGCAACGACATCTTCGGGCAGCTCGGCCAGCCGCTGCTCGCCGTCGCGGACGGCACGGTGTTCTCCGTCGGCTGGAACGACATCGGCGGCAACCGGCTGTGGCTGCGCGACGAGAAGGGCAACGAGTTCTACTATGCGCACCTCTCCGCGTTCTCGACGCTCGCGGTCGACGGCGCGCACGTGAAGGCCGGCCAGGTGGTCGGCTTCATGGGCAACACGGGCGACGCGGAGACGACGCCGTACCACCTCCACTTCGAGATCCACCCGGTGTCGCTGCTCTATCTCGGTTACGACGGCGCGGTCGACCCGACGCCCTACCTCGACGCGTGGCGGCGGCTGAAGGACCTCCCGTTCCCGATCGCGGGCGCGTGGGTCTCCGGCGTGAACGGCGGCAGCCCGGCGCCGCAGCCCGGCGCCGTGCTCCTCTCCATGTCCGACATCTCGTCGGCCGACGGGCTCGACCCGGCCTCGCTGCGCCGCGCGCTCGCGCCGCCGAAGACCGGCCCGGGCGGCCTGCCCCCGACGGGCGTCCCGACGACCGTCGCACCGTCCGGGGATCTCGGCAAGGCCTGAGGCGCCGCTTGCGGCGCCGTCTTCAGGACGCGCGGCTTGCCGCGCGTCCGTCTGCGTCGCTGCCCGTGAGCGCTGATGATGACGGCAAGGCCTGAGGCGCCGCTTGCGGCGCCTCGAACCCCGTGACGTCGGCGGCGGCTAGGCGGAGCCGCTGTTGCCGGAGCCGGGCGGGCTGTAGTCGCCGCCGAACTCGTCGCTTCCGCCGCTCACCAGCTCCTTCAGCCAGCGGCGCGTCTCCGGGCCGGTAATCGGGTTGAAGAGAATCCCGAGCGCGATGCCGGCGATCAGCAGCGTCGCGTTGCGGCCGCTGTGGTCCTTCTTGCCCTGCAGCCGGTCGCTCGCGCGGCGCAGGTCCTCGATCGCCTCGCCGAGGCGCTCGCGGATGTCGTCGTCGGTCGCGACGCGCGTTGCGAGCGTGACGGCGCTGCGCCCGCCGATCAGCTCGTTGTAGAGATCCTTCGCCGTGGCGAACGCGCTCATGACGTCCTCGCGCAGCTTCTCGTCCTTCATCGCGCGTTCCACGTACGGTTTGACGTTGCCCGCCGCGTCGTAGACCTTGTCCTTCGTCTTGGCCATCCTCAGAGCGTCCTTTCGCTTGCGTTGCGCGCGGCTTCTACCCCGCGCCCGTCGAGGCAAACCGATCGTCCTCGCGATTGCCCTCATCCTCGCAGGCTGCGGTGGGGGCGGCGCGGAGGAGCCGCCCCAGGTCGTGGGCGGCAACGGCTTCACCTTCGCAGCGCCGGCGGGCTGGGAGGTCAAGCGCTCCGCCCGCACCGTCGCGGCCGAGGAGGGCGACGTCGACCGGGTGCAGGTGACGACGTTCCGGCTCGTGAAGCCGTACCGGCCGGCGCTCTTCGCCGCCGCGTCGAGGGAGCTCGACCGCGTCGCGGAGCAGCTCGCCGACCGGCTCAAGGGGCGCCTCACCACCCGCCGCACGATCTCCGTTGCCGGCCGCAAGGCGCGTCAGTACGTGTTCGACCACGACGGCACGTCGCAGGAGATCACCTTCGTGCTGCGCGGCCGGAACGAGTACCAGCTGCTCTGCCGGCGCGAGGACGACGGCGACGGCGCCGCGTGCCGTCTGCTCGTCGACAGGTTCGCGCTGCGTTAGCCGCGGGCCGCGGCGGGCTCGATCGACGTCGGGCCGCGCCGCCTCGCGCGGCGGCTGCCGTCGAAGGCGGCCGAGAAGACGTCCTCGATCGTGTCCGCGGGGATGAACTCGAGCGCGCCGCGCGTCTCGGGCGGCAGCTCCTCGAGGTCGGGCTCGTTCTCGCGCGGGAAGACGACGCGCTTCAGGCCGGCGCGCTGCGCGGCGAGCGACTTCTCGCGCAGGCCGCCGATCGGCAGCACCTGGCCGGTGAGCGTCAGCTCGCCCGTCATGCCGATGTCGTCCGACACCGGCTCGCCGCGGACGAGCGACGCGATCGCGGTCGCCATCGTCACGCCGGCCGACGGCCCGTCCTTCGGCACCGCGCCCGCCGGCACGTGGATGTGCACGTCGTGCTCGGCGAAGAAGCCCTCGTCGAGCCCGAGCTCGTCAGTGTGCGACCGCACCCACGAGAGCGCGGCCTGCGCGGACTCCTGCATCACGTCGCCGAGCTGGCCGGTGATCGTGAGCCGGCCGCGCCCGGGATACGCCGTCGCCTCGATGAAGAGGACGTCGCCGCCGCCGACCGTGTACGCGAGCCCGGTCGCCACGCCGGGGTCGGACGTGCGCCTCCGCACCTCTCCGGAGAAGCGGCGCGCGCCGAGCCACGCGCGCAGCGTCGTCTCGTCGACGCGGATCTTCTCCGTTTGGCCCTTCGCGATCTGCGTCGCCGCCTTCCGGCAGACGTCCGCGATGCGCCGCTCGAGGTTGCGCACGCCCGCCTCGCGTGTGTACTCGCGGATGACGACGCGCAGCACGGCGTCCGAGATCGTGAGCCGCGAGCGCGTGAGCCCGTGCGCCTCGAGCTGCTTCGGCAGCAGGTAGCGCTTCGCGATGCCGAGCTTCTCCTCCTCGGTGTAGCCCGAGAGCTGGATCACGTCCATGCGGTCGAGCAGCGGGCCGGGAACCGTGTCCGTCGTGTTCGCGGTGCAGATGAACAGGACCTTCGACAGGTCGTACGGCAGGTCGAGGTAGTGGTCGCGGAACGTCCGGTTCTGCTCGGGGTCGAGCACCTCGAGCATCGCGCTCGCGGGGTCGCCGCGGAAGTCGGCCCCCATCTTGTCGAGCTCGTCGATGAGCATCACCGGGTTCGCGGACTCGGCGTCGCGCAGCGAGCGGAGGATCGTGCCGGGCAGCGCGCCGATGTACGTGCGCCGGTGGCCGCGGATCTCGGCCTCGTCGCGGACGCCGCCGACGGAGATGCGGACGAACTTGCGGCCGAGCGCGCGCGCGATCGACTGTCCGAGCGAGGTCTTGCCGACGCCGGGCGGGCCGACGAAGCAGAGGATCTGCCCCGAGACCTCGTTGCGCAGCTTCGCGACGGCGAGGTACTCGATGATGCGGTCCTTGACCTTCTCGAGGTCGAAGTGGTCGTCGTCGAGCACCTCGCGCGCATGGTCGAGGTCGAGGTTGTCCGGCGTGAACGTGTTCCACGGCAAGGTGAGGATCCACTCGAGGTACGAGCGGATGACGCCGTACTCGGCCGCGGCCGGCGGGAGCTTCTCGAGGCGCGACAGCTCGCGGTCGGCGGCCTTGCGGACGTCCTCCGCGAGGTCGAGCGCGGCGAGCCGCTCGCGCAGCTCGTTCACCTCGGCCTGCTCGGGATCGCCCTCGCCGAGCTCCTGCTGGATCGCCTTCAGCTGCTGCCGGAGGAAGTACTCGCGCTGCGTCTTCTCCATCTCCGACTGCACCTGCGACTGGATCTTCGAGCCGAGCTCGAACACCTCGAGCTCGCGGTTCAAGATCGCCGAGATCTGGCGCAGCCGCGCCTCGACGTCGGTCTGCTCGAGGATCTCCTGGCGCTCCTCCGTCTTGATCGTGCGCAGCGTCGAGGCGACGAGGTGGCAGAGCGCGCTCGGGTCGTCGACGTTCGCCGCCGCGAGCTCGAGCTCCTCCGGCAGGTACGGCGCGAGCGCGATGATTCGACCGAAGAGCCCTTGCACGTTCCGCACGAGCGCCTCGACCTCCGGCGTCTCCTCGAGATTGTCGGGCCGCTCGACGAACTCGCCGGTCAGGTACGGGTCGTCGGCGACGCGGCTTGCGATCGCGACGCGCTGCACGCCCTGCACGAGGATGCGCAGCGTCCCGTCGGGGACCTTGATCATCTTGTGGATGACGGCGACGGTGCCGACCTCGTAGAGGTCGTCCCAGCCCGGCGTCTCGATCGCAGGGTCGCGCACGGTGACGAGCGCGAGCATCCGGTCGCCGGCGACGACGTCGTCGATGAGGCGCACGGAGCGCTCCTGGCCGATCGCGAGCGGCGTCATCGACTGCGGGAACACGACCGTCTCCTTCAGCGGGAGCACCGGCAGCGTGACCGGGAACCGGATGTCGTCGTCCGCCGTCTCCGGGAGCTCGAAGCTCATGTCGCTCATGTGCTCATCCACGGTGCACCTCGATCGAGACGCGGCCGCCCGGCGCCGGCGGCTTCTCGGCGACCGGCAGCGTGATCGTGAGGAACCCGCGCTCGTACCGGGCATGCGCACGGTCCGGGTCGACGTTCTCCGCGAGCCGGACCCGGCGCTGGAACGGGCCGTACTCGATCTCGACCTGCTCGTAGTGGCGTCCCTCCGCCTTCGGGCGCAGACGCTCGCCGCGGATGACGAGTGCGCGCTCGCCGACGACCACGTCCACCGTCTCGGGATCGACGCCCGAGAGCTCGACGACCACGGTCAGCTCGTGCGGGTCGTCGGTGTGGAAGCAGTCGACGTTCGGCCGGAAGCCGCGGCGGAGGCCCGAGAAGCGCGGGACCTGCCACAGGTCGGCGAAGAGCTCCTCGATCTCCTCGTGGAGCTTGTCGACGTCGCGCCGCGGGCTCACGTGTACACCGTACCCCGCTCGGTAGCGTTGAAGCCCGATGGCTCGTTGGACGCGGTTCGTGCTGAGGCACCGGCGCGTGGTGCTCGGAGGGTGGATCGCCGTCCTCCTCCTGGGCGGATTCGCGAGCTCCCGTCTCTCGCCGCTCCTCTCGAACAGCTTCACCGTGCCGGGCACCGATTCCGAGCGCGTGCGCACGACGCTCGAGCGTCACTTCGGCGACCGCTCCGACGGCTCGTTCACCGTCGTGTTCGAGGTCGGGGACGCGCGCGACCCGCAGCTCGTCGCGCGGCTGCAGCGCGTCGTCGACCGCGCGGCGCGCTCCGTGCGCACCGGACGCCCGACGGGGCTCAACGCCGCAGGCCGGCACGTCGTGTTCGGCGACGTCGTCTCGACGCTCGAGCTCGCGCGTGCGAAGGGCTACACCGACGACCTGCTGCGCGCGTTGGGGACGCCGCGGGGCGTCGAGCACGTCTACGTGACCGGCGCGCCCGCGATCCAGCACGACCTCGATCCGATCTTCAACGAGGACCTGCGTCGGGGCGAGTCGATCGCATTGCCGATCGCGCTGCTCGTCCTGCTCGCGGTCTTCGGCCTCTCGCTGTCGGTGACGATGCCGTTCGCGTTCGCCGCGTGCACGATCACCGGCACGCTCGGGATCCTGTACGGCATCGCGCACGTCGCCTTGACGCCGACGTACACGACGAACCTCGTGCAGTTGATCGGCCTCGGCATCGCCGTCGACTACTCGCTGCTCGTCGTGTACCGGTTCCGCGAGGAGGTCGCGCGCGACGTCACGAAGGAGGAGGCCGTCGTGCGCACGATGGAGACGGCCGGCCGCGCGGTGGTGTTCTCGGGCGCGACCGTCGCGATCGGTCTCGCGCTGCTCATCTTCATGCCGCTGCCCTTCATGCGGATGATGGGCGTCGCCGGCTTCCTCATCCCCGTCGTGTCGATCGTCGCGGCGCTCACGCTGCAGCCGACGCTCCTCTGGTACTACGGCCGCCGCGGCGTCGCGCGCCGGCGGATCCTGCCGCGCGAGCCGGTCGATCCCGAGCAGGGCTTCTGGGCCAGGCTCGCGCGCTCCATCATGCGGCATCCGGTCGCCTACCTCGCGCTCGGCACGACGCTGCTCGTCGCGGCGGCCACGCCCGCGTTCTGGCTCGAGTTGACGCCCGGCTCGACGTTCGGCATCCCGCGCCACCCGCAGGCCATGCGCGGCTTCGACGTGCTGCAGGCGACGGTCGGTCCCGGCGCGGTCGCGCCGACGCAGGTGCTCGTCGACACGCGGCGGCCCGGCGGCGTGCGCGACCCCGCGACCCGGGCCGCGATCGCGCGGTTCGTGCCACGGCTGAAGGCGGACGCGGAGGTCGCGCAGGTGTACTTCTCGCCCAGCGGACGCTTCGTCGACCGCACCGGCCGCTACGCGCAGGTGCTCGCGTTCTCGCGCCACGACTACGGCGAGGAGCCGGCGCAGCGGTTCGCGAAGCGGCTGCGCTCGACGATCATTCCGGCGGCGCGCTTCCCTGCCGGCGTCGACGTGCTCGCAGGCGGCGGTCCTCCGCAGGGCGTCGACTTCCTCCACCAGGCGTATCGCTACTTCCCCGTGCTCGTGTTCGCGGTGCTCGCGCTCACCTACCTCTTGTTGATGCGCGCGTTCCGTTCCGTCGTGCTGCCGCTGAAGGCGGTCGCGCTGAACCTGCTCTCCGTCGGCGCCGCCTACGGGATGCTCGTGACCGTCTTCAAGTGGGGCCTCGGCGACACGCTGCTCGGGCTGTACCAGTTCGGCCAGGTCGAGGGGTGGATCCCGATCTTCCTGTTCGCGATGCTGTTCGGCCTCTCGATGGACTACGAGGTGTTCCTCGTCACGCGCATGCGCGAGACGTGGGACGCGGGCGCCGACAACGCAACCGCCGTCGCGCACGGGCTCGAACGAACGGGACGCATCGTCACCGCCGCCGCGATCGTGATGTGCGCCGCGTTCGGCGGCTTCGTCGCCGGTCGCATCGTCGGCCTGCAGGAGTTCGGACTCGGCCTCGCGGTCGCGATCTTCGTCGACGCGACGATCGTGCGCTCACTGCTCGTGCCGTCGCTGATGGCGTTGTTCGGACGCTGGAACTGGTGGCTTCCGCCGCCGCTCGCGCGCCTCGTACGCGTTGCGCCGTCGCCCATGCGAAGCGACGCTGAAGGAACTGCTGCAGCCGGTTGACTCGCGCGTCAACCGACACTACGGTCGAACCAACGACGGCAACGAGGGGGTCTCCGTGGGAGGGCGTGCTCCGGACGTTGCTGCGGCGACAACCGCGTGTGCCTGCGACTTCGCGCGCGGGATCCGCTCCGGGCGGAGGGGATGCCCGTGAGCGCGCGCGTCCTGGTGGCCCGCGATGCCGGGCGGACGTCCGAGGCGCTCGAGCTCGGCGGATTCGACGTCGTCATGGCGCGCGAGCCCGTCGACGCGCTGCGCGTTGCCTCGAGTGAGCAGCTCGACGCGGTCGTGCTCGACATCGGCGGACCGTCGGAGGAAGGGCTGCACACGTGTCGGCGCCTCCGCGTCGCGGCTTTGCGCGCGCCGTTGCTCGCGCTCGGCGAGAACGACAGCGTCGACGACCGCATCGCCGTGCTGGAGGCCGGCGCGGACGACTACCTGCTCAAACCGTTCGCGGTGGAGGAGCTGCTCGCGCGCCTGCGCGCGCTCATGCGCCGCGCTGCGGCGACGGGAGGCGACGTGTTGTCCTTCGGCGACCTCGAGCTCGACCCGGGTGCACACGAGGTGCGACGCGCGGGTCGGACGATCGCGTTGACGCCGATCGAGTTCCGTCTGCTGCGCTTGCTGATGGGCAACGCGGGGCGCGTCGTCGATCGCACCACGATCTTCATGAACGTGTGGGGCTTCGACTTCGGCCCGACGTCGAACCTGCTCAACGTGTACGTCGGCTACCTGCGCCGCAAGACGGAGAGCGCCGGCGAGGAGCGCGTGATCCACACCGTGCGCGGCGTCGGCTACGTGCTGCGCGAGCCGGCTGCGGATTCTTAGCGAATTCTTCGCGTGCTCTTAGCTGCGCGCGTTGACCCGTCGCGCGCACCGGCGGATCATCGACCGACGTTGGGGCCGGGCAGGGGGCTGGGCGCCGACGCTTCACATCTGCGGCCGACTACTTCGAACGAAGGGAGTTGGCATGCGCAAGCTGGTCGCCAGCACTGTTGCCGTGCTCGTGTTCACGGGCGTCGCGTTCGCGGACACGAGCCCGATTCGCACGCTCGACGGCAGCGGCAACAATGCGCGGCATCCGACGTGGGGAGCGATCGGAAGCCAGTACCTCCGCGTCGCGCCCGCGAACTACGCCGACGGCATCGCAAAGCCGGTGGCGGGTCCGAACTCGCGGTACGTCAGCAATCGCATCTTCAACGACGTCGGGCAGAACCTGTTCTCGGAGAACGCGGTCTCGCAGTGGGCGTGGACGTGGGGGCAGTTCATGGATCACGTCTTCGGCCTGCGCGACGAGACGCCGGCCGAGAACGCGCCGATCGCGTTCAGCGCGAAGGACCCGCTCGAGGGCTTCCGGAACGACTTCGGCCAGATCTCGTTCGTGCGCACGATCGCCGCGCCGGGCACCGGCGTGAAGACCGTGCGTCAGCAGGTCAACACCGTCAGCAGCTACATCGACGCGTTCAATGTCTACGGCGGCACGGACGCGCGGCTGGACTGGCTGCGCGACGGGTCGAACGACGGCGACCCGAACAACAACAAGGCGACGCTGATGCTGACGCGCAACGGCTACCTGCCGCTCGCGTCGGCGCGAAACAACGTCGCCGGTGCGCCGACGATGGCGCTCGACGGGCCGCTCACCGGGCATCCGGAGCGCGCGGTCGTCGCGGGCGACGTGCGAGCGAACGAGAACTCGGCGCTCACGTCGCTGCACACGCTCTTCGCGCGTGAGCACAACCGCATCGTGAACAGCCTCCCCTCGGGTCTGCCGGAGGAGGCGAAGTTCCAGCTCGCCCGCCGCATCGTCGGCGCGGAGGAGCAGTTCATCACGTACAACGAGTTCCTCCCGAGCGTCGGCGTGAAGCTCGCGCCGTACCGCGGCTACAACCCGGACGTCGACGCGACGCTCGGCAACGAGTTCGCGGTCGCGGGGTACCGCGCGCACAGCATGATCCACGGCGAGTTCGAGCCGACCGTGCCGGAGGGCTTCTATTCCGAGGCGCAGCTCGCGAACTTCCAGAAGCGCGGCATCGTCATCGACCGCGACACGGCCGAGAAGACCGTCACGCTCGTCATCCCGCTCAGCGTCGCGTTCTTCAACCCGCAGCTCCTGCAGGACGTCGGCCTGTCCGTGTTCCTGGAGAGCCTCGGCGCGGAGGCGCAGTACAAGAACGACGAGCAGATCGACAACTCGCTGCGCAGCGTCCTTTTCCAGGTGCCGAAGCCAGGCATCCCGGACCCGAGCGTGTGCGGCACCCCGATCATCAACCCTGACTGCTTCTCGGGCGTGGCCGACCTCGGCGCGATCGACGTCGAGCGCGGCCGCGACCACGGCATCCCGTCCTACAACGAGCTGCGCAAGGCGTACGGCCTCGCGCCGAAGTCGTCGTTCACGGCGATCACGGGCGAGTCGACCGACCAGCTCCCGCGCGGCCTCTCGATCAACGATCCGCGGATCCTCGAGTTCGTGCAGCTGCGCGACGCCGCCGGCAACGTGCTGCCGCCCGACACCGAGGAGGCGGTCGTCGGCATCCGCCGCTCGACGCTCGCCGGGCGGCTGAGGGCCATCTACGGCGATGTGAACAAGGTCGACGCGTTCGTCGGGCTGATCTCGGAGCGGCATCTGCCGGGTGCCGAGGTCGGCGAGCTGCAGGCCGCGATCTGGAGGAAGCAGTTCGAGGCGCTGCGCGACGGCGACCGGTTCTTCTACGGCAACGATCCCGCGCTGCCCGCGATCGAACGGGAGCTCGGCATCTCGTACCGCGTGACGCTCGCGCAGGTGATCCGGCGGAACACGGACGCCGTCGTCGCGGACGACGTGTTCCACGCGGCGGAATAGCGGCCACTCATGACCGGCGGGGAGCCGCGCGGCCCGGCTCCCCGCCGGCGCGCGCGAGGACGGCTGCGGCCATCTTGCGCGTCGCCTCGTCGACCATCTCGCCGCCGATCCGCTCGACGC
>JBKPLI010000073.1:0-7043 GCA_046731555.1 Actinomycetota bacterium | reverse complement strand
CCGCCCACAGCGCGCACATCACGGACGCCGAGAAGAGCGCGCCCGTCTTCAGGCCGTGCAGCTCGCGCAGGTCGGCGCCGCCGGCGAGGTCGAGCTGCTGGCCCCCGATCATCGCGAGCGTCGCGCCGACGAGCTCGCGCGCGACCGCCGGTCTCGGGTACGACAGCGCGAGGCGGAGCGCCTCGGCGAGCAGCGCGTCGCCGGCGAGGATCGCGCTCGCCTCGCCGTACTCGGCCCACACCGACGGCCGGCCGCGGCGCTCGCGGTCGTCGTCGAGCGCGGGCAGGTCGTCGTGCACGAGCGAGAACGAGTGCACGAGCTCGACCGCAGCGGCCGCCGGCACGAGCTCGTCGACGACCGCGCCGATCGCGTCGCCGGTCGCGAGGCAGAGCACAGGCCGGACGAGCTTGCCGCCGATCGCATACCGCACCGGCTCGGCGAGCCGGCCGAGCTCGGGAGCGAGCGCGAGCTCGTCGAGGTAGCCCTCGACGATCGCGCGCAGCTCGTCAGGTCCCCGCGGCATCCGTCTCCGCCGCGCGCCGGGCGCGCTGGAGCTCGGCCTCGACCCCGCGCGCGACCTCGGCGAGCTCCTGCAGGATCTCGATTGCCTGCTCGGGATCGTCCGTCGCGTCGAGCCGCGCCCGCGCCGCCTCGAGCCGCGCGAGCAGGTTCTCCGCGTTCTGCAGCGACTCCTCCGCCGACGACATCGCCGGCTCCGCCGTTTTCGTCTCGTCGGCGTTCATGCCGCCTCCTCTCGTTGGATGCGCCCCAGGATGCCGTTGACCAGTCTTGCGGCATCCTCGGACGAGTACCGCTTCGCGAACGCGACCGCCTCGTTGATCGCCACCTCGGCCGGGACATCCGACCGCTGCAGCTCGTGGATGCCGACGCGGAGCGCACTCCGCTCGACCGCGCCGAGCCGGTCGGCGGTCCAGCCCTCCGACGCGGCGGTGATGCGCTCGTCGAGCTCTGCGGCCCGCGCAGCGACCTCGTCGGCCATCGTGAGCGCCCACTGGTCGATCGCGCCGCCGTACTGCGAGCCGATCGGCTGCCCGGACAGGTCCCACTGGTACAGGAGCATGAGCGCCTGCCGGCGGGCCTGGCGGCGCGAGAGCGGGCGCGTCACTCCACGTCCTCGAAGGTCAGGTCGACGGTGGCGTCGAGGCCGCACATCGTCTGCAGCGCGGACGCGACCGCGTCCTGCACCGACTCGCCCAGCGGTACGAGCGGCGCGGAGCGCGGCACCGTCAGCTCGAGCCGCACGACGCGCGACTCGACGTCGACGGAGCGCTTGCGCCGCACCTTGACGCCCTCGACCGACTCGGCCGCGCGCACCGCAATCGACACGAGCACCGCGTCCGGGATGGTCACCGTGCCGTTCGGCCCCGAAAACACGAGGCTCATGAGCCCGTGCTCCTCCGTTCGATCGTTCCCGGCCAGCGGCGCAGACGGACGCGCGGGAAAACCCGCGCGTCCTGAGACCGGCAACGCAAGCGTTGCCTCACGCAGGCACCGCCACGAGCTCTGCGAGCGTCGAGGTCGAGTACTCGCCGCTGCGGAACGCGTCGCTCCGCAGCACCATCAGCGCCGTCTCGCGCGTCGTCGGCACGCCCTCGACCGTCGTCTCGACGAGGGCGCGCTCGGCGCGCGCGACCGCGGACGGCCGATCCTCGTCCCACACGAGGAGCTTCGCGATCATCGAGTCGTAGAAGGGCACGATCGTCGTGCCGTCCTCGACGAACGTGTCGACGCGCACGCCGGGCCCCTGCGCGGCGCGGAAGCGCTCGACGTGGCCGGGCGCGGGCAGGAAGTCGCGCGCCGGGTCCTCGGCGTTGAGCCGGAACTCGATCGCGTGCCCGCGTCGCGGCGCGCGGCCGGTCACCGCGAGCGGGTCGCCGGCCGCGACGTGCAGCTGCGCGCGCACGAGGTCGATGCCTGTGCACAGCTCCGTCACCGGGTGCTCGACCTGCAGCCGCGCGTTCAGCTCGATGAAGTAGAACGAGCCGTCCGGCCCGAGCAGGAACTCGAACGTGCCCGCGTTCACGTAGCCGACCGCGCGGCACGCGCGCTCCGCAGCGGCCTCCATCTCCTCACGCAGCTCGGGGGTGAGCGCGGGCGACGGGGACTCCTCGACGAGCTTCTGGTGGCGGCGCTGGATCGAGCACTCGCGCTCGCCGAGCGTCAGCACGTTGCCGTGCTCGTCGCACAGGACCTGGATCTCGACGTGGCGCGCGGGCACGACCGCCTTCTCGACGTACAGCGTCGGGTCGCCGAACGCCGCCTGCGCCTCGGCGGCCGCGGTGCCGAACGCGTCCTCGAGCTCGACGGGAGACTCGACGAGCCGCATGCCCTTGCCGCCGCCGCCCGCCGCCGCCTTCAGCAGCACCGGGTAGCCCATCTTCGCGGCGGCGTCGCGCGCGCCCTCGACCGTCGTCGCGCCCGCCGTGCCGGGCACGATCGGCACGTTCGCCTCGCGCATCGCCTGCTTCGCGGCGATCTTGTCGCCCATCCGCGCCATCACCGGCGCGGGCGGGCCGACGAAGACGAGGTCGTTGTCGACGCACGCCTCGACGAACGCGTCGTTCTCGGCGAGGAACCCGTAGCCCGGGTGCACCGCCTCGCAGCGCGTCGTGTTCGCGGCCGCGACGATCGACGGGATCCGCAGGTAGCTCTCGGCCGCGGGCGGCGGGCCGACGCACACCGCGTGGTCCGCGAGCCGCACGTGCAACGAGTCGCGGTCGGCGGTCGAGTAGACGGCGACCGCTTCGACGCCGAGCTCGTGCAGCGCCCGGATCACGCGGACGGCGATCTCGCCGCGGTTGGCCACGAGCACGCGCGAAAACATGCTCAGACCGCGTCGAGCGGACGGCCGTTGATGGGCTCGAGCTCGAAGAGCAGCTGCCCGAACTCGACGGCCTCGGCGTTCCCGACGTGGATCGCGCGCACGACGCCCTCGAGTTCGGCCTTCACCTCGTTCATGAGCTTCATCGCCTCGAGGATGCAGAGCGTCTGCCCGGCCGCGACGGCGTCGCCCTCCTCCACGAACGGGGGCGCGCCCGGCTGCGGCGCGCGGTAGAAGGTGCCGACCATCGGGCTCTCGATGCGGACGAGGCCGTTGTCGAGCGGCGCGACCGGCGGCAGCTCGGACTCCTCGAACGACGAGCCGACCGGCACCGGCGCCGGCACGGACGGGGCGGCGTCGGCGGTGCGGCGGACGCTGACGCGCATGCCGTGCTCCTCGACCGTGATCTCGCCGACGCCGGTCTCCTGCACGATGCGGACGAGCTCGCGGATCCGCTCGGCCCGCGCCTGGTCGACGCCCCCGGCGGCGAGCGACTCGTCGCCGCCCGAACGGTCGCGGATCGCACGCAGGAGCGCCTCGGCCTCCTCGCCGAAGAGCGCGAGCAGGAGCAGCTCCTCCTCGCTCGCCGCAAGGCCCTTCCACTCGTCGCGCAGCGACTCGAGCCCGACCTCCTCCTGCTGCGTCGGGCCGCCGAGCAGCTCGACGGCGCGCGAGAGCGCCGGGTCGATCGGGCCGGGCGTGCGCCCGAAGCGGCCGGCGACGAGGTCGCGCAGCTCGTCGACCATCGTCCCGTAGCGGTTCGCCGTCAGAACGTTGAGGAGCGCCTGCGAGCCGACGATCTGGCCGATCGGGGCCGACAGCGGCGGCGAGCCGGCCTCGGCGCGCACGCGATCGACCTCGTCGAGCACCTCGTCGAGCCGGTCGGCGGCGGACTGCGCGCGCAGCTGCACGTCGAGCGCGCCGACCAGCCCGACGGGAACCTTGTGCTCCGCCGCGCGCACCGCGACGCGCGGCGAGAGCGGCGCGACGGGCGCGTCGCCGATGTACTCGTCGACGAGGTCGGCGGCCTCCCAGAGACGCTCGACGTCGATACCTGTGTCGAGGCCGAGCCCGGCGAGCGACTGCGCGGCCGCCTCGGCGCCGACGCGGTGCACGGTGAGCGCGACCGGGTAGACGGCACACGCGATCAGGTCGGCCCCGGCCCGAGCGGCCTCGAGCGCCGTCGCGAGCGCGTTGCCCGCGGCGCCCTGGCTGTAGAGGCCGACGGGGAGGCCGGACACTTCGCGCAGCTCGGCCACGAGCTCGCTCGCGCGGTGCGGGAGCAGGAGCCCGGCCTCGTCGTGCAGGAGCACGCGCGCCGCGCCGAGCTCGGGCACGCGCCGTGCGGCCTCCGCCAGCGCCTCGCGGCGGCCGCTGCCGTAGAGCAGCGCCGCCTCGAACTCGCGCCCGGCGGCGAGGATCGCCTCGGCCGGGTCGCGGAGGTTGTCGACGTCGTTGAGCGGGTCGTGGATGCGGAAGACGTCGATGCCGCTCTCGGCCGCGCTCGCGACGAAGCGCCGCGCGAGGTCGCCGCCGACCGGCCGCGAGCCGACGAGGAACCGGCCGCGGATCGCGAGCGCGAGCGGCGTTTTCGTCCGCGCCTTCAGCGCGCGGATGCGCTCCCACGGGCTCTCGATCCCGCGCCGCACGGCGGAGTCGAACACGCCGCCGCCGGAGACCTCGAGGTACGCGAACCCCGCCTCGTCGAGGGATTCGGCCAGGCGCAGGAGCTCGGAGGTCGGCATCAGCCCGGCGAGCGGCTCCTGTCCGAGGACGCGGATCGTCGTATCCACCAGGCGCGGCATCGCGGGGACCTTAGTCGAGAGTGGACCGCAAGTTTTCGGCCGCCGGAGGGTCTTTTCTGCGATGCTCGCCGACGGGTACCAGACCCTCCGCTGCTGCGACTGCCTCGCCGACTACCCCGAGCCGCCGCGCGGCGAGGAGGTCGTCTGTCCCGAGTGCGGATCGCGCACGTGGGTCTCGAGCCGCATCCCGGTGGAGCCGCCGGAGCGCGTGGAGTAGCGCGCAAGGTTTCGGCCGCCCGGCGGGTCTACCGGGCATGAACCATTCCTCCAAGGACGCCCCGCAATGGGTGCGCTGCGGGCACTGCTGGTCGGTCTACGCGCCCCAGCGCGACGCGTCCGACGCGTGCCCGAACTGCGGCAATCGAAGCTGGGTTCGCGCCGACGGGCCGGATCGCCCGGCCGCGGCTACGCGCGGCTGATGTAGCGGCTCTCGCGCGGGTCGACCTTGACCTTGTCCCCCACGTTCACGAACAGGGGGACCTGCACGACCGCGCCCGTCTCGAGCGTCGCCGGCTTCGTCACGTTCGACACGGTGTCGCCCTTCACGCCGGGCTCCGTCTCCGTCACCTCGAGCACGACCGACGCGGGCAGGTCGACGCCCGTCGGCCGCTCGCCGACGAACAGCACCTGCCACGACGTCGACGGCTGCATGAACGGCAGCGCGTCCTCCACCTGGGCGCGCGGCATCGACAGCTGCTCGTAGGTCGCCTCGTCCATGAAGACGACCTCGTCGCCCGCGTCGTAGAGGTACTGCATGTTCTTGTTCTCCGTCCGCACGCGCTCGAACTTCTCGCCCGCGCGGAACGTCTTGTCGACGACCGAGCCCGAGCCGAGCGACTTGAGCTTCGTGCGGACGAACGCGCCGCCCTTGCCCGGCTTCACGTGCTGGAACTCGACGATGCGCCACGTCTGGCCCTCGAGCTCGATGTGCATCCCGTTGCGGAACTGGTTGGTGGAGACGACCTCGGCCACGGCGCAGCAGGTTAGCTGACGGCGATCAGCTCCTTCGGGAACGAGGTGAGCAGCTCGAGCCCGTCCTCGCGCACGACGGCGAGGTCCTCGATGCGGACGCCGCCGACCCCCGGCAGGTAGATGCCCGGCTCGATCGTCACGACGTTGCCGGCCTCGAGCGTGTCGGTCGACTCGGTCGATAGGCGCGGCGCCTCGTGCACCTGCAGACCGACGCCGTGCCCGAGGCCGTGGCCGAAGTTGCCGCCGAACCCCGCAGCCTCGATCACCTCGCGCGCGACGGCATCGGCCTCGATCCCCGTCATGCCGGCCCTGATGCCGCCGACGGCCGCGAGCTGCGCCTCGAGACAGACGTCGTAGGCGCGCCGCAGCTCCTTCGGCAGCTCACCGGTCGCGACGGTGCGCGTGCAGTCGGAGCAGTAGCCGTCGATCCTCGCGCCGAAGTCGGCGACGACGAGCGTCCGCGTCCCGATCGGCGTCGACGACGGGTCCGCGTGCGGCATCGCACCGTTCGGGCCCGACGCGATCGCGGAGTCGAACGAGAGGTCGTCGGCGCCGTGCGCGTGCATGAGCTGCCGCAGCCGCCACGCAACCTCCTTCTCGGCCTTGCCGATCCACGTCTCCGCGGTGAGCGCCTCGAACGCGCGCTCGGCCGCGCGCGACGCGCGCCCGATCTTCGCGAGCTCGTCGTCGTCCTTCACCGCGCGCAGCCCCTCGACGAGACCGGTCGTCGGCACGAGCTCGAGGCCGCCGGACGCGAGGTGCTCGTACTGCGAGTACGGCAGCGCGTCGGCCTCGAACGCGAGCCTCCCCGAGAGCTGCTCGGCGACGTCGCGGATGACCGCGCGCTTCGTCAGCACGGCCTCGACGCCCGCGATCGCCTGCGCCGACTCGATGTAGCGGAAGTCCGTGTAGAGCTTCGGCGTGCCGCCGGCCGGGTCGACGAGCAGGCCGGCGTTCGAGCTCTCGAAGCCCGTGAGGTAGGAGACGTTCGTCAGGTTCGTGACGAGGAGCGGCGCGTCGAGCCGCTCGCGCAGCCGCTCGATGCGCGCGCTCATTTCTCCTCGACCTGCCCGACGAGGAACTCGAGCGCCTCGCGGTAGCCGTCGGGGCCTTTGCCGATCACCCGGTGCGTCGTCAGGTCGGAGATGACCGAGACGCGGCGCCACGGCTCGCGGTGTTCGATGTCCGACAGGTGCACCTCGACGATCGGCACCTCGAGCACGTCGAGCGCGTCGCGGATCGCGTAGCTGTAGTGCGACCACGCGCCCGGGTTGAGCACGAGTGCGTCCGCGTCCTGCGCGTCGTGGATCCACTCGATGAACTCGCCCTCGCTGTTCGTCTGCCGGCAGCGCGCGCTGATCCCGAGCTCCCGCGCCCACGTGTAGATGCGCGTCTCGAGCTCGTCGAGGCCGACGCCGCCGTAC
>JBKPLI010000072.1:0-11132 GCA_046731555.1 Actinomycetota bacterium | reverse complement strand
CGCCGCTTCGGGTTGTACGCGAGCGCGTTCCGCGCGAGCCCGTTCGGCGCGCGGCCGCCGACGACGTAGAGGATCCCGCCCGCGACCGCGGCGCCGGCCGCCCCGCGCGCGAACGGCAGGTCGGGCAGGCGCGTCCACCGGCTCGAGCCCAGCGCGAAGACTCCGGTCGTCGGCGGACCGACGGAGTAGCCGCCGGCGACGACCGCGCGGCCGTTCAGCGTCGCGGAGGCGGCGTGATTGAGCCCGAGCGGCAGGTCCGGCCCGCGTCGCCACTCGCCCGAGCCCACCGCGTAGAGGTCGGTGCGCGCGGTCGACGAGCCGTCGGCGAGGTAGCCGGCGGCGACGACGATCGTGCCGCCGACGGTCGTCGCCGAGACCTCGGTGCGAGCGACGGGCAGCGCGGCGTGGGTGCGCCACGACGCAGCCGGAACGAGCGCGAGCGCGGAGAGGGCCGGCGCGACGAGCGCGGCCCTCAGCATGACGGCTAGGCCTTCGGCTCCGGCTCGGCGTCGTCCTCGGCGGGCGCGTCTACGACCGCCTCGGGCTCCTCGGCCGGCTCCTCGGCTGCGACGTCCTCGGCCTCGGCGACCTCCGCCTCCGCGGCGGGATCCTCGACCAGCTCGGCCTCGGTCTCGGGCGCCTCCTCGGCGGCGGGCACGGGGGTCGCCGGCACGGCTGCATCCCCAGGCGCCGCGCGCTCGCGGCGCGGCCGGGCGACGACCTCCTCGCCGACGAGCTCGAGGTACGCCATCTCGGCCGCGTCACCGGGACGCGGGCCGATCTTGACGATCCGGGAGTAGCCGCCGGGCCGGTCCTTGAAGCGCGGCGCGACCTCGTCGAACAGCTTGTGCACCACGTCCTTCGAGCGCAGGAACGCGACGGCCTGCCGCCGCGCGTGCAGGTCGCCTCGCCGGCCGAGCGTGATCATCTGCTCGGCGATCGGCTTGACGGCCTTCGCCTTCGTGACGGTCGTCTTGATCCGGCCGTGCTCGATCAGCGCGCCGGCGAGGTTCGCGTACAGCGCCTTGCGGTGCGCCGCGTCGCGTCCGAGCTTCTTTCCCGCGCGCTGATGCCTCATCCGTCTACCTAGACCTCGAAGCTGCCGCCGTTGTCGCCGCGGAGCTTCAGCCCGTGCTGACCGAGGGTCTCCTTGACCTCCTCGATCGACTTCTTGCCGAAGTTCGGGATCGCGGCGAGCTCGTTCTCGGTCTTCGTCACGAGGTCGCCGATCGTCTCGATGCCGACGCGCTTGAGGCAGTTGTACGAGCGGACGCCGAGCTCGAGCTCCTCGATCGGGAAGTTCTCCATCCCGTGCGCGAGCGAGACCTCGGCCGCGCCGGCGCCGTCGGCGGCGGGAGCGCTCTCGCCGAAGCCCTCGATCTTCTCCAGATCGGTGAAGATCGCGAGCTGGCGGATGAGGATCTCCGCGCCCTGCGCGATCGCGTCCTTCGGGTCGATCGACCCGTCGGTGTTGACGTCGAGGATCAGCTTGTCGTAGTCCGTGCGCTGGCCGACGCGCGCCGCCTCCACGTCGTAGGCGACGCGGCGGATCGGCGAGAACATCGAGTCGACCGGGATCACGCCGATCGTGTGCTGCGTGCCGCGGTTCCCTTCGGCGGGGACGTAGCCGCGGCCGCGGCCGATCGTCAGCGTGACCTCGAGGCGGCCCTTCGACGAGAGGTTCGCGATCTCGAGCTCCGGGTTGAGGATCTCGAGGTCGGCGGGCGCCTCGATGTCGGCGGCGGTGACGGTGCCCTCGCCGCGCGCGGTGAGCCGCACCTCGACCTCGGGCGACTCGCCGTGCAGGATGCAGACGAGCTGCTTGAGGTTGAGGATGATGTCGGTGACGTCCTCGCGGACGCCCGGCAGCGTCGTGAACTCGTGCGCGACGCCCTCGATCTTCACGGACGTGACGGCGGCGCCCTCCAGCGAGGAGAGCAGCACGCGGCGCAGCGAGTTCCCGAACGTGTAGCCGAAGCCGCGGTCGAGCGGCTCGATCACGAACACGCCGTGGTTCTCGTCAATCTCCTCGTGCGTGATCTTCGGGACCTGGAAATCCATCACGGTAGAACGTGCAGCCATCTTTTCCTTTCCTTCGAGGCCGAGCTACTTCGAGTAGAGCTCGACGATCAGCGATTCCTGGACCGGCGTGTCGATCTCGGCGCGCTCCGGCCACTTGAGCACCTTGCCGGTCAATCCTTCATGGTCGGCCTGCAGCCACGGCGCGACGGCCGCGGTGAGGTCGGTCGCGTCGCGGACGATCTGCTCGGCCGTCGAGCCTGTCTTCAGCGTGACGACGTCGTCGGGCCGGACCTGGTAGCTCGGGATGTTCACGCGCCGGCCGTTGACGAAGAAGTGGCCGTGGCGGACGAGCTGGCGGGCCTGCGCGCGCGAGGCGGCGAAGCCGAGCCGGTAGACGACGTTGTCGAGACGGGTCTCGAGCATGCGGAGCAGGGTCTCGCCCGTGATCCCGCCCTGCTTGTTGGCCTTCTCGTAGTAGGTGCGGAACTGCGCCTCGAGCAGGCCGTAGTAGCGGCGCGCCTTCTGCTTCTCGCGCAGCTGCAGCAGGTACTCGCTCTGCTTGATCCGGCCGCGGCCGTGCTCGCCCGGCGGGTAGCTGCGGCGCTCGATAGCGCACTTCTCGGTCAGGCAGCGCTCGCCCTTGAGGAACAGCTTCATGCCCTCGCGGCGGCACTGCTTGCACTTCGGGGAACGGTCGCGGGCCACTAGACGCGCCTCCGCTTCTTCTGGCGGACGCCGTTGTGCGCCTGCGGGCTCACGTCCTTGACGCCCATGATCTCGAGGCCTGCCGCCTGCAGCGAGCGGATCGCCGTCTCGCGGCCGGAGCCCGGGCCCTTCACGAACACCTCGACCTTCTGCAGGCCGTGCTCCATCCCCTTGCGCGCGGCCGAGTCGGCCGTGACCTGCGCGGCGAACGGGGTCGACTTGCGCGAGCCCTTGAACCCGGCCGAGCCGGCGGACTCCCACACGATCACGTTCCCCTCGCGGTCGGTGAGGGCGACGATCGTGTTGTTGAACGACGTCTTGATGTGCGCCTGGCCGATCGCGATGTTCTTGCGGACGCGGCGACGCGTGCGGCCGCGGCCGGCCGCCGTACGACGAGGAGGCGCCATTACTTCGCCTTCTTCCCGCGGCCGACGGTCTTCTTCGGGCCCTTCCGCGTGCGCGCGTTCGTCTTCGTGCGTTGGCCGTTCACCGGCAGGTTGCGCCGGTGGCGGATGCCGCGGTAGGAGCCGATCTCGCCGAGGCGCTTGATCGCCTGCGTCCGCTCGCGGCGCAGGTCGCCCTCGACCTGGTAGTTCTGGTCGATGAGCTCGCGGAGCTTCGCGACCTCGTCCTCGGTCAAATCACGGACCTTCGTGTCGGGCGAGAGGCCGAGCGCTGCGCAGATCTGGCGCGCCGTCGGCTGCCCGATGCCGAAGATGTAGGTCAGCCCGATCTCGAGCCGCTTCTGGTTTGGCAGGTTGACGCCTGCGATGCGAGCCATGTGCCTCCTAGCCCTGGCGCTGCTTGTGACGCGGATTGGTGCAGATGACCATGGTGCGGCCGTGCCGCTTGATCACGCGGCAGCGCTCGCACATGGGCTTGACGGACGGACGGACTTTCATCGTTAGCTCCTGTGGCGATAGGTGATCCGACCGCGAGTCAGGTCGTAGGGGGACAGCTCCACCTTGACCTTGTCGCCGGGGAGGATGCGGATGTAGTGCTTGCGCATCTTTCCGGAGATCGTTGCGAGAACGTCGTGGCCGCCGTCGAGCTTGACGCGGAACATCGTGCTCGGCAGGGCTTCCGTGACCTCGCCCTCGACCTCGATCTTCTCTTCCTTACTCGCCATTCACTCCTGGTGGTTCGCGGACATAGAAAGGCACGGCGGAGACGGTTGCCTCCCGCCGCGGAGGCGTCATGGTACCAAAACAGGCGCGTTTCTCGTGAGCACTCGGGGGCCGGTCCCGGTGACCGCCACGGTGTGCTCGAAGTGCGCCGCGAGCGACCCGTCGACGGTCGAGATCGACCAGTCGTCGTCGTGGATGTAGACGTCCGGCCCGCCCACCGTGATCATGGGCTCGATCGCGAGCGTCATGCCCTCCCGGAGCTCCGGGCCGCGGTAGGAGGTGACGAAGTTCGGGATCTGGGGGTCCTCGTGCATGGAGCGGCCGACGCCGTGGCCGACGAGGCTCCGGATGACGCTGAAGCCGGCCTCCTCCACCCTCGACTGAACGGCGGCCGAGATGTCGCCGATGTCGTTGCCGACCTGCGCCTGCTCGATGCCGGCCTCGAGGGCCGCCTCGCACGCGTCCAGCAGCCGCTGCGCCTGCGCCGAGATCTCGCCGACCGCGAACGTCCAGGCCGAGTCGGCGACGAAGCCCTCGAGCGTGACGCCGACGTCGACGGAGAGGATGTCGCCGTCGCCGAGCCGGTACGGGCCCGGGATGCCGTGGACGACCATGTCGTTCGGCGACAGGCACGTCGCGGCCGGGTAGCCCTTGTAGCCCTTGAAGGTCGGGTAGCCGTCGTGGGAGCGGATGTACTCCTCCGCCAGCGCGTCGAGCTCGCCGGTCGTGACGCCCGGGCGGATGGTCTCCTCGAGCAGCGCGAGCGTGCCGGCGACGATCGCACCGGCGCGCGCCATGGTCTCGATCTCCTCCACTGACTTTCTGATGATCACCGCCGTGCCTCCTCGCTGGGGGAACCTCCCGGTTCCCCCAAACCCCCTCCACGGGTCCGCTTGAGCGGACAGGCTGCTCCGCAGCCGATCACGCCGGCACCTCGAACCGGGACAGCGCGTCGGTGACCTCGCGGTGGACGTCCTCGATCGACCGCTCCGCGTGGAGCGGCACGAGCTTGCCCGTGGCGCGGTAGTGCTCGACGACCGGCTCGGTCTCGTCGTGGTAGATCGCGAGGCGCCGGCGGATGACGTCGGGCGTGTCGTCGGGACGGTTCTCGTCCTGCGCGCGCTTGAGCGCGCGCTCGAAGCCGACCTCGTCCGGGACGTCGAAGTAGAGAACGGCGTCGAGCGAGTGGCCGATCTCGCCGAGCATCCGGTCGAGCGCCTCGGCCTGCACGAGGTTCCGCGGGAAGCCGTCGAGCGCGAAGCCCGCCGCCGCGTCGGGCTGCGAGAGCCGCTCGCGGATCAGCTCCACCGTGAGCTCGTCGGGCACGAGCTCGCCGGCGGCGAGGATCGGCTCGACGCGCTGCCCGAGAGGCGTGCGCTGGGCGATCGCGGCGCGGAACATGTCGCCCGTGGCGACGTGCGGGATGCCGTAGTCGGCGGCGACAAGCTTCCCCTGCGTCCCCTTTCCCGCTCCCTGGGGACCCAGGAGCAGGAGGTTCATTTCAGGAAGCCCTCGTAGGAGCGCATCATCATCTGCGACTCCATCTGGCGCATCGTGTCGAGCGCGACGCCGACCACGATCAGCACGGAGGTGCCGCCGAGTGCGCGCGAGGTCGCCTGCGAGAACCCGCCGTAGCGGATGAAGATCGACGGCAGCACGGCGACGAGCGCCAGGTAGATCGAGCCGGGCAGCGTCAGCCGCGTGAGCACGCGGTCGAGGTACTGCGCGGTCGCCTGGCCGGGGCGGATGCCGGGGATGTAGCCGCCGTACTTCTGGAGGTTGTCCGCCTGATCCTTCGGGTTGAACTGCACGGCGGTGTAGAAGAACGTGAAGATGATGATCAGCGCGCCCTCGAGCAGGATGTAGAGCCAGTTCGACGGCGAGAAGTGGGCGTTGATGAAGCCCTGCGTGGCCGGGAAGAACTGGCCGATCGTGGGCGGGAACGCCATCACGGCGGCGGCGAAGATGACCGGGATGACGCCGGCCATGTTCACGCGCAGCGGCATGTAGGTCGATCCGCCCGCGGTCATCCGCCGGCCCACCATGCGCTTCGCGTACTGGATCGGGATCCGACGCTGGCCCTCCTGCATGAAGACGACGGCGACGACGATCGCGACGGCGATGATCGGGAAGAAGAGCTTCTCCATCGGCCCGCCGTTGATCCATGCGTTCACGCCCGCGGGCGCCGATGTGAGGATCGAGGCGAAGATCAGGAGCGAGATGCCGTTGCCGATCCCGCGCTTCGTGATCAGCTCGCCCATCCACATCAGGAGCGTCGTCCCGGCGGTGAGCGTGATGATGATCAGGACGAGGCGGCCGGCGTTCACGGGCAGCGCGCCCTGGCGGTTGAAGAGGTACGCGTAGCCGGCCGACTGGCCCGCCGCGAGCACCACGGTCAAGTAGCGCGTGTACTGGTTGATGCGCGCCATGCCCGACTCGCCCTCCTTCTGCAGCTGCTCGAGCGACGGCACGACGACCGTCATGAGCTGCAGGATGATCGAGGCCGTGACGTACGGCATGATCCCGAGCGCGAACAGCGAGAACTGCGACAGCGCGCCGCCGGAGAAGAGGTTCAGCAGGCCGAGGACGGTGCCGCCCTGGCTGTTGAAGTAGTCCTTGATCGACTGCGAGTCGACGCCCGGCGCCGGCATCCACGAGCCGAGCCGGTACGCCGCGAGGACCGCGGCCGTGAAGAGGACGCGGCGACGCAGCTCGGGGACGCGCCAGGCGTTACCGAGCCACGAGATCACTCGCCGTCGCCCTCCGCCTCAGGCTCGTCCGCCTCGGCCTCGGCCGGCTGAGCGGCCTTCGCCTGGGCGGGCGCCGTGTCCTTCGCGGCGCGGTTCTTGCGCTTGAGGTTCTTTTCCTTGCGCGGCTTCGGCTCGCGGAGGAGCGTGAGCGTCCCGCCGGCGGCCTCGACCTTCTCGCGCGCCGTCGCCGAGGCGGCGTGCACGGTGATCGTGAGCTTCTTCGAGAGCTCGCCGTTGCCGAGCAGCTTCACGTCCTTGCGCACCGAGCGGATCAGGCCCTTCGCCTTCAGCGACTCGGGCGTGACCTCCTCGCCCGCCTCGAAGCGGTCGAGGTCGCGCAGGTTCACGGGCTGCGAGTACGTCCGGAACGGGCCGACCGGCATCGCGTCCGCGGACGTGTTGCCGCGGAGCTTCGCGGTGCGCATGTAGAGCGGCATCTGGCCGCCCTCGAAGCCGGCGCGCATGGTGTGCGAGCCCGCGCGCGACTTCTGGCCCTTGATCCCGCGGCCGGAGTACCGGCCCTTGCCCGAGCCGAGGCCCCGGCCCACGCGTTTCCGGTCGCGGCGCGCCTGGGCGGGCTTCAGGTTCGTGAGGTTGAGCTCGTCGGCCATCGCTTACGCCTCCTCCACCTTCACGAGGTGACGGACCTTCCTCAGCATGCCTGCGATGACCGGGCTGTCGTCGTGCTCGGCGGAGCGGCCGATCTTGCCGAGACCGAGCGCGCGGAGCGTGCCGCGGTGGCGCTGGGACTGGCCGATGCCGCTACGCGTCTGCGTCAGGCGCAGCTTCGCCAACGCTCGTCACCTCCTCGGCGGGCGCCTCTTCGGCCTCGCTCTCGACGGGCGCCTTGTAGGGCAGCACCTGCGAGATCGACAGCCCGCGCGCCTTGGCGACCTCCTCCGGGCGGCGCAGTTGGCGCAGCGCCTGCTCGGCGGCCTTCAACATGTTGATGGGGTTCGTCGTGCCGAGCGACTTCGCGAGCACGTCGCGGACGCCTCCGAGTTCGAGCACCGCGCGCACGCCGCCGCCGGCGATGACGCCGGTACCGGGCGAGGCCGGGCGCAGCAGCACCCTCGCCGCGTCGAACTGGCCGAGCACCTCGTGCGTGATCGTCTGGCCGTGCTTCGGGACGGTGAAGAGGTTCTTCTTCGCGTCGTCGACGGCCTTCGAGATCGCGAGCGGCACCTCGCGCGCCTTGCCGTAGCCGACGCCGACGCGATCGACCTCGTCGCCGATCACGACGAGCGCGGTGAACGAGAACCGCCGGCCGCCCTTGACCACCTTGGCGACGCGGTTGATCTCGACCACGCGCTCCTTCAGCTCCCTGGTTTCTGCGACATCGACTGCCACTAGAACTTGAGTCCCTCCTCGCGCGCGCCGTCTGCCAGCGCCTTCACGCGTCCGTGGTACAGGTAGCCGCCGCGGTCGAAGACGACCTCGTGCACGCCGGCCTTGCGGGCGGCGACGGCGACGTTGCGGCCGACCTCGCGCGCCTGCTCCGTCTTGTCACCCTTGAACGACTTCGGGAGGCCGACCCACGACGCGCCCGCGACCGTCTTGCCGGACGAGTCGTCCACGACCTGCGCGAAGATGCCGCGGTTCGAGCGGAAGACCATCAGGCGCGGGCGCTCGGTCGTGCCCTGCACCTTGCCGCGGACGCGGCGGTGACGGCGCTCACGCGCCTCGCGAACGCTCGGCTTGCTCATGCGCGCTTCCCGACCTTCCTCCGGACGAACTCGCCCTCGTAGCGGATGCCCTTGCCCTTGTACGGCTCGGGCGGGCGAACCTTGCGGATCTCGGCGGCCGTCTGGCCGACGACCTGCTTGTCGATGCCCTTGACGACCACCTGGGTCGGCGTCGGCACCTCGAACTCGATCCCCTGCCGCGGCGTGATCCGCACCGGGTGCGAGTACCCGACCTGCAGCTCGAGGTTCGTGCCCTGCAACGTCGCGCGGTAGCCGACGCCCTGGATCTCGAGGCGCTTCTGGAACCCGTTCGTCACGCCCTCGACCATGTTCGCGATCAGCGTGCGCGTCAGGCCGTGGAGCGCGCGGTCCTCGCCGCGCTCGCTCGGGCGCGTGACGACGATCGAGCCGTCCTCCTGCTCGATCTTGATCCGCTGCGGCACCACCTGGCGCAACTCGCCCTTCGGCCCGGAGACGGTCACGCGACCGGGGTCGAGCGAGACCATCACGCCGGCGGGGAGTTCGATGGGTTTCTTGCCGATCCGACTCATGGCTACCAGACGAAACAGATGACCTCGCCGCCGATGCCTTCCTTCTCGGCGGTGCGGCTCGTGACGAGCCCGCGGGACGTGGACAGGATCGCAGTGCCCATGCCTCCGAGCACGCGCGGCAGCCGGTCCTTGCGCGCGTAGACGCGGCGACCGGGCTTCGAGATCCGCTTCATGTCGGTGAGGACGCGCTCGCGCGAGCGGCCGTACTTCAGCTCGACGACGAGCGTCTTGTACGGCAGGTCCTCGCGGTCCTCGACGTGGTAGTCGCGGATGTAGCCCTCCTCCTTCAGGAGCTTCGCGATCTGCTCCTTCAGCTTGGAGGTCGGCATCGAGGTCGTGTCGTGCAGCGCCTTGTTGGCGTTGCGAATCCGGGTGAGCATGTCGGCGACGGGATCGGTGAGCACGTGCTGCCTCCTACCAGGAGCTCTTCGTCATGCCGGGGATCACGCCCTGGTGGGCGAGCTCCCGCAGGCAGATCCGGCAGAGCCCGAACTTCTTGAACACGGCGCGCGGACGTCCGCACTTGTTGCAGCGCGTGTAGTTCCGCACCTTGTACTTCTGCGGACGCGACGCCTTGACGACGAGTGACTTCTTCGCCACGCGTTAGTCCCTTCTCGCCTCGGACGCGAGCGGCAGCCCCAGCCCCTGCAGGAGCGCACGGGCCTGCTCGTCGTTCGCGGCGGTGGTCGTGATCGCGACGTCGAGGCCGCGGATCTGGTTGATGCTGTCGTAGTCGATCTCGGGGAAGATGATCTGCTCGCGGATGCCGAGCGAGTAGTTGCCGCGGCCGTCGAACGAGTTCGGGTTGAGGCCGCGGAAGTCGCGGATGCGCGGCAGCGCGATCGAGATCAGCCGGTCGAGGAACTCCCACATGCGGTCGCCGCGGAGCGTGACCTTCGCGCCGATCGGCATGCCCTCGCGGATCTTGAACTGCGCGATCGACTTCCGGGCGCGGCGCACCTGCGCGCGCTGGCCGGAGATGATCGTCAGCTCCTCGATCGCGGAGTCGAGCGCCTTCGCGTCGGTCTTGCCCTCGCCGACGCCCATGTTGAGCGTGATCTTCTCGACGCGCGGCACCTGCATGATCGAGCTCAGCTCGAGCTGATCCTTCAGCTGCGTGCGCAGCTCGTCGTTGTAGCGCTGCTTCAGGCGCGGCACGTAGGTCTCGGCGACTGCCATCAGCGATCGATCTCCTGGCCGCAGCCCTCGCGCTTGCAGACGCGCACCTTCGTGTGGCCGCTCTTGTCGTCGCGGAAGCGGTAGCCGACGCGCGTCGGGTTCTTGCACGTCGGGCAGACGAGCATCACGTTCGAGACCGACACCGCCGAGGCCATGTCGATGATCCCGCCCGGCGCGACCTGCGGGCCGCCCATGCGGCTCGAATCGCGGATGGGCCGCGGCTTCTGGTGGCGCTTGACCTGGTTCAGGTTCTCGACGACGACCTTGCGCTCGCCCGGGCGCGCGTCGAGGACGCGGCCCTGCTTGCCGCGGTCCTTGCCGCTCAGCATTTGAACGACGTCGCCCTTCTTGATCTTCATCGTGGAGCTCACTACAAGACCTCGGGTGCAAGAGAGACGATCTTCATGAAGTTCTTCTCGCGCAGCTCGCGGGCGACGGGCCCGAAGATGCGCGTTCCGCGGGGATTGCGCTGGTTGTCGATGAGCACGGCTGCGTTCTCGTCGAACGCGATCAGCGTGCCGTCGTCGCGGCCGAACGGCTTCTTCGTCCGCACCACGACGGCCTTCACCACTTCGCCCTTCTTGACCGCGCCCTGGGGGGCTGCGGTCTTGACGGTCGCCGTGATGATGTCGCCGACACGCGCATAGCGGCGCTTCGAACCGCCCTGCACGCGGATGCAGAGTAGCTCACGTGCGCCCGTGTTGTCGGCGACCTTGAGGCGGGTTTCCTGCTGGATCACTTCGCCTTCTCCACGATCTCCGCGAGGCGCCAGCGCTTCGTCTTCGACAGCGGGCGCGTCTCGACGATGCGCACCGTGTCGCCCACGCCGGCCTGGTTCTGCTCGTCGTGCGCGTGGAACTTCACCGTGCTCCGAACGACCTTCTTGTACCGCGGGTGCGACTTGATCACGTTGACCTTCACGACGATCGTCTTGTCGCCCTTGTCGGAGACGACGACGCCGCGACGCTCCTGGTGGCGGCCGCGCTCGTGGTCCGGCTTCGGAAGGCGGACGATCGCCTTGCGGGTCGTCGCGCCGCCGCGGGTGCGCTTCGGGCGCTGCCGGCGCTCGGTCCGCGGGACGTGGCGCTGTGAGCGCGTCGGCTTCGCCGGCGC